>JAHWKI010000238.1 GCA_019347975.1 Gemmatimonadota bacterium
GGATCCGCCGGGCGCGCCCGACGATCACCTTGTCCTCCTCCGACAGCTCGTCCATGCCCAGGATCGCGATGATGTCCTGCAGGTCCTTGTAGCGCTGCAGGATCCGCTGCACCTCGGCCGCCACGTCATAATGGCGCTGTCCGAGGATGTGGGGGTCCAGGATCCGGGACGTGGAGTCCAGCGGGTCCACCGCCGGGTAGATCCCGAGGGAGGCGATCTGCCGCGAGAGCACCGTCGTCGAGTCCAGGTGGGCGAACGCGGTCGCCGGCGCCGGGTCCGTCAGATCGTCGGCCGGTACGTAAATGGCCTGCACCGACGTGATCGAGCCGTCGCGGGTCGACGTGATCCGCTCCTGCAGCTCACCCATCTCCGTGCCCAGCGTCGGCTGGTAGCCCACGGCCGACGGCATGCGGCCGAGCAGCGCCGACACCTCCGAGCCCGCCTGCGTGAACCGGAAGATGTTGTCGATGAAGAGCAGCACGTCCTGCTTCTCGACGTCCCGGAAGTACTCGGCGATGGTCAGCCCGGACAGCCCGACCCGGAGGCGCGCGCCGGGGGGCTCGTTCATCTGGCCGTACACCAGCGCCGTCGAGCTGAGGACGCCCGCCTCCTTGAACTCCAGCCAGAGGTCGTTCCCCTCGCGCGTCCGCTCCCCCACTCCGCAGAACACCGACCGGCCGCCGTGCTCCATCGCGATGTTGTGGATGAGCTCCTGGATGATCACCGTCTTGCCGACGCCGGCGCCGCCGAACAGGCCGGTCTTTCCGCCCTTCACGTACGGCGCGATGAGATCGATGACCTTGATCCCGGTCTCGAAGATCTGCGTCTCCGGCTCCAGCGCGACGAACTTCGGCGAGTCCCGGTGGATCGGCCACCGCTCCACCGACGCCGGGATGTCGCCCTGCATGTCCACCGGATTGCCCAGCACGTTGAGGATCCGCCCCAGCGCCGCCTCCCCCACCGGGACCGCGATCGCCTGGCCGGTATCCCTCACCTCCATCCCCCGGACCACGCCGTCGGTGGACGACATGGCCACCGCCCGCACCTGGCTCCGGCCGATGTGCTGCTGCACCTCCGCCACCACCTGCTGGTCCTCGCCGCCGTCCCGGCCGGGGATCGTCAGCTCCAGCGCGTTGTAAATGTCCGGCAGGTCCCCGACGGCGAACTCCACGTCCAGGACCGGACCGATCACCTGCGCCACCCACCCGCTCTTTTCCGCCATGTCCACTTTATCTCCGGTATTCTTCAGCGTGCAGCCGTCCGTCGTTGAGGCGCGCCGGCGGCGCGCCTTTACGGCCGAATCACGGACCTCTCCTATTCCAGCGCCGCCGCGCCGCCCACGATCTCCGCGATCTCCTGCGTGATCTGCGCCTGACGCGCCCGGTTGTACGTGCGCCGCAGGTTGTCCAGGATGTCGCCCGCGTTGTCGGTCGCGTTCTTCATGGCCGTCCGGCGCGCGCCCTGCTCCGCCGCGGCCGTCTCGACCAGTGCGCGGTACACGCTGTTGCGCACGTAGAGCGGCAGGAGCTCGTTCAGGATCGCATCCGCGCCCGGCGAGAGGATGTAGTTCGCCTCGGCGGCCCGGCTCCCCGCCGCCTCATCCGCCTTCTCCTGCGGCGGCTCGACGGGCAGGACCTTCAGCGTCCTGGGCGGCGTGGACAGTGCGCTCCGGTACTGGGCGTAGACGACGTAGACCGCGTCCAGCGCCTCCGCTGCGAACCGCTCGCGGAGCTCGTCCACCAGCTCGGCCGCGTGCTCCGGCTCCCGGCGGTCGGGCACGTCCATCCGTCGGGACGCCATTTCCACGCCCTGGAAGCGGAAGTAGCCGATCCCCTTCTTGCCGACGACGTGGAGCTCGACCTCCGTCCCGTCCTTCCGCAGCCGCTGCATCAGCTGCCGCGCCTCGCGGATCAGGTTGACGTTGAACGCGCCCGCGAGCCCGCGATTGGACGTGAGCAGAAGGACCGCGGCCCGCCGCGCCGTCTCCGGCTGACGCAGGAGCGGATACCGCTCGCGCAGCTCCGGGTCCGTCAGTCGCCCGATCACCTCGCCCAGCCGCTCGGAGTACGGCCGCGCGGCGTGCACCAGATCACTCATCTTCTTGAGCTTCGACGTCGCCACCATCTCCATGGTGCGCGTGATCTGGCGCGTCTTCTCGACGGAGCGGATGCGCCGCTTGATGTCCTGGCTCTTCGCCATCGCTTCGGTCCCGCTCCCCTACGCCGCGGTCGCGCTGGCGGCCGGCTCGGTGGACCCCGGCGTCGCCGCGGGCACCACCGGCTCCGTCGCGTCGGCCTTGAACATCTCGTTGAACTCCCGGATCTCCGCCTCGAGCTTCGACACGGTCTCGTCCGACATCGTCCCGCTGGTACGGATCTCCTCGCCGATCTCGCCACGCTGCGTCCGCATCTTCTCCAGGAACTGCTCCTCCCAGTCCTGGACCCGGTCCACCGGGATCTCGTCCAGCAACCCGTTGGTCACCGCGTGGATGATCATGACCTGCTCCTCCACCCGCTGCGGCGCGTGCTGCGGCTGCTTCAGGATCTCCACCGTGCGGGCGCCCCGGGCGAGCTGGCGCTGCGTCGCCGGATCCAGGTCCGAGCCGAACTGCGCGAACGCCTCCAGCTCGCGGTACTGCGCCAGGTCGAGCCGCAGCCGGCCCGCCACCTTCTTCATGGCCTTGATCTGCGCCGCGCCACCTACGCGGGACACGCTGATCCCCACGTCCACTGCCGGGCGTACGCCGGAGAAGAACAGGTCGGTGATGAGGAAGATCTGCCCGTCCGTGATGGAGATCACGTTGGTCGGGATGTAGGCGGACACGTCGCCGCCCTGGGTCTCGATGATGGGCAGCGCCGTGAGCGACCCGCCGCCCTGGTCGTCCGCCAGCTTGGCCGCCCGTTCCAGCAGCCGCGAGTGCAGGTAGAACACGTCGCCCGGATACGCCTCGCGGCCCGGGGGACGCCGGAGCACCAGCGAGAGCTGACGGTAGGACTGGGCCTGCTTCGAGAGGTCGTCGTAGATGACCAGCGTGTGCTTGCCCTGCCACATGAAGTGCTCGGCCAGCGCCGTCGCCGCGTAGGGCGCGATGTACTGCATCGGCGCCGGGTCGCTCGCGTTCGCCGCCACGACGATCGTGTAGTCCATGGCGCCGCGCTCGCGCAGCGTCTCGACCACGGACGCCACCTTCCCCGCCCGCTGCCCGATGGCGCAGTAGACGCAGATGACGTCCGTGTCCTTCTGGTTGATGATCGTGTCCAGCGCGATCGCCGTCTTCCCGGTGCCCCGGTCGCCGATGATCAGCTCCCGCTGGCCCCGACCGATCGGGATCATGGAATCGATGGCCTTGATCCCGGTCTGCAGCGGCTCCTTCACCGGCTGCCGCAGCACGATCCCGGGCGCGACGATGTCGATCTGGCGGCGCGCCTCGCTCTCGATGGCGCCCTGCCCATCGATCGCCTCCCCGAGCGGGTTCACCACCCGCCCCAGGTAGCCGGGGCCCACCGGGATGTCGAGCACGCGGCCCGTCCGGCGCACCGCGTCGCCCTCCTGGAGGAGCGTCCAGTCCCCCATCACGACCGCGCCGATGTTGTCCTCCTCGAGGTTCAGCGCCAGCGCCTTCACGCCCTCCCCGCTCTCCGACGACGTGATCTCGAGCATCTCGCTCGCCATCGCCTGGGTCAAGCCGTAGATCCGGGCGACGCCGTCCTTCACCTCCAGGACCTCGCCCGTCTCCTCGACCTCCATCTCCTGGCCGAACTGCTCGATCTCCCGAAGGAGCACGTTCTTGATCTCGCTCGCGCGAAGCTGCGCCTCGTTTGCCATTTCCCCGCTACCGTTCCCGGTTGGTCAGGACCTCTATCCCGTCACGCCGGCCGCCGCCTCGTGCGGCAGCCTCGCGTGCATCATCTCCCGCTTCAGCGACACCAGCTGGCGCCGCACCGAGCCGTCCAGCACCCGGTCCCCGTACTTGACGATGATCCCGCCCACGATGGCCGGGTTCACCTCGATGTGCGGCACGACCGTCGTCCCAAGCATCCGCGTCAGCCGCTCGCCGAGCTCCTTCACCATCGCCGGCTCCGGCTGCCGCGCCAGCGTGATCTGCGCGTGCACCCGCCCCGCGCGCTCGTCCAGCAGCGCGTCGTACTGCTCCCGGATGACGTGCAGCAGACCCTGCCGGTGCTTGGTCATCACCACGATCACGAACCGGATGAACATCTCCGGCGCCTTCCCCTCCAGCGCGCTCCGGACCGCCCGGTGCTTGTCCGCCGGGTCGATCTTCGGCGTCTCGAGGAAGTGCCGGATGCGCGCGTCCCCGAGCAGCGCCTCGTCCAGCTCGGCGAAGGCCGCCGCGTAGGCATCCGCCTCATCGTGCCGCTCCCCCAGCTCGAGGAGCGCCTCCGCGTAGCTCCGGCCGATGGTCGCGTCCCTCACCTAGGCCTCGCGCGGGGCGGGCGTCGTCTGTGCCCCGTCCAGGTACTCCCGCACCAGGCGACGGTCCTCGTCCCCGTCCAGCCGCTTCCCCACCAGGTGCGCCGCAGCGGCGATGGACAGCTCCACCGCCTCGCGGCGGATCGACTCGAGCGCCTGCTCCCGCTCCCGCTCGATCTCCCGCTTGGCCTTCTCGACGACCTCCTGCTGGTCCGTCTTCGCCCGCTCCACCAGCTCCTGGCGCACCTTCTCCGCGTCCTGCTTCCCGCGGGCGATGATCGCCAGGGACTCCTCCCGCGCCTGCGCCAGCTCGCGCCGCTGCTCCTCGAGCGCCCGCTGCGCCTCCTCGCGCGCCTGCCGCGCCTCGTCCAGGCTCTTCTGGATCCGGTCCTCGCGCGCCTGGGCATAGCCCAGGATCGGCGGGAACGCCCACTTCGCCAGCACCACCATCAGGACCCCGAAGATCACCAGGGTCCAGAAGGACGTGCCCATGTCGAGGTTGAAGACGTTCGGCGTGTGCTCCGCCGCCTCCGCCGCCTCGTACCCCGTCTCCTGGATGAGCGCCCAGATCATGTTCATCAGCTATCCGCTTTCAACCATCGCTTCGAAGAAGGCAGCCGGCCGCCCGTCGTACCGCCCCGGTCGGCCGGCTCCCCGCTGCCGTGTTCAGATGAGGAACGCGATCACCAGCGCGAACAGCGCCGCGCCCTCGATCAGCGCCGCCAGAATGATCGACGCCGTCTGGATGTTGCCCGCGATCTCCGGCTGACGGGCCATGCTCTCCGTCATC
>JAHWKI010000239.1 GCA_019347975.1 Gemmatimonadota bacterium
GGGCGTCTGGGCGTCTGGGCGTCTGGGCGTCTGGGCGTCTGGGCGTCTGGGCGTCTGGGCGTCGCACGCCCGAACGTCCGAACGACCTAACGCCCGCACGCCCTAACGCCCTAACGCCCTAACGCCCTACCGCCCATTCCCGGCCAAGATCCCGCCGGGCAGGCCGGCGAACGCGCGGATCACCTGGACCACACCCTGACCGACGCGGTCCGGGACGTAGCCGCCTTCCAGCAGCGCGACGACCCGCCCGTGCGCCGCTCGCTCCGCCGCCTCCATGATCGCGCGCGTCATGACGTGCAGATCGGAAGGCTCCAGGAGGAGACCACCGAGGGGATCGCCGGCGAGGCAGTCGAACCCTGCGGAGACGAGGACGAGGTCCGCGTCGAAGGACGTGGTCGCCCCCTCCAGCGCCTGGCCGAAGACCTCGAGGTAGTACTCCCTGTCGACCCCGGGCGCCAGCGGCACGTTGCGCGTGGTCCCCTTCCCCGCCCCGATACCGGTCTCGTGGTCGTGGCCCGTGCCGGGATAGTGGCCGGACAGGTGGAGGGAGAGATAGTAGACCGACGGATCGTGAAGGAAGATGTCCTGAGTGCCGTTCCCGTGGTGCACGTCCCAGTCGATGATCAGCACGCGGTCGAGCCCCGCCTCCTCGCGCGCCCACCGGGCGGCCACGGCGATGTTGTTGAAGAGGCAGAAGCCCATGGGGCGGCTCGCCGTCGCGTGATGCCCGGGGGGGCGGGAGAGGACGAAGGCGGTGGAGGGCCCGCCGTCGTCGAGCACGAGCCGCGTGGCGGTGATGGCCGAACCGGCCGCGGCCATGGCGGCGTCCCAGGACGCGCCGGAAACGATCGTGTCGAGCGTGAGGTCGACCGGGTGGCCCCGCGCGGCCGCGCGGTCCACCGCGGCCCGAACGGTTTCGATGTGGCTCGCGGTGTGGACCCGGAGCAGGTCCGCGACCTCCGCGGCGGAGCCCTCGACCTGGAGCACGTGCTCCTGGAGATCGGGGGTCTGACGGTACAGCGCCTTCACGATCGCCGGCAGACGCCCCTGGTGCTCGGGGTGGCTCCAGCCGGTATCGTGAAGGGCGCACGCCGGGTGCGAGACGAGGGCGGTCGCCCCGGGCATCCCTCCGTGCCCTACTCCGACCCGGCCGTGGCCGCCGCGGCGTTCTTCGCCCGGTCCACCATCGCCTCGACTTCCCTCAGGAGGGCCGGCGCGTCGTAGAGGATCCCGTCCTTGATCGTCCACCGGACGCCGCCCACACGCCTCACCTCGCCCTCCTCGTCCAGGCGCAGCGTGCCCGTGCCGTAGAGAACCTTGAAGTCATGGATCGGATTGAGGGGGACGATGACCAGGTCCGCCAGCGCGCCCTCCTTCACGACGCCGAAGTCGGGCGCCCGCCCCTTCGGCGCCATGAGAGTCTCGGCTCCGTGCAGCGTGGCGGCGCGCACCACCTCGAGGGGATGGAAGCCGGCCTCCTGGAGCAGCTCCAGCTCGCGGATGTAGCCGAAGCCGTACAGCTTGTAGATGAAGCCGGCGTCCGAGCCGGTCGTCACCTTTCCGCCCCGGTTCTTGTACTCGTTCAGGAACCGCATCCAGATCCGGAAGTTGTTCTTCCACTCGATCTCGTCCGCCGTGGTCCAGCTGAACCAGTAGCTCCCGTGGCTGGTGCGGCTCGGCCGGTAGAACTCGTGGAGCGAAGGCAGCGTGTAGGTGTCGTGCCACTCCGCCTCCCGCTCCCGCATCACGTCACGGCTCGCCTCGTAGATCGTCAGCGTCGGGTCCAGGACGAAGTCCAGCGCCAGCAGCTCCTCCATCACCGCGTTCCACCGGTCGGAGCCGGGCTCCGCCGCCTGCTTCCAGAGCCGTCCGGCCTGCCCGAAGCGGTGGTACTCGTCGGCGTAGTTGTAGTCGTACGGGTAGTCCTGGATGGTGCGGTCGTCGAAGAGCGCCTCGGGAAGGCCGTACCAGTGCTCCATCGAGCCCAGCCCCAGCCGCGCTGCGTCCAGCACGTTCATCCGCGCCACGCCCAGCTGCCCCAGGTGCGCCTGCGTGCCCAGCCCCTGCTTCCGCGCCTCGTCGATCAGCGCGGCCATGATCGGCGGGTCGTAGCTCACCAGCTTCAGCCCGTCCACGCCCTTCCGCGCCGCCCACCGCACGTACTCCCGCGCCTTCTCGGGCGAGTCGATGCGGCCGTCCTCCCACCCCGCGCCCGGGCGGACGTAGACGAAGATCCGCGGCGCCGCGATCTCGTTCCGCGCGCTCCGCCGCGCCTCGTCCAGCGTCCAGTCCACGCCGTTGCCGGAGCCCGGGTCGCGCACCGTGGTGACGCCATGGGCGAGCCACAGCTTGTGCACGTACTCCGCCGGCGTGCCCTGCTGCGCCCCGCCCTGGTGCGCGTGGAGGTCCACGAACCCCGGCAGCACGTACATCCCGTGCGCGTCCACCTCCCGCGTCGCCCCCTGCGGACGACGACGGTCCTCGATCGGCACCCCGGGCGCTCCCACGCCGCGGATCTCCGTGATCCGGTTCCCCTCGATGACGATGTCCATCGGCCCGACCGGCGGAGCGCCGGTCCCGTCGACCACCGTCGCGCCGCGGATGATCAGGCGCTCGTACGGGCCCTCGCCCACAGAAACGCGCGGAGGGGAGGGGGTCACTCCGTTCTGTGCGGCGAGCGGCGCCGGCCCGAGGCACAGGAGAATCGCGAGGACGGTTCGGTGCATTTGGATGGATCTCCGGATCGTGTGGACTTCCGAGGGGCAGACTACGGTAGGACCCACAACTACACAACTACAGAACTACAGAACTACAAACTGCAGAACTGCAGAACTGTAGAACTGCAGAACAACAGAAC
The DNA here is from genome assembly GCA_019347975.1 of Gemmatimonadota bacterium. Taxonomy (GTDB): domain Bacteria; phylum Gemmatimonadota; class Gemmatimonadetes; order Longimicrobiales; family RSA9; genus JAHWKI01. The sequence continues at coordinate 2,858 of JAHWKI010000239.1, forward strand.
AACAGAACAACAGAACAACAGGACTGTGGGACTGTGGGACTGTGGGACTGTGGGACTGTGGGACTGCGGGACTGCGGGTCGGGGGACGGAGCGACGCGGACTGTGGCGGCAAGCCTGAAAAGAATCCTGCCGGGGGGCGGGAGTCTCGGGTTGACGGCGCTGGACGCTGTCAGGGCTGCAGCGAAAGGGCGGGCGGCGCAACGGGTGGCGCCTGGACGCCGCCAGGCGCCGTCAAGGCCGCGGTGGTCCGAACGGCAGCGTCATCTTTCAGGCTTTCCGCCATCGCGGTGGGATCCGGCCGGCGCCAGCGCTCGGATGGCGGGGTCCCGAGATCGACGCCAGCGCCGCCGCGAGAGGCATGCGCGACCGGCCGGCGTGAGCGACCGGCCGGCAGGCGACCGTGCGGGCTCCCGTGCGGGCTCCCGCCGCTTCCCCTCTTGCGTTGAGGGGAACGAGCCGCACATCTTTCCCATCAACCATTGATGGGAGACGCAAAATGCGCGAGGGATTCCTGCAGGGGACGCTGGATGTACTGGTGCTCAAGGCGCTGGCGTGGGGGCCGCGACACGGGTACGGAGTGGCGAGCTGGATCCGTGGGACGACGGACGAGGCGCTGAAGGTGGAGGAGGGGGCGCTGTACACGGCGCTGCACCGGCTGGAGAAGCGGGGGTGGCTGGAGAGCGAGTGGGGGCAGAGCGAGAACAATCGGAAGGCAAAGTACTACCGCCTGACGAGCGCGGGCCGGCGGGAGCTGCGGGAGGGGACGCGGGACTGGACGGCATACGCGGAGGCGGTGTTCAAGGTGCTGCGCGCGGAGGGGGAGGAGGCGACGGCATGAGCGGCTTCGATGGGATCCGTCGTGTGTTCCGACTGGGGATCGGTGGAGGGGACGCGGACCGCGAGGTGGAGCGGGAGCTGGAGCATCATTTCGCGGCGACGGTGGAGGAGCTCATTGCGCGGGGCCGCCCGGCGTCGGAGGCGAGGGCGGAAGCGGCGCGGCGGTTCGGAGACGAGCGGCGGTACCGTCGGGAGCTCCGTCGCCTGGCGCGGGGACGGGACCGGCGGGAGCGGGCGAGCTGGACGCTGGGCGCGGGTGGCAGGGCGGTGGCGGACGCGCTCCGCGGGATCGGGCGTGCCCCGGGGCTGTCGCTGGGGGTGGTGCTGGTGATCGGGCTGGGCGTGGGGGTGAACGCGACGATGTTCGGGATGCTGGACCGGCTGTTCCTGCGGGCGCCGGACCACGTGGAGGACGCGGACGAGGTCCGTCGCCTGTTCGTGACCCGGCGGGGCTTCAACGGGGACATCTTCACGGCGCGGTTCCACACGTACCCGGACTACCGGGACTGGAAGGAGCTGGACGCGTTTTCGTCGGTGGCGGCGTTCTCGGAGCGGAGCCTGACGGTGGGCCAGGGGGAGGAGGCGGAGTCGAGATCGGTGACGCTGGCGACGCACGAGCTCATGCCGCTGCTGGGGGCGCGGACGGCGGTAGGGCGGTGGTTCAGCGCGGAGGACGACGCGTTCGGCGCCGAGAAAGTGGCGGTGCTGGGGCATTCGTTCTGGCGGGCACGGTTCGGGGGTGACGAGTCGGTGCTGGGCCGGCCGGTGGACGTGGGTGGGGATTCGTACACGGTGGTGGGGGTGGCGCCGGCGGGGTTCACGGGCGTCGGGCTGGAGCGTGTGGATGTGTGGCTCCCGCTGCACCCGGGGGGCGAGGTGGAGGAGGGGGGGCGGGAGTGGGTGGAGAGCCGCGGGTGGTACTGGTTCGAGGTGGTGGGGCGGCTGGCGCCGGGGGTGACGCCGGAGGCGGCGACGGAAGCGGCGACCGTCGCGCACCGGCGGGGGCGGGCGGAGCAGGAGACCTACGACCGGGAGGCGCGGGTGACGGCGGAGCCGCTGCTGCTGGCGCGGACGTCGCTGGCGTCGGAGGAGGCGCGGGTGGTGCCGTGGCTCACCGGCGTCGCCGGGATGGTCCTGCTGCTGACCTGCGCGAACGTGGCGAACCTGCTGCTGGCGCGGGGAGTCCAGCGGCGGAGGGACGCGGCGGTGCGGCTGGCGCTGGGGGCGGGGCGCGGCCGGCTGATCGGCTCGAGCGTGCTGGAAGCGGTCCTGCTGGCGCTGATGGGCGGGGCGGCGGCGTACCTGCTGGCCGCGGGGGCGGGTGACCTACTCCGGTCGTTCCTGCTGCCGACGGTGGGGTGGGCGGAGGGCAGCGACAGGGGGCGGATCCTCCTGTTCAGTGGCGCTCTGGCCGTGATCGCCGGACTGCTCGCGGGAACCGTCCCGGCGGTCCGGGC
>JAHWKI010000045.1 GCA_019347975.1 Gemmatimonadota bacterium
GGCGCGGGGCCGTACTCGAGGCGCTCCATGAGCTCGGGGACCTGCAGCGTCTTTTCAGTCATGCCATGGGGTGTCGGTAGCCGGCGGAGTAGCGGCCGGTCACGTGATGCTCGAGCTGGCGCTCGATGTCTCCGAGGAGCGAGCTGGCCCCGAAGCGGAACCGGTCCGGACGCGTCCACTCCTCGCCCAGCTCCTCCTTCATGAGGATGAGCCATTCCAGGGCGTCCCTGGCCGTGCGGATGCCGCCGGCGGGCTTGAAGCCGGCGACCAGCCCCGTCCGCTCCGTGTAGTCGCGGATCATCCGGGTCATGACGAGGCCGGTGGGGAGCGTCGCGTTCACGGGCTCCTTGCCTGTGGATGTCTTGATGAAGTCGGCGCCGGCCATGAGGGCGGCGAGGCTGGCCCGGGCGATGTTGGTCAGCGTGGCCAGCTCCCCGGTCGCCAGGATCGCCTTGATGTGCGCCTCGCCCGCGGCCTGGCGGAAGGCGCGGACCTCGTCGTAGACCGCCTGCCAGTCGCCCGTGAGGACGTTCGCGCGCGTGATGACGATGTCGATCTCCTCGGCCCCGGCGTCGACGGAGGCCCGCACCTCCTCGAGCTTCTGCTCGAACGGGTTCAGCCCGGCCGGGAACCCGGTGGAGACGGCGGCGACCGGAACCCCGGAGCCGCGCAGCACCTTCACTGCGGTATCCACGAGGGCGTGGTAGACGCAGACGGCGCCGACCTTGACGGCGTCCGGGCGGAGACCCAGGGCCTCGAGGAGGTCGGCGCGGATGGGCTGGCGGGCCTTGGCCGCGAGGCGCCGGACGGTGCCGGGCGTATCGTCGCCGGACAGGGTCGTCAGGTCCATGCAGGAGACGGCGCGCAGGAGCCACGCGGCCTGCCACTGCTTCTTGATGGAGCGCCGCCGGGTCAGCGAGGTCGCCCGGCGCTCGACGGCGCTGCGGTTGACGCGGGTGCCGCGGATCCATGCCAGGTCCAGCGGGATCCCGTCGTTGCGCTCATCCCGTTGCGGGACCGGCTGATACGACGTGATCGGGCGGACTGCGTCGCGCTCGCGGTTTCTTGTGGCCATAAGGGGAGAAGTTATCACGCGGCGGCGGAAGTTGGAAACCTGACGTTCGCGGCGCGCGGGGCGGGCGTCGAAACGAGGTCGCCCGGAGCGCCTTCCGTTGCTGCCCCGGGGGGGCGAGCCGTACCTTCGCCGCCATGCCGAAGCCGGACTACATCACATCGGATGTGCACCTCGGAGCGATCCCGGAGGCGCGGGAGCGCTCCTTTCTGCGGTTCCTGGAGCACGTGGGGGCGGAGGCCGGTCGGCTGCTGATCCCGGGGGACCTGTTCGATTTCTGGTTCGAGTACGGAGAGGTGATCCCCGGGCGGCACTTCCGCGTGCTGGCGGCGCTCCGCGCGCTGGTGGATGCCGGGATCCCGGTCACACTGCTGGGCGGCAACCATGACGCCTGGGGCGGGCGCTTCCTGGAGGAGCATGTGGGCGTGGCGTTCCACCCCGGTCACCTCCGGACGGAGATCGCGGGGCGGCCGGCGCTGCTGGCGCACGGGGACGGCCTCGGGCGCGGGGACATCAAGTACCGGGCGCTGAAGGCCGTGCTGCGCAGCCGCGCCATGGTCCTGGCGTTCCGGGCGCTGCACCCGGAGCTGGGGCTGCGGATCGCGCGGCGGGTGTCGACCACGGAGGCGAAGTCGGACGACGACCCCGAGAAGAAGGGGCGGGCCGCGTTCATCGAGGAATGGGCGCGGGGGAGCCTGGCTGCGGACCCGACGCTGGGCTGGGTGGTGTGCGGGCACTCGCACCTGCCGGCGGTGCTGGAGGTGGAGCCGGGGCGGTACTATCTGAACGCGGGCGACTGGATCACCCACCGGACCTACATCACCGTGGGACCCGAGGGCGACCCGGTCCCGCGTACGTGGGAGGGGGATTAGGATCGTCTCGACGCCCGTAGAGTCGTGCCGCCGGCACGCCCGTAGAGTCGTGCCGGCGGCACGACTCTACGGGCTGGCCAGGCGCTGCATGTGCTGGCCGAAGCCATCGATGTCCACGTGGGAGACCGCGCCGATGAGGTCCCCGACGAACCGGCGGCCGACCTCGCGGAACCTGTGGGGGGAGTCGCTGACGAAGAAGGTGAAGGAAGGAGGCGTGTCGGCGCTCCGCTCGAGCCCCAGCTCGGACAGGATCCCTTCCACGGCGCGGGCGGTCTCCTCGGCGGAGTCCACGAGCGTGACGTCGGGCCCCATGACCTCCTGGAGGAGGGGGCTCAGGAGGGGGTAGTGCGTGCAGCCGAGGATGATGACGTCCACGTCCACCTCCTTCAGCGGCCGCAGGTACTCCTCCGCGACGCGCATGGTGACGGCGTGGTCCGTCCACCCCTCCTCGACGAGCGGGACGAAGAGCGGACACGGCTGGGCGTAGACGCGCCCCGGCTCGCCCAGACGGCGGCGGACGGCCAGGTCGTAGGCGCCGGATCCGATGGTCCCCGCGGTTCCGAGGACGCCGATCCGTCCGCTTCGGGTCGCGGCGACGGCGGCGGTCGCCCCCGGCTCGATGACGCCGACCACCGGCACGGTCAGCTCGGCCGCGAGCTCGGCGGCGGCGTGGGCGGTGGCCGTGTTGCAGGCGACCACGATGAGCTTGGCGTCGCGGGAGAGCAGGAACTGCGCGGCCTCGCGGGAGAAGCGGCGAACATTGGCGGGTGACTTGGAGCCGTACGGCACCCGCGCGGTGTCGCCGAAATAGAGCACCGACTCGTTGGGGACCCGCTGCCGGAGCGCGTTCACGACGGTGAGGCCGCCGAACCCCGAGTCGAACACGCCGATGGGACGATCCCGCTCGACCGCTGCACGCATGGAAGTCACGGTCTCCGCCTCCCGAGCGGCACTTCGAGACGGAGGGAGACGCCGCCGTCCATGGCCGTCTCCACGTCGATCGTCGCCGGGAAATCGGCGAGGTGCGCCGTCACGTAGCCGTCCACGCCGGAGGCCAGGATCCAGAAGATCGTGAACGCGATCCAGTCCTCCCTCTGCTGCTCTCTCCCGCGCACGAGCTTGCGGAGGTCGTTGCCCGCCGAGTCGGCGCGGACGGTCGTGTCGAGCAGGTCCGTGGTCTCGAGTACGGTGCGCATCGAATCCGGGTTCGACGACGTGGTCACGAGAGAATCCCTCAGCTCGCCCGCCCGGAGATCGAACAGATTTCTCGCCTCGCTCAGCCGGACCGCGTTCTTGAAGTTCATGAACCAGTTGCCGGCCCAGCCGGCGAAGAACACGCCACCCCGAACATACGAGTCGAACTCCGCCTGCCCCCAGCCCGGGAGGATCATCGAGCGGATGAACGCGGAGCGGGGGCTGAGAGGCTCCCGCAGGGCCGAATCCCCGTCGACGGGTGCGGCGGCGACGGGAACGGCCGGAGTGATGACGACGGAATCGACCGGGACCCCGATGCTGTCCGGCACCTGGGCGAGAAGCGGGACGGGGAGCAGGGCGGCGGCCAGGGCCGGGAGCGAGCGGCGTACCGTCGCATGCAGGGAATGCAGATTCACGCGACGCCAGCCCCGGTGAGGACGGGAAGCGCGCCGGGGAGAATCTCCAGCACGAGCGTGCGGGCGTCCGGCGGCTCGTGGAGCTCGCCGTCGAGCTGAAAGAACAACGGATCGTCGCCCAACGCCTCGATCTCTACCCTCGTGGCCCGGTGCATTTCGACTTTCGGGTGCCTCTCGTGAACCCCGCGCAGGATCAGCGGGATGGCGCGCAACGCCTCCCAGTACGATGTGCGCTTCACGATGCAGATATCGAACCGACCATCGTCAGGTTCCGCGCGAGGGCAAACCCAGAAGCCGCCGCCGATGCAGCGCCCGTTGGCGGCGGCGACGATCATCGTGTCGGACTCCACCACGAGGTCGTCCATCCGGATGCGCAGCGGGATGGCGCGGTACCGCACCAGGGCGACGAGCACGGCGCCGAGGTACGTCGCGACGGCCGGGGTGCGGCCGCCCCGCCGCCGGATGATCTGCCGGACCACCTCCACGTCGATCCCGGTGCCGCCGGCGTTCACGAACCAGTGGGCCCGGTCGCTCCAGAGGGCGCGACACGCGTCCATGTGGCGGACCGTTCCGCCGGCGAGGATGTCGAGGGAGCGATCGAGCTGCTTCAGGGGGCCGACCAGCTTGGCGAAGTCGTTGCCGGTCCCGACCGGCAGGATGCCGAGGACGGGCCCCTCGATCCCCTCGGTGAAGGCCCCGAGGAGACCGTTCGAGACCTCGTGAACGGTTCCGTCGCCCCCCGCCGCGACGACGATGTCCACCCCTTCCCGGGCCGCGTCGCGGGCCAGCGCGGTCGCCTGCCCCGGGGCCGTGGTGGCGACGACCTCGCCCCGGATCCCTCTCCGCTCGAGCCCCACCAGGATGGACTCGGCCGCCCGGCGACCCCGGCCGCCGCCGGAGGTGGGGTTGAGGATGACGCGCGCGATCTTCGGCATGGCTCGGGATGCTACGGGGCGTCGGGGGCCGTGGTCAATCGCCCAGGGCGCGGTCGACGCCGGCGCGTACGGCGTCCGGGCCGAAGCCGCGGCGCGCCAGGTGGCCGTACAGCCGCCGGCGGGCGCGCTGTCGATCCTCCCGCGACCGGCCGGCCGCCCGCACCGTGGTGACGTTCTTTCCAGCCCAGGCCTCGGCGGCTTCGACCGCCAGCGCGACCTCGTCGACGCCCTCGGTCTCCAGGACCCGGTCGACGGACGCGACGGCGGTCCCCTCGTCGACGCCCTTCCGCCGGAGCTCCGTCAGCAGCCCGATGCGGCCGCGCGGACGGAGCCGGAGGCGGTCCCGGACGAAGGCGTCGGCGAAGGCGTCGTCGTCGAGATAGCCGCGCTCCTCCAGCCATTCGATCGTCCGGTCGATCACCCCGCCCGGGAAGTCACGGCCCGCGAGCCGGCGTCGCATCTCGACGCGGGAGCGGGCCCGGTGGGAGAGCAGGGCGAGCGCGGCCTCGCGGGCGCGGAGCGCCTCGTCCTCCCGGAGGAGCGGCTCGAGCGTGGCGTGGTCCAGCGGATCCCCCGGGGCGAGGCCGGCGCGGAGCACGAGGTCGAGGGCGAGCTCCGCGGCGGGGGCGTCCCCTCCATCGACGTAGATCCGGACGCGCTCCCTGCGCGGGCTTCGCTTCAACGCGGTGATCTTCGGCATCGGCTCATGATTCGAGGGTCGGTCCCGCCACCGGGGCGGCTTGACCGCGTGAGCAGCGGCGGCGATGGTTGCGCCCCTGAATCCCGGACGCGAGCGCCGCCTCGTCACCGCCGCCCTCATGATGGGCATGTTCCTGGCCGCACTGGAAGCTACGACGGTGGGCACCGCCATGCCCACAGCGGTCTCCGAGCTGGGCGGGCCAGGCTTTGCCGCCGGGCTGCGGCGAGGAAGTTTACGTGTTCTGGGGCGACGAGAGATCGCGCACCGGCCGCATCCGCGAAAGAAACCGAGCGCTCGCTCTGTTTGGGGTTGCGGCATCGCGGAGGGAAGTCCGGTCGCCGCCCGACGCCCGGAGCTGTCGCGGTCGCAGGCGCACCGGCCGGCGAATCGCTAGTTTCCTGCGGGCCCAGCCGGGCCCGAACAGCGCCGCCCACTCAGCCGCCGGAGCCCCTCGTGAAACGACTCATCCCCGCTTTCCTGCTCCTGTCCGCCTGCGCCACGGCGCCTTCGAGCGCGCCGGAGGCGACGCCCCCGCCGGTCACCGTCGACGTCGCCACGCTGCCGCCGGCCGAGCGGCACCGGGAGGTGCACTGGTTCCGGACCGCCGCCGAGTACCGGGCGCTGGCGCTCCAGACGTTCCGGTCGGCCGGCACCCGGCTGCGGGCGCTGGAGGCGCCGCTGTCGGACGGCTCGTGGGGCGTGATCATGGACGCGGACGAGACGATCCTGGACAACAGCCTGTTCGAGAAGCGGATCGCCGAAGCGGGCGAGGCGTTCAGCGAGGAGGCGTGGGACGCGTGGGTCCTGGAGGAGGCGGCTACCGCGATCCCCGGGTCGGACGCGTTCGTGGCGCTCGTCCACCGGCTGGGAGGACGGGTGGCGGTGGTGACGAACCGGCACGAGGGGCTGTGTCCCGCCACGATCCGCAACCTCCACGCGCTCGGGATCCGGCCGGACGTGGTGCTGTGCGAGACGGATACGTCCCAGAAGGAGGCGCGGTTCGCGATGGTGGCCGAGGGCACGGCGTCGCCGGAGCTGGGCCCGCTCCGGGTGCTCCTGTGGATCGGGGACAACATCGGCGACTTCCCGGACCTCGAGCAGTCGATCCGGGACGCGGCGGTCGAGGACTACCGGCTGTTCGGTGATCGCTACTTCGTGCTCCCCAACCCGATGTACGGGTCGTGGATGGGGAACGAGTGGCGCTGACCCGGCGCATCAGCAGGGTACGGTTGTTGCTCCGTGCGGCGCCACGGCAACGATCCCGGCCACTGCTCCCATAACGTGACGACACGGACCCTACAGAGCGCGCTCGCACGCTGGGGCTGGATCCTCCCGATCCTGGCGTTCCTGCTCCTGTTGACCACGACCTTCTATCTCGATCAGCAGAACCGACGCGAGCTGACGCGGGCGCGGCAGCAGGCGGCGGCGCGGGCCGAGGAGGACGCCGCGGCGCTCTCCGAGACCATCAGCTCGGCCATGGCCGGCCGGATCGGCGCGCTCGCGGCGGCCAAGCTGCAGTTCACCCAGGTCCAGGACTCCCTCTCGCAGCAGACGTTCCTCGTCGCGCTGGACAGCGTGATCGCCGGCGTCCCCGGCCTCACCGCCGTGACGGTGATCACGGGTCGGGGGGGCGCGGCCGCGTCCTCGGGTGCGCTTCTCTACCGGACCTGGCTGGAACCGCTGACGATCCCGGCGGTGGAGGCCGCCTACGGGAAGGCGGTGGCGACCGGTGGACCCGCGACGACCGGCATGCTCCAGCTCCTCGGCGGGAGCCGCGTCCTGGTATTCGACCCGATCCCGGCGGAGGACGGCGAGTCGCTCAGGGCGGTGCTGGCGGCCGAGATCGATCCGCTCGTGGTCATCCGCGCCGCCCTCGAGCGGGAACGCTCTCGGCTCCGGCCGACCTTCTATGCGCTCTACGATCCCGAAGGCACCCGCGTGACCACGGTCCCCTCGCCGGAGGGGTGGGAGCGGGTCACGCGACCCGTCCAGGTGGGGGACCGGGAATGGACCCTGGCCGTCGCCCACCCGCCGGTGAGCGCCCGGTCCTTCGAGATGGTCAGCGGCGCCATCAGGATCAGCGGCCTGCTGCTGGCCCTGGCGTTCGCGCTGTCGCTCTTCCTCCTGTGGCGGACGGTCCGCTCCCAGCAGACGGAGATCCAGCGCCGGATCCAGGCCGAGCGAAACGCCGCCGAGAGCGCGGAGGAGGCGGCGCGGCGGGCGCAGGAGGCGCGCTCGCTCTCGGAGCAGCTGGAATCCGCGCAGGAGACCGCGCTGCGCCTCTCCGGGTCCCTCGCCCCGGAGAACGTGATGGACGAGTTCCTGGGAGCCGTGGGCGAGGTGGTCGGGGGGGACCTGGCCCTCCTGTACGGGTTCGACGAGGACGGGGATCAGGTCGTCGGGCGCCACAGGGTCGTGCTCAGCCCCGGGAGCGTGCCTCCGGAGGCCGCGTCGCCGGACGACTTCCGGCAGGTCCGCGTTCCCGTCGCGCTGCTGGGGGAGCTGGCCGAGCCCATCGCCACCGGCGAGCCGGTCCTGACGCGGAGCAATGACCTTCCAGGCGCGAGCCCCGCCGAGCTGGGGCTCGCGCGGCCGCTGGAGACGCTCGCGGTGCCGCTCAAGGTGGGCGGTCACCTGGTCGGGCTGGCCGTCTGGCACTGCTACCGAGAGGGCGGGTTCGCCGCGACGAGCGTCCCGTTCGCCCGAACCGTGGCGGCGCACGCGGCAGCCAACCTGCGTGCCGCCGAGCTGCTCGAGGGGGTGCGCCGGGCCCGCGGAAAGGCCACCCGGGAGGCCACGCGTCTGGCGACGGTCCTCGAGCGGCTGGCCGATGGCGTGGTCCTCTTCGACCGCTCGGGACGGCCGGAGCGCGTGAACGAGGCCGCGCAGGCGCTGCTGGGACCGCGGGTCAGCAAGGCGGAGCTCCGTGAATGGCCGGCCCATTTCCGCACCGGGCAGGGCGGACGGATCCCGTCCGAGGAGCCGTTCGCGCTGCTGGCGGCGCTGGAGGGGCGGCGAGTGGATCGGTTCCGCTTCACGCTCACCCACTCGGGGATCGAGCGCTACCTGGCGGCCTCGGCGGCGCCGATCATGGGCGAGGACGAGGAGGTCCGGGGGGTGGCGGTCGTGGTCCGGGACGTCACGGACGAGCACGAATACGCCGAGATCCTGCGGCACACCAACGACGAGCTGCGTGAGCAGACCACGCTGCTGGAGCGCGCCAACGATGAGCTGACCGCCGCCACGCTGGCGAAGGACCAGTTCCTGGCGATGATGAGCCACGAGCTGCGCACGCCTCTGAACGCCATCATCGGCTATGCGGATCTCCTCGACATGGGCGTCCACGGCACGCTGGCGCCGAAGCAGAAGCAGATGGTGCTGCGGGTGGTGGAGACCTCACGGCACCTGCTCGGGCTGATCAACGACGTCCTGGATCTCACCAAGGTCGCGGCCGGACGGCTCGACCTGACGCTGGAGCCCGTCGTCCTGCGGCCGGTCCTCATGCGTGCCGCGAACCAGGTTTCCCCCCTGGCGGACAGCAAATCCCTCGAGGTGCGGGTGGACGCCCCGGACGATGTGGTGGTGGTGGCGGATGAGACCCGGCTGGCCCAGGTCCTCATCAACCTGGCCGCCAACGCGGTCAAGTTCACGGAGTCCGGAAGCGTCACCATCTCGTTCGAGGACCTGGGCGGCTCGGGCATCATCCACGTCGCGGACACCGGCCCGGGGATCCCGCCGCACGAGCTGGAGCGAATCTTCGAGGAGTTCCACCAGGTCGACTCGGGGCACTCCCGGCGAGCGGGCGGTACCGGGCTCGGGCTGGCGATCTCGCGCCGGCTGGCGCGTCTCATGGGCGGCGATCTGCGGGTCCGCAGCGTGGTCGGGGAGGGGACGGATTTCATGCTGGAGCTCCCCATCACGGAGGGCCGGGCGACCGAGCGGACGGCGGACCGCGCGGCCGCGACAGGGTCGTCGCGACGCACGGCGACGGGCGGGAGCGTGTGAGAAGCTGGCGGGGGCGTGTGGGAATCGAACCCACCAACCGAGGTCTTAGCTCGGCCCGACGCTTTTGAAGAGCGCACCCGTCACCAGGCGAGACCCGCCCCCATGTCCAGCTCTCCCGGGCCTCGACGCCCGGGCCTGAGGGTAAGGCCCCCGGGCCCGCTGGAAAAGACCCCGGGCCCACGGCGGCCCTTGCCTCTCCCGCGCCCGCTCCCCCACTCTTCGCCCCCATGTTCGACCGGGACTTCTGGAAGAGCTTCGGGCCGGGGCTTCTCTGGGCAGGGGCCGCCATCGGCGTCTCCCACCTGGTCCAGTCCACCCGCGCCGGTGCGGACGCCGGCTTCGCGCTGTCGGGCGTGATCCTCCTCGCGCTGATCCTGAAGTACCCCTTCTTCGAGTTCGGTCCCCGCTACGCGGCGGCGACGGGGGAGAGCCTGGTGGAGGGCTACGCGCGCATCGGCGCGTGGGCGCCGTGGCTCTACCTCCTGATCACGCTGGTCACGGCCGTGATCGTCGACGGGGCCATCCTCCTCTTCACCGCCTTCCTGCTCCTCACGGTGCTCGGCATCGGCGCCCCGGTGTGGCTCGCGGCGGCCGCGCTGTACGCGGCCTGCGGAGGCCTGCTGTGGGTCGGCCGCTACCGCCTGCTGGACGGGACGGTCAAGGTCATCCTGGTCGCGCTCACCCTCTCCACGGTCTTCGCGGCCGCGGTCGCGCTGCCGCGGGCGGACTTCTCGACCCTCGCGCTGGTCCCGGACATCGGACCCGGCGGCGTGACGTCGCTGGCGTTCCTTCTCGCGCTGGTCGGCTGGATGCCTTCGGCGGTCGATATCTCGGTCTGGAGCTCGCTGTGGACGCTCGCCAAGGACGAGAGCGGCCACCACCGGACCAGCGTACGCAACGCGCTGGCGGACTTCCGGATCGGCTACATCGGGACGGGCGTGATGGCGTTCGGATTCGTCATTCTCGGCGCCGCGGTCATGCACGGGAGCGGCGAGGCGTTCAGCGCCGGCGGCGCCGCGTTCTCCCTCCAGCTCGTGGACCTCTACGGCCGCACGCTGGGCGAGTGGTCCCGGCCGTTCGTTCTGGTGGCCGTCCTGACGACCATGCTCTCCACGTCCATCACCGTCGTCGACGGCTTCCCCCGCGGGATCGCCCGGTCCGTGGAGGTGCTGACGGGGCGGCGCGGCCCGGGGGTGCGGATCGGAGAGACCGGGGCGGCCTACTGGACGGCCATGGCCCTCATCGGGGTGGCCACCGCGCTGCTCCTGGCGGTGTTCGCCAGCTCGCTCACCGGGATGGTGGACTTCGCGACCACGGTGGCGTTCCTCACCGCGCCGGTCCTGGGATACCTGAACCTGCGTGCGGTCACGGGCCGGAACGTGCCGCCGGAGCACCGGCCGGGGGCCGGGCTCCGGGCGCTCACGTGGGTGGGGCTGGTGGTGCTGGGCGCGTTCGGCGCCGTCTACCTGGTGTCGCTGTCCGGCTGAGTCGGGTACACGGTCTCGTACACGAACCGGGAGCCGTCCTTGCGGATGGCGATGACGTCGTACGGCTGCGGGTTCGGACCTTCCATACCGGGGGAGCCGGTCGGCATCCCCGGGACCGCGATCCCCCGAACGTCCTCGGGCCGCTCCTTCAGCAGACGCGCCACCGTCGCCGCGGGAACGTGCCCTTCCACCGAGTACGCGCCGGCCGTGGCGGTGTGGCAGGAGCCCAGGTCGTGGGGAATGCCGGCCTCCGTCTTCCGCTGGCCGAGCTCACCGTAGCCCACGTCCACCGGCTCGACCTCGAACCCGGCCTCCCGCATGTGCTCGATCCAGCCATTGCAGCAGCCGCACGTGGGAGACTTGTAGACGACGACGTCCGCGTCCCCCGCGGCCGTGGCGAGTTGCGTCCGCTCCGCGGCGGGAGCCTCGCCCCCGCACGCCACCAGCGCCGTGCCCGCGAGGACGAGGACGAGAGCCTTCGCCAGCGGGAAGATATGCTTTGCCATGACGGAAGATGGGCGAGCCGGGCGAGCGTGTCGACCCCCTCCAGGCAGGCGTTCAGGCGGGGACGCCGGCCGCCGCGAGGAGCGCCTCGCGGAGTGCGTCGATGTCCCCGCGGTCGTTGTAGAGGTGGGGGGAGACGCGGACGGCGTCGCCGCGGAGGGAGACCAGCACGCGCCGGCGCTCCAGCTCGGCCCGCACGCTCTCCCTCTCCCGTCCCGCGGGAACGCGGAGCCCGAACAGGTGGGGCGCCCGACCGTCGTCGTGGTCCGCGCCGTAGCCGGCGGCGCGGAGCTCGTCGAAGAGGCCGGCGGTCACCTCCCGGCAATGTCGTCCGATGGTCTCGACACCCCAGTCCAGCAGATGCTCGAGCGCGGCCTCGGCCATGGGGAGAAGGATGAAGTTGCTGCGACCGCCCACGTCGTAGCGGGCGGCCGCGGACCTGTACTCATCGGCGGGATCGACCAGGGCGCGGAAGTCCTCGCTTCCCGCGCGTGCCAGCCACGCTTCCTCGAGGGGTACGCCGCCGTCGTAGCGAGGGCCGAACCAGCCGAGGGCGAGGGAGTACGGACCGAGGAGCCACTTGTAGGTGGCGCAGACGACGGCGTCGGGGCGGAGGGTGGCGAGATCGAACGGAAGCGCGCCCACCGACTGGGTCCCGTCGATGACCAGCGCCGCCCCGACCTCCCGGGCGCGGGTCCCGATCGCCTGCAAGTCGAACCGCGTCCCGTCGGTCCAGTGCACGACCGGCAGCGCCACGGCCGCGGTGTCTCCGTCGATCGCCTGCAGGAGGCGCTCGTTCCAGGCGACGCTCCGGCCTTCGGTCCCGCCGGGGGCGGGCACCGCGCGCAGCTCGCCCCCCACCTCCGCGGCACGCCGCTTCCAGGCCAGAACGTTGGATGGGAACTGCCCCTCCGTCACCACGACGTTCTGGCCCCGGACCATCGCGGTGTTCCGCGCGGCGATGGCGATGCCGTAGGAAACGGCCGGCAGGATGGCGATCCTCGCGGGGTCGTCGCCTCCGAGGAGCCGGGAGAACAGAGCCCGGACGCGGTCCGGGCCTGTGAAGAACTCGTCGGCCCCGATCGCGGCAGGAAACCGCTTGCTCCGGATCCCGGCCACGCCCGCTTCCTCCACGGTGCGGAGCAGCGGGGACATGTACGCGCAGTTCAGGTAATGCGCGTCGGGTGGGAGCGAGAACAGCTCGCGCCAGTGGTGCGGCATCGCGGGCGCCTCCTGCGCAGGTCAGGGCTCGATGACTTCGATGTGGTTGCGGGCGAGGTCCCACACCACGCCCGCCTCGTGCAAGATATGCTCCGACCGGAGGGTGCCGGTGTTCAGCCGTTCAGCTTGTTCCGAAGCGTGCGTACGCTGATGCCCAGCAGCTGCGCCGCCCGCGTCCGGTTCTGCCCGGTCTCCTCCAGCGCCCGCTCGATCAGCTTCGCCTCGGCGCTCCGTATGTCGAGGCTGGTCAGGGTGATGAGCGGCGCGCCCCCCGTCCCCGTCCCCCCGGGGGAGCCGCCCGTCGCCGGCGGGGACGCTCCACCGCCGAGGCCGCGGAACACCTCCGGCTGGAGGAGCGGCCCGGGCGTGAGGATGACGGCACGCTCGACCGCGTGCTCCAGCTCCCGGATGTTGCCGGGCCAGTCGTAGCCGCACAGGAGCTCGATGGCCTCCGGGGCGATGCCCGTGATCGCCTTGCCCGCCTCCTCCCCCGCCAGTCGGGCGAAGCGCTGGGCCAGGACCGGGATGTCCTCGGCACGCCGACGAAGGGGCGGGAGCTGAATGGGGACCACGGAGAGGCGGAAGTAGAGGTCCTCCCGGAACTCGCCGGCGTCGACGGCCGCGCGCAGATCCCGGTTGGTGGTCGCGATGACGCGGACATCGACGCGGACCGGCTCCGTCCCGCCCACCCGTTCGAACTCCTGCTCCTGGAGGACGCGGAGCAGCCTGGCCTGCAGATCCAGCCGCATCTCCGAGATCTCGTCCAGCAGCAGCGTTCCGCGATGGGCGCGCTCGAAGGTCCCGGCCACGCGGCGCACGGCGCCGGTGAACGCGCCCTTCTCGTGTCCGAAGAGGGTGCTCTCGATGAGCGCTTCGGGGAGAGCGGCGCAGTTGATCGACACGAAAGCCTCGTCGGCGCGGTCGCTGAGATCGTGGACGGCGCGGGCGATCAGCTCCTTGCCCGTTCCCGACTCCCCCTGAACGAGGACGGTGGAGCGGGTGGGCGCCACCGCGCGCACCACGTCCATCACGCGGAGGAGCGCATCGCTGTCCCCGATGATCGCGCGGTCGCCACGCAGCAGCCGGACCTCTTCACGGAGATGGGCGTTCTGGCGGAGGAGCCGGTCGTGCTCGAGGGCGTGCTCCACGGCATGCTGGAGCTGCTGCGCGCGGAGCGGCTTGGTGAGGTAGTCGACGATGCCGGCCTTCATGGCCGTGACCGCGTGGTCGATGCTGCCGTGACCGGTGACCATGATGACCGGGAGCGTCAGCCCATCCTCGCGGAGCCGCTCCACCAGCTCGATCCCCGACATCCCGGGCATGTGGTAATCGGAGATGATCAGGTCCACACCGCCACGACCGACCACGTTCAGCGCGGCTTCGGCGTTCGTGACCGCGACCACGCGGTGGTCCAGCCGCTCCAGCGCCGCACGGAACAGCTGGAGCGCCCCGGGCTCGTCATCGACGCACAGAATCGTGGCCATTGCGGGGAACCTACGGCGGAGGGCGGTGGCACAAAAGAGAGCCCCGCCGACCGGAGCCGGCGGGGCGCCCCGCTCCCCGACGTGGCGGTTCAGGCGCCCTGCGTGCCGGTTCCGCCGGGGGTGAGCGCCCGATCGATCGGACGGATGTCTTCGGCCATGCGACGGAGGGCACGGGCCACATCCAGGTCGCCGTTGCGCTCGGCGCGCTGCGCCGCCCTCAGCAGGTACTCCAGCCGCTGTTCCGGTTTCATGTCCCCTCCCCCTCCTCTCCCGGCCGTACGCCGTCGGGGTCTCCGCCGCCTGTGCCCGCTTGTACTCACGACGCCCCGGGTCGGGTTCCACGGACGCTGCGGAACCGGCGGCCGGCCGCTGGCCAGGGCGCGCGGCAGCGGGTAGGTTCGGCGCCTTCGCGACCCTCGACAGGAGCCGGATGGCCGAGCAGGACGCACAGACCGGCCGGCGGGGCGCCGCCCAGATCCCCGTCGGGCTCCGCTACATGGCCGCCGCGGCCTTTTTCTTCAGCGTGATGAGCCTGCTGGTGAAGGTCGCCGGGCAGCGGCTCCCGACGCAGGAGGTCGTCCTCGCCCGCTCCTCGGTCGGCGCGCTCCTCAGCTGGGTCGTGCTGCGCTCCCGCGGTGTGAGCCTCCTCGGCAACCGCCGCGGGTTGCTGTTGGTCCGGGCCCTCCTCGGCTACGGCGCCCTGTCCTGCTTCTTCTACGCCCTGGTCCGGCTCCCGCTCGCTGACGCGACCGTCATCCAGTACACCAACCCGGTGTTCACCGCGCTCCTCGCCGCGGTGGTCCTCTCCGAGCGGCTGCGCGCCCGCGAGGTCTTCCTCGTGCTGGTCAGCCTCGCCGGAGTCGTGCTGATGACGCGGCCGGAGTTCCTCTTCGGCGGCCACGAGCAGCGTCTGGACCTGGTGGCCGCGGGGATCGCGCTGCTGGGCGCCGTCCTCAGCGCGGGAGCCTACGTGGCGGTCCGCCGGCTCGGGGCGACGGAAGACCCGCTGGTGATCGTCTTCTACTTCGCCGCGGTCAGCACGCTCGGCGCGATCCCGCTCACGGCATTGAAGGCGGTCATGCCGACGCCCCTGGAGTGGCTGACGCTGGCCGGGATCGGGCTGGTCACGCAGCTGGGGCAGGTGTTCCTGACCAAGGGGCTGCGCCTGGAGCCGGCGGGACGCGCCATGGCCGTGGGGTACATGCAGATCGTGTTCGCGGCGGCCTTGGGGCTGATCTTCTTCGCCGAGATCCCCGACGGGTGGGGGCTCGCTGGCGCGGGCCTGATCATCGCGGGTACCTTCGGGATCGCGCGGCGCTGATCAGGAGGAGGCGGCGGAATGGACCTGGACAAGCTGACAGCCCTGTGGACGCGGGTCCGGGACAGCCTGTGGTTCCTCCCGACCCTGTTCACGCTCGCCGCGGCCGGTCTGGCCATCCTCACCGTCCAGCTCGACCTGAACGGCATCATGGCCCTCCCGGCTCCCACCTCGCCGGAGGACGGCGGGCGCGAGGCCATGCGGATCGCCTTCGCGGGCACCGCGAACGGAGCCCGGAGCGTCCTCAACGCCATTGCCGCGGGGCTCATCACGGTCACCGGTGTGGTCTTCTCCGTGACCATCGTCGCGATCCAGCTCGCGTCCACGCAGTTCACGCCGCGCATTCTGCGCAACTTCACGGCGGACCGTGGCAACCAGCTCGTGCTCGGCGTCTTCATCGGCACGTTCACGTACGCGCTGCTGGTGCAGCGGGTCGTGCGGGGGGAAAGCGGCGAGGCGGGGTCTTTCGTGCCGAATATCTCCGTCACCGTCGCCATGGCGCTGGCGCTGCTCAGCATCGGCTTCCTGATCTACTTCATCGATCACGCGGCGAAGTCCGTGCAGGCGGCCGTGATCATCGACCGGGTGACCACCGAGACGCTGCGAACGATCCGGCACACGGTCCCCGACGGGAACGGCCCCACCGGCGAGGACCTCGAGCCCGATCTGCCGGACCGACCCGGCTCCAGGGTGACCGCCCGGGCCAGCGGCTATGTCCAGGGCGTGGACCGGGACGCGCTGCTCGAGCTGCTCGACCGGGAGGAACGGCTGATCCAACTCCATCCTCATGTGGGTGACTTCGTGCTGGAGGGGGGTCTTCTGGCCACCATCTGGCCCGCGGAGGACGACGCGGACGGGGCGGAGCTCGGCGGCAGGATCCGGGACGCGCTCATACTGGGGTACGAGCGGACGCCGAAGCGCGACGCGGAGCTGGGCGTGCTGGAGCTGGTGGACATCGCGGTGAAGGCGCTCTCCCCGGGGATCAACGATCCCACCACCGCCACGATCTGTCTGGATCAGCTCAGTCGCATCGTCGTGGAGTTCGGTCGCCGACCGACACCGGTCACCGTCCATCGGAACCCCGACAGCGGCGGGGTTCTCATCCTCGCCCGCCCCGAGTTCGCGCACCTGGTGGAAATGGCGTTCAACCAGATCAGGCATTTCGGCGCGAACAATCCTCACTTCGCCGGCAGCATGCTCCGGCGGCTGGCCGAGATCGGGCGGCTCCTCCCGCCCGAACGGCGCGATCCGCTGGCCCTCCAGGCGGAGGCGCTGCTCAGGGAAGCGCTTTCGCATGAGCCCCCGGCGATCGACGCCGCGAGTCTCGAGCACACCGCCCAGGAGACGCTCGATGTGCTGCGTCCGGGGTCGCCCCTCAGGCTGGGCTAGCGAGAGGGACGAAGCGGCAGACCGTCCGGCCCGATCGCCTCCAGCGCGGCCTCCGGGCACACCGCGCACGCCAGCGCCAGCCGCTCGGCGCCGGGGTCCGCCGCGTCCGCCCGGACGGTCGCGATCCCGTCCTCCCCGAACGCGAACACCCCCGGCGCCACGGCCATGCAGTCGCCGTGTCCCATGCACGCCCTGCGATGGATCCGGATCACCACGTCGCCGACCCGGTGCTCGTTCCGTTCTCCGTCCACGACCCCTCCTCGCTGCCACCGATTCCGCCGGCCGAACGTAGTCCGTCGGCATTGCGAGGCACCACGCCCGGGGTATCTTTGACCGCCATGAAGACCGCCTACCTGGACGGCGCGAGGCTGCGCCGGGCGCTGCTCGCCGCCTGCGAGCACGGCACGCTCTCCTCGACCGGTTCGGACCGCGGGACGTCCTCCTCTCACCCGCCACCCCGGTGATCGCGACCCATCTCGGGCGCGGGGCCTGGGGCGTGGCGTTCCAGGTGGACCATTAGGCGGGTCTCAGCGGATGGCCGCTACGGCGTCGATCTCCACCCGTACGTCCTTGGGCAGCCGCGCCACCTCGACCGTGGACCGCGCGGGCTTGTGGCTGGAGAAGTGCCGCCCGTACACCTCGTTCATGGCGGCGAAGTCGTTCAGGTCCGACAGGTAGACCGTTGTCTTCAGCACGGTGTCCAGCGATGCCCCCGCCTCGATGAGAATGGCGCGCAGGTTCTGCATCACCCGCTCCGTCTGCTCCCCCACGTCCTCGCCCACGATCTCCATGGAGCCCGGGTCGAGCGGGATCTGGCCCGCCGTGAAGATCAGGTCACCCAGACGCATCCCCTGACTGTAGGGTCCGATCGCGGCGGGAGCGCCGCCCGTCTGCACCTTCTGAGGCTTCGGCATTCGTTCGTTCCTCTCTGTCGATTCGATTCAGGCCTCGCGGGATTCGACGAGCCTTTCGAGACTTTCCAGGATCTCCTCGGGCGCCACCGTCACAACGCCCGCCTTCCCCACTTCGACGCCCGCGGCGTGCGTGGCCAGGATCGCTCCTTCCTCCACGCCCCCGCCCGACGCCAGCGTCGCCGCCATCACGGCGGTCACCGTGTCGCCGGCGCCCGAGACGTCGTAAACCGACCGGGCGACCGCCGGGACGCGCAGGTGCCGCCCGCTCTCCATCGCGAGCGCCATCCCGTCCGCCCCGAGCGTCACGAGCAGATTCTCGCATTGCAGGTGCCGACGCGTGCGCTCCAGCCATTCCGGGTCCTCCGCCAGGACCGGCGCCCGCAGCGCGGCGGACAGCTCCGGATGGTTCGGCTTGAAGACCGTGCTCCCACGATAGTCGAAGAAGTGCCGCGCCTTCGGGTCCACCACCACCGGCAGGTCGCGCCGCCGCGCGGCATCCAGGGCGGCCTCGATCACGGCGGGCACCAGAACCCCCTTGTCGTAGTCCTCGAGCGCCAGCGCGTCCGCATCCGCCGCCAGCCGCTCCACCCGCCGGCACAGCTCCGAGACCTGGTCGCTGGACAGCTCATCGTCCACCTCCCGGTCGTATCGCGCCACCTGCTGGTGACCGACGAGCACCCGCGTCTTCATCGTCGTCGGCCGCCCCTCGTCCACCACCAGCCCCGAAGCGTCCATCCCCAGCCCCTCGGCCACTCGCCGCAGGTCCGCCCCCGCCGCGTCTCCCCCCACCATGCCCACAAGACACGCACGCGCTCCCAGCGCCACCAGGTTCGCCGCCACGTTCGCCGCGCCCCCCAGCGCGATCCATTCGTCCTTCACACGCACCACCGGCACCGGCGCTTCCGGCGAGATCCGGTGCGCTCCGCCTCTCAGGTACACGTCCAGCATTACGTCCCCGACCACCAGAACGCGAGCCGCTCGGACGCCTTCCAGCAGCCCCCGGGCGCGCGCCATCTCGAGTCGGTGCATCGGATTCCCTCTTGGGCACGGAACTTGTGTCAGGCGAAGCCGGACTTTTGGGCCGCCGGAAGGTACCCCCTGGCGACACTTCGTGTAAAGCAACTGGAGCCCACTCACCGGTGACGGAACTGTCATGACGGGCATCCTCATCCGGATGGACGACTGGATGCGCGGTACGGCCATCGGCGTGCAGGAATACTTCACGCTGGGCACCCGCGCGGCCCGGTTCGTCGTCGCGCGTCCGTTCTACTGGCGCGACACCCTGACGCAGATGGACCGGATGGGGGTGGGATCGCTGCCGATCCTGCTGCTGACGGGGCTGTTCACGGGAATGGTGCTGGCGCTCCAGAGCGCGGTGGCGCTACAGCGGTTCGGGGCGGACGTGTACGTGGGGAACCTTGTGGCGGCGTCGATGGTGCGGGAGCTGGGGCCGGTGCTGGCGGCGCTGATCTTCGCGGGTCGTGTGGGGTCGGGGATCGCGGCGGAGCTGGGCTCGATGCGGGTGACGGAGCAGATCGACGCGCTGCAGAGCTTCGGGACGGACCCGATCAAGAAGCTGGTGACCCCGCGGATCCTGGCGGGTCTGATCATGGTGCCGCTGCT
>JAHWKI010000046.1:0-10478 GCA_019347975.1 Gemmatimonadota bacterium
CCGACAGACCGCCGCCCTGCGGCAGCGGCACGCCGTCGATGACGAAGAGCGGCTCGTTGCTGGCGTTCACCGATGTGCCGCCCCGGATCCGGATCGCGACGCCGCCGCCCGGCTCGCCCGTGTCAAGGATCTGGAGGCCCGCCACCTTGCCCTGGATCAGGTGCTCGGGGCTGATCACCCGGCCGGTGTTGAACTCCTCGTCCGTGACGGCCTCGATGGAGCCGGTGATGTCGGCCGCCCGGCGCTGGCCGTAGCCGGTCACGAGGAGCCGCTCGAGCTGGATCGCCTCGGGGATCAGGCTGACCTGGACGTTGGCCGACTGTCCGGCGGCCAGCGTGACGCCCCGGGTGAATTCCCTGTACCCGATCTGGGTCACCCGCAGCGTGTGCTCGCCCGCGGGCACGCCCGTGACGATGAAGCGACCGTCGAGGCCGGTGAGCGACGTGCGCTCGGCGACCGTGACGGCCGCACCCGCCAGGGGCTGCTCGGTGGCGCTGTCGAAGACCCGCCCGGTGATGCTGCCTCGCTGGTCCTGCCCGGATAGCGGGGCGATCCCGACGAGGAGTCCCAGGAGCGGGAGGAGAAGATGACGACCGGCGGTCATGGCGATGACTCCACTGGAAGTGTTTCGGCCCCTGCCGATGTTCTCTCGATCAGGGATCGGTCGACGCTGCGTCCCTCCGGGATCGGACGGACGTTCGCCTGGATTCATACGGATCGGTGGGTGGCCGCTGCCGGAGGAGACCGGGTGGGGGATGGCCAGCCACGCGCGCGTTCCGGTGGAAACCGCTCCGGCGTGGCCCCCGTCTCTGGAGAGAATTTCCGTGTCCCGGCTGCGCTAAAAAACGTAGTCCGAGGGAGTTACGCGGTCAAGAGATCGAGGCGGTCGAAGCGCGAGCAGCGAGAGAGAAGAGGCACGAACGCCGCGAATCGAGAAGCCCCCGAGTCCTCAGAGCACCGCGAGAACGCCCTCCGACGCGTCAGAACCCTCAGAGCCCTCCGTGTCACGGCCGTCGACGTTCCTCGACGTTCAGAACGCTGGCGGTCTTGAAGGAAGTCCTGGATCACACCGCTGGGAGCGCGGATTCCGCGGGCGCGACGGTCCCTGGCACGGCGATCGTGCGCGCCTCCCCGGGGTCATCCACGCCGGCCACTGCGCCGGCTGCGATCAGGAGCGAGACGCCGCCCAGCATGACCATGTACAGCGGGACATTCGGATTTCCCTCTCCGAACACCGCCCGGATCAGCGGCCCGAACCCGAGGGACGCGATGATCTCCGGGATCACGATGAAGGCGTTGAACACGCCCATGTACACGCCCATGCGCGCGGGGGGCAGGGCGCCGGAGAGGATGGCGTAGGGCATGGAGAGGATGGAGGCCCAGGCCACGCCGACGCCCACCATGGTGAGGAGGAGCAGGTAGGGATCGCGGATGAGGTACATGGAGAGGAGCCCGAGGGCGCCCAGGGCCAGCGCGCCCGCGTGGACCATCTTCCGGCTCGAGAGCTCCGCCAGCTTCGGGAGCGCGAACGCCACCAGGAAGCAGGTGATGGAGTAGAACGCGAAGACGAAGCCGCCCCACTCCATGCCCCGGGTGTAGAGCTCGGAGGCCGGGTCGACGGCGCCGAACACGTGGCGCGCGGTGGCGGGGACGAAGAACATCCACATGCAGAAGAGGCCGAGCCAGGTGAAGACCTGCACCACGGCGAGCTGCTTCATGGTGGTGGGCATCTGCCGGACGGCCAGGCCGATGTCGCGGAGCATGGCGGCGACGCCGAGGCCGCGGCGCTCGCGCTTCTCGCGCTCGAACGCCTCCATGTCCTCCGGCGGGTACTCGCGGGTCGTGAGCACGGTCCAGAGGACGGCCAGGAGGAAGGCGGCGGCGCCGATCTGGAAGGAGTACTTCACGGTGAGGGGGATCCCGCTCGCTGTCTCGCCCGCCACGCCGAGCCAGCGGAGGATGATGGGCAGCGCGTTGGCGAGGCTCGCGCCGATCCCGATGAAGAACGACTGCATGACGAACCCGGTGGTGCGCTGCTCATCCGGGAGCTGGTCGGCGACGAAGGCGCGGAACGGCTCCATCGACACGTTGATGGAGGCGTCGAGGATCCAGAGCAGGCTGGCCGCCATCCAGAGGGTCGTGGAGGTCGGCATGGCGAAGAGGGCGATGGACGCGAAGATGGCGCCCACGAGGAAGTAGGGCCGTCGCCGTCCCAGGCGGCCCCACGTCCGGTCGCTGAGGATGCCGACGATGGGCTGGACCAGCAGGCCGGTGACCGGCGCGGCCAGCCACAGGATGGGGACCTGGTCCGGCGACGCGCCGAGCTTCTCGTAGATGGCCGACATGTTCGCCAGCTGCAGCCCCCATCCGAACTGGATGCCCAGGAAGCCGAAGCTCATGTTGAACATCTGCGGGAGCCTGAGACGCGGTTTCTGCACGGGTGCGGCCTCGCGATCGGTCAGACATGTGGGAGCTGGGGCCGGACGGCCCGTTGCGCGAAAAGCTATCCCGCCGCGCGTCGCCTGTGAAGCATCTTCTTGTCGCAGGCGTCCGCGGGTCGTACCATAGCGCCCATCGACCGATCCCCTCGGGCCGTCTGCCGAACCCACAACACCAAGAGCGATGCACCGCACCCTCTCGACGCTCGGCGCCCTCCTGGCGCTTTCGGCCGCCTCCGCCCACGCCCAGCAGCCCGGCGCCCGGACGGCGTGGTCCGGCGACGTCTGCTACGAGGTCTTCGTCCGCTCCTTCCAGGACAGCGATGGCGACGGCGTGGGCGACCTCCGGGGGCTCACGCAGAAGCTCGACTACATCAACGACGGGGACCCGGCCACCGATGCGGATCTGGGCGCCACCTGCATGTGGCTCATGCCGATCATGCCCTCGCCCAGCTACCACAGCTACGACGTTACCAACTACTACGACATCAATCGCGACTACGGCACGCTGGCGGATTTCCGGGCGTTCATGGACGCGGCGCACGAGCGCGGGATCCGCGTGCTGATCGACCTCGTGCTCAACCACATCTCCTCCGAGCACCCATACTTCAAGGACGCGTTGCTGGACCGCGACTCGCCCTACCGCGACTGGTTCGTCTGGTCCCCGGAGACCCGCCCGGCCCCCGGCTGGTCCGCCCCCGTGTGGCACCGGGTGCCCGGCCGCGACGAGTACTACTACGGGCTCTTCTGGAGCGGGATGCCGGACTACGACCTGGCCAATCCGGAGGTGAAGGCGGAGCTCCACCGCGTCGCCCGCTTCTGGCTGGAGGACGTGGGGGTGGACGGGTTCCGGATCGACGCCGTCGGCCACTTCTTCGAGGGGCCGGACGGTGAATGGAAGCACGGGCCGGGGACCCACGCGTGGCTCCGGGAGTTCTCCTCGGCGGTGGAGCGGATGGCGCCGGACGCGTTCACCATCGGCGAGGTGTGGGACAGCATCGGCGCCATCCTGCCGTACTACCCGGACCAGCTCGACGCCTACTTCATGTTCGAGGTGGCGGACGCCGTCATGGACGCGGTCAGGACGGGGTCCGGGGAGCGGCTGGTGTCGACTGTGGAGCGGGTGGAGCGCGAGGTGCCCGGCGGCCGGTGGGGCGTCTTTCTCCGGAACCACGACCAGACGCGGACGCTCACCGACCTGCGTGGCGACGTCCGCCGCGCGAAGCTCGCAGCCGCGATCCAGCTCACGCTCCCCGGCATCCCCTTCGTCTACTACGGCGAGGAGCTGGGGATGACGGCGTCGAAGTCGGATGGCGACCCGCGCCTGAGGACGCCCATGCAGTGGCGCCGCGAGCCGGGTGTGGGCTTCACCACGGGCGTGCCGTGGGAGCCGCTCCCCGCCGACTCGTTCACGGCCAACGTCGAGGCGCAGGAGGACGACCCCGCGTCTCTGCTGAACCACTACCGCCGCCTGATCCAGCTGCGGACCGGGACGCCCGCGCTGGCTGGCGACTTCGTCCCGCTGCAGACCGGGGACCCCGCGGCGCTGGCGTACCTCCGGCGGGTCGAGGGGCAGACGGTGCTGGTGCTGGCGAACCTGAGCGACCGGCCGCTCACCGGAGTCGAGCTGACCTCACCGCAGGTCCTGCCGGCGGGCCGCTGGGTGGCCGAGCCGCTGCTGGGCACGGCGGCGGACCGTGGTGAGGCGCGGGTGCGGGCGGACGGGCGTCTGCGTGGCTGGTCGCCGGTCCGCACCCTGGCGCCGCTCGAGGCGCGGGTATTCCTCCTCAGATCCGGCCGCTGAGGCCGAGGCGACCATGAGACAGCTGACCGGGCTCGACTGGATCATCATCGGCGCGTACTTCGTCGTCATCTTCGCGGGCGCCATCTGGGCGACCCTGCGGGAGCGGCGCGATCGGCTCGAGGAGACCTCGGCCGATTACTTCCTGGCGGGGCGCAACGCCGGCTGGTTCATCGTGGGCGCGTCGCTGTTCGCGTCGAACATCGGCTCGGAGCACCTGGTGGGGCTGGCGGGGACCGGCGCGGCCAGCGGGCTGGCCGTCGCCCAGTTCGAGATCCTTGCCTCCTTCTTCCTGCTCCTGCTCGGCTGGGTGTTCGTGCCGTTCTACCTCCGGAGCGGCGTGTTCACGATGCCGGAGTTCCTTGAGCGGCGGTACTCGCCCGCGGCCCGCTGGTACCTCGCCGGCATCTCCATCCTCGGGTACGTCCTCACGAAGATCTCGGTCACCATCTTCGCCGGCGGGATCGTCTTCGAGGCGCTCATGGGGATCGACTTCTGGACGGGCGCCCTCGTGGTGGTCCTGGCGACCGGCGCGTACACGATCTTCGGCGGTCTGCGCGCGGTGCTGGTCACGGACGCCATGCAGATGGTCGTGCTCCTGGGCGGCGCCATCGCGGTGACCGTCATCGGGCTCGGCGCGGTGGGCGGATGGGGCGAGCTGGTGGCGACCGCGCCCGAGGGGTTCATGGACCTGTGGAAGCCGGCGACGGACCCGGACTTCCCGTGGACGGGGATCCTCTTCGGTGCGCCCATCCTCGGGATCTGGTACTGGTGCACGGACCAGTTCATCGTGCAGCGCGTTCTGTCGGCGCGCGATCTGTCACAGGGGCGGCGCGCCACCGTCTTCGCCGGGATCCTGAAGCAGCTGCCGCTGTTCATCTTCGTGATCCCGGGCGTCATCGCGTACGTGCTGGTCCAGCAGGGCCGGCTGGAGCTCGGGTCGTCGGACCAGGCGCTGCCGGCGCTGATCGGAACGCTGCTCCCCGTCGGCGTACGCGGGCTGGTGGTCGCCGGGCTGCTGGCGGCGCTGATGAGCTCCCTTTCGTCCGTCTTCAACTCCACGTCCACGCTGATCACGTGGGACATCTACCGTGAGCTCCGGCCGAACGCCTCGGAGCAGCGGCTGGTGTGGGTCGGGCGGATCTCGACCGCGGTGCTCGTCGCCTTCGGGCTCCTCTGGATCCCGCTCATGGAGCTCATCTCGGGCACGCTCTACGTCTACCTCCAGAGCGTCCAGGCCTACATCGCCCCGCCCATCGCCGCCGTGTTCCTGCTCGGCGTGTTCTTCAAGCGGCTGAACGCGCAGGGCGCGCTCGCGTCGCTGCTCACCGGCTTCGTCCTCGGAATGGGCCGGCTGGTCGCGGAGCTGAACAAGGGTTACCTCGACGGCTGGCTCCTCGGCTATGCCGACATCAACTTCCTCCACTTCGCCGCGCTCCTGTTCGTCATCTGCGTGGCCGTGCTCGTGGCCGTAAGCATGGTGACGCCGCCACCGCCCGCCGCCCAGATCGCCGGGCTCACGTTCCAGACGACCGAGCCGGCACCTGCCGAGGAGGCGATCACGGCCCGCGCGAAGCGCCGGGACCTGGTGCTCACCGGGCTGGTCGTGGCAGTGGTGGCGGTGATCTGGCTCTACTTCTGAGGTCGAGCGGCGAGGCGAACGGCGACGACAGCAACAGATTGACACGGAGTAAAACGGAGGAGACGGAGGCAACGGAGGAACAGCTTTTTATTGGTGCCCGGCGATCGCGGGCAACGTCCGTAACGCGGGCTTGACGCCGGGCTCGATCCCGGCGAGAACGAAAACAAAAGATCCGCCGGGAACGGCCGGGGCCCGGGCAGTCACGCAGCCCGGTTTGTCCGCGCCGCCCGCGGCCTCCGTTTTCCTCCGTCTCCTCCGTTGACTCCGTGTCACGCCGTTCCGAAGGTCGACTGACCTCGAGCGCGGAACGCGCCCCCCAACGCTCGCGGCGCCTCGCGCGTCCGAATAGTGTTGCACCCCCTTGTCTCCCATCGACCGGAGGTACCTCTTGATGCGCCTGTCGCCCTCCGGGTCGCCGTCTCATCGGCGGCCCCCGCGGGCGGTCCCGGCACTGGCGGCGATCCTCGCCGCTCTCTCGCTGCCGGCCGCCACATCCGCCCAGGAGCAGCCGACGCTGCCCACCCTTCCGCCCCATTTCGCCATCACCAACGCCCGGATCGTTCCCGTCTCGGGGCCGGTCCTGGAGAACGGGACGGTGGTGGTCAGGGACGGGGTCATCCAGGCGGTGGGCCGGAACGTCCGGGTCCCCGCCGATGCGTGGGTCCTGGACGGGTCCGGGCTCGCGGTGTACCCCGGGCTGATCGATCCCATGGGCACGCTGGGCCACCCGGCGCCCCGCGGCGGTGCGCGGGCGGGCGGGCCGGCGGGCGGCGGACAGGGGGGCGGCGCGTCGTCCGACGCGGAGCACTCCTGGGGGCCGGAGGATCGGCCGGGGACGTTCACGTGGCTGAGCGCGGCGGACGACCTGGACGGCGGCGATGACCGGATCGCGGACTGGCGGGACGCCGGCTACACCACGGCGCTGAGCACGTTGCCGCGGGGGAACGTCACGGGGTCGGCGGCGCTGATCAACCTCGCGGGGGACCGCGGCCGCGAGATGGTCGTCACGCCGCTGCCCTTGCAGCGGGTCAACCTGGACGCGTACCGCGAGTTCCCGGGCTACCCGGCGTCGCTGCTGGGCGCGTTCGCATACCTCAAGCAGCTCCATTACGACGCGGATCATTACGACGCGGCCTGGTCCGCCTACGAGCGCGATCCCCGCGGCCGGACGCGCCCCGAGTACGACCGGGCGCTGGAGCCCCTCCGTGCGCCCGTCCCGCTGCTGTTCCCGGCGGAAGGGCGGAAGGAGATCCTGCGGGCGCTGGAGACGTCGCGGGCGATGGGCTCGCCCGTGATCGTCTACGGGGCGCAGCAGGGCTACGAGGCGGTGGACGTGCTCAAGGCGGGCGGCGTGCCGGTGCTGGTGGACATGGACTGGCCGCGGCCGCCGCGCAACGCGGATCCGGCTGACGAGCCGACGCTGGCGCAGCTGCGGGCGTACGAGCACGCGCCCACCACGCCGGCGCGGCTGGCCGAGGCGGGCGTGCTCTTCGCCTTCTGGACGGGCGGTCTCGACGACCCGTCCGATGCGCGCGCGCGGGTGAAGCGGGCGGTGGACGCGGGGCTGCCGGCGGAGGCGGCGCTGCGCGCCCTGACGCTGGATCCGGCCGGGATCCTGGGCGTGTCGGACCGCGTGGGGAGCATCGAGGCGGGTAAGATCGCGAACCTGGTGCTGGTGCGCGGGGACCTTCTGGATCCGGACGCGCCCATCGAGCAGGTGATCGTGGACGGGCGCCGGTTCCCGGTGTTCCACCCGTCGGCGGTCGCCTCGCGAAGCGATCGGGACGGAATGCGTCGCGAGCGCCGCGAAGGGGGCGAGCCGGGCGAAGCTCCCGACGGCCGGGAAGAGGGCGAAGCGCGCCAGGGCCGGGTCGATGCGTCGCCCGCGCCGAGCGGGCCGGTGGTCCCGATGGTCCGCGACCGCGGGCCCTACCGGTCGGACGCGGTGACCCTGATCCGCAACGCCACGGTGATGACGGTGGCGAACGGGACCGTCGAGGGCGGTGACGTGCTGATCCGCGACGGAAAGATCGCCGCCGTGGGTCGGGGTCTCGACGCCCCCCGGGGCGCCCGCGTCGTCGACGCCACGGGACTGACGGTGATGCCCGGGATCATCGACGCGCACTCCCATCTCGCGGCCGACGCCATCAACGAGGGGAGCGTCAACAGCAGCGCCATGGTGCGGATCCGGGACGTGCTGGACCCGGAGGACGTGGGGATGTACCGCGCGCTGGCGGGCGGCGTCACCACCATCAACGTGCTGCACGGGAGCGCGAACCCGATCGGCGGGCAGAACGCCGTGCTGAAGCTCCGCTGGGGCGCGGACGCGGCCGACCTGCTGTTCGAGGACGCGCCCCCCGGGATCAAGTTCGCGCTGGGCGAGAACGTGAAGCGGGACCGGGACCCCGACCGCTACCCGTCCACGCGGATGGGGCAGCAGGATGTCATCCGGCAGGCGTTCCTGGACGCGCAGGCGTACCAGCGGGAGTGGGAGGCGTACAACGCGCTGTCCGCCCGGGCCAGGCGGAACACGACGCCGCCGCGCCGGGACCTGGAGATGGAGGCGCTCGCGGAGATCCTGCGCGGTGAGCGGCTGGTCCACGCCCACTCCTACCGTGGCGACGAGATCCTGCAGCTGCTCCGGACGGCGGAGGAGTTCGGCGTGACCATCGCCACCCTCCAGCACGTCCTCGAGGGCTACAAGGTCGCCGACGAGATCGCCGCCCACGGCGCGGGCGCGTCCACGTTCAGCGACTGGTGGGCGTACAAGATGGAAGCGTACGACGCCATACCTCACAACGCCGCGCTCATGGCGGAACGGGGCGTCCTCGTGTCCATCAACTCCGACTCGGGCGAGGAGATCCGCCACCTGAACCAGGAGGCGGCGAAGACCATCAAGTGGGGCGGCGCGAGCCCGGAAGAAGCCATCCGCTTCATCACGGCGAACCCGGCGCGCCAGCTGGGCGTGGCGGACCAGGTCGGCACCATCGAGGTGGGCCGCGATGCCGACCTCGCCGTCTTCGAGGGGGACCCGCTGAGCGTCACGTCCCGCGTCCGCCAGACCTATGTGGACGGACATCTCTACTTCGATGTGGACTTGGACGGGGAGCGGCGCGCGGCCATCGAGCGGGAGAAGGCGGCGCTGCTGGAGAAGCACCGGGGCACCAGGCCCGCGACGACACCGGTGACCGACGGAGTGGTGACGCCGTCGGTGACGCCGTCCAACGATACGAACGAGGAGGTGCGGCCATGAGCCGGAACCACGCAGGGATCGGATCACGGGCCGGCGCGGTGCTGGCGGCGCTGGTCGTCGCCACGGCCCTGGGCGCCGTGGCGCCGGCCGCGGCCCAGACGATCGCCGTGCGCGGCGGGACGGTGCACTCCATGGCGGGAGCGCCGTATGTCGGGACCGTGGTGGTCGAGAACGGCCGCATCACGGAGGCGGGGCCGTCCGTGGCGGTGCCGCAGGGCGCGCGGGTGATCGACGCCAGCGGGCTGCACGTCTACCCGGGCCTCTTCGACGCCGGCACGCAGCTGGGGCTCACGGAGGTCGGCGCGGTGGACGTGACCAACGACATGTCGGAGCTCGGCGAATACACGCCGCACCTCCAGGCCAGGACGGCGGTGCACCCGTCGAGCGAGCACCTGCCGGTCGCGCGCTCCAATGGAATCACCCACACGCTCACGCTGCCCAGGGGCGGCAGATCCGGCGGGTTCCCCGGCCAGGGGTCGGTGCTGAGCCTGGACGGCTGGACGGTGGAGGAGATGGACATCGCCCCGTCGTCCGTCATGGTCATGGACTGGCCGACCATCCGCACGGGCGGGCGGCCGTCGTGGATGGGTGGCGGTGGAGAGCGCTCCTACGACGAGGCCCGGGAGGAATACGAGCGCTCGGTCGCCGAGCTCACGCAGTGGCTCGACGCGGCACGGAGCTACGCGCGGTCCGTGGAGGGCGGCGCGACGATCCCGCGCGACCTGCGGCTGGAGGCGCTGGCGCGGGTGACCGGCGGCGAGCTGCCGGTGCTGGCGCGCGTCGACGCCGAGCGGGACATCCGCAACGTCATCGAGTTCGCCGAGCGGCAGGGGCTGCGACTGATCATCGCCGGCGCCAGCGAGGGCTACCGCGTCGCGGACCTGCTCGCGGCGAAGGGGATCCCGGTGATCCTCGGGCCCACGCAGTCCATGCCCCGCGGCGCCGATCGCGGCTACGACGAGCCGTACGCGAACCCGGGTATCCTGCACGCGGCCGGCGTGACCATCGCGTTCGCCACGTTCAACTCCTCCGACTCGCGGACGCTCCCGTACGAGGCGGCCACGGCGATCCCGTTCGGCCTGCCCCGGGAGGCGGCGCTTCGGGCCATCACCGTGGCGCCCGCGCAGATCCTGGGGCTGTCCGACCGGCTGGGGACGCTGGAGCCCGGGCGGCTCGGCAACATCATCGTCACCGACGGCGACCCGCTGGAGATCACGACCCAGGTCCGCCACCTGGTGGTGGAGGGGCGCGAGGTCTCCACCATGGACCGGCACCGGGAGCTGTACGAGCGGTATCGGGCCCGGCCGAAAAACTAGAAAAGCAGAAAAACAGAACTGCAGAAAA
>JAHWKI010000046.1:10578-19122 GCA_019347975.1 Gemmatimonadota bacterium
ACCATGACGTTGCAGCGCATCACCGTCTCGATTCTCGCCGGGCTCGTGCTCGCCGCCCCGGTAGGTGGCCAGGAGGAAGCGGCGGACCGCGAGCCGGGAGCGCGCAATGCCGTCTACTTCGAGCTGGGAGGCAACGCCCTCCTCTACAGCCTCAACTACGAGCGGCGACTCCGTGATGGCCTGGCCGGCCGCGCGGGCTTCATGTTCATCGCCCTTCAGGGCACCGATCGGGACACGGGGGAGAGCGCGGATGTGAGCCTCGCGCTCATCCCGGTCATGATCAATGGCCTGCTCGGCGACGGCGCCGGCCGCCTCGAGCTCGGCATCGGGCCCGTCTTCGGCCTCGCGGGCGGGAGCGTCACCGACGTCGAGGGAAGCGACATCGAATTCTCGGGAGTCGGCCTCGCCGGCGTCACCTCCGCTATCGGCTATCGCTACCAGCCGCTGGACGGCGGGCTCGTCTTCCGCGCCGGACTGGTCCCGTTCTACAGCGCCCGCCCGCAGCTCTGGGCCGGCCTCAGCCTCGGCTACGCCTTCTGACCCGGCTCCGGTATTCTGCAGTTGTTTGTTCTGCTGTTCTGCTGTTCTTTAGTTCTGTAGTTCTGTAGTTCTAGCTTTTCCGCGCATGCCGGACGACCAGGATCAGGAGGGTGATGGCGGTCAGCGGGAGCGCGAACCAGAGCATGGCGGCCCGGAGCTGCGGGACGGCCTCGTGGCCGGTGGCGCTGAGGACGAGGAACGCCGTGTAGGCGACGTAGTACGCCAGGAAGACGGCGCCCTCCCATCGCGCGATCAGATGGCCGGTGAAGAAGACCGGGAGGCACGCGACGGCCACGGCGGTCATCACGGGGATGTCGAAGGCCAGGGCCGCGGCGCTGACCGGCACGCCGGCGGGGGTCGCGAGGGCCGAGAGCCCCAGGATGCACAGGATGTTGAAGAGGTTGCTGCCGACGACGTTCCCGACCGCGATGTCCCGCTCGCCGCGGACGCTGGCGATGACGGACGTGGCCAGCTCGGGCAGCGAAGT
Source organism: Gemmatimonadota bacterium (assembly GCA_019347975.1). GTDB lineage: Bacteria > Gemmatimonadota > Gemmatimonadetes > Longimicrobiales > RSA9 > JAHWKI01. Next base: position 11,606 of record JAHWKI010000046.1, read on the forward strand.
CCCCGCGGCGACGATGGTGAGTCCGATCACCAGCTCGGAGAGCCCGAGTGCGCCGGCGATCTCCACCGCGCCGGCCACCAGCCAGCGGGACCCCTGGACCAGGAGCACCAGCCCCACGACGACCGTGGCGACGTCCAGGACCGGCCGGGCCGGAGTTGGAGGGCCGAGGGCGTCGTCACGGCCGACGGCCGCCGTAGCGCGTCGCCCGTTGCGGATCAGGACGGCGGTGTAGGCGATGATGCCGGCGAAAAGCAGCCCCCCCTCGGCGCGTCCGATGAGGCCGTCCACGGCCAGGATCCAGAGGAGCGCCGAGGCCACGATCATGATCGGCACCTCGGACCGGACGACCTGCCGGGCCACGACCAGCGGAGCGACCAGCGCGGAGATCCCGAGGATGAACAGCACGTTGAAGATGTTGCTGCCGACCACGTTGCCCAGCGCGATGTCCGGCTCACCCCCGAAGGTCGCCGAGAGGCTGACCGCCAGCTCGGGGGCGCTGGTCCCGAACGCGACCACGGTGAGGCCGATCACGAGGGGCGGGATTCCGGCCGCGCCCGCGAGGCTCGACGCGCCGCGGACCAGGAGCTCGGCGCCGACCACGAGGAGGCCGAGGCCGAGGAGGAGCAGGAAGATCGTCATCGGACGGGGGAGGCTTCGGTTTCGTCGGGCATCGCGGGGAATGTAACCCAGGTTCACCACGGAGTCACAGAGGACACCGAGGGGGGACTCGCCGGGAGCCTGCTCCCGATTGTTTGAGAACCTCCGGCACCCTCCCTATCTTCCCGCGCCCGATCACCGATTCAATCCTACGGACATGACCGCGATAGACCGCATCCGCTCCCGCTTCCCGTCCCTCGCCCGTGAGGTGAACGGTCACCGCGTCGCGTACTTCGATGGCCCGGGCGGCACGCAGGTCCCGGTGTCCGTGGCCAACGCGGTCCGCGGCTATCTCCTGGACCACAACGCCAACGAGGGGTGGAACTACCCTACCAGCCGGGAGACCGACGACGTGCTGCACGCCGGCCGCGCGGCCATGGCGGACCTGCTGGGCGGCCGCCCGGACGAGATCGCGTTCGGGCAGAACATGACGACGCTGACGCTGCGGGTCTCCCGCGCCCTCGGTCTCCGGATGGGGCCGGGGGACGAGGTCGTCGTCACCGAGCTGGACCACCACGCCAATGTGGACCCGTGGAAGGGGCTGGAGCGGGAGCGGGGGGTGACGATCCGGGTCGCACGGATGGACCCGGAGACGGGCACGCTGGACCTGGACGACCTGGAGTCGAAGCTGGGCGCCCGGACCCGCGTTCTCGCCATCGGCGCCGCGTCCAATGCCCTGGGCACCGTCACCGACGTGGCCGCCGCGGCCGAGCGGGCGCGGGCGGCGGGCGCGCTGGTGTACGTGGACGCCGTGCATTACGCCCCCCATACACTACCCGACGTCGCCGCGCTGGGCGCCGATTTCCTCGTGGTCTCGCCCTACAAGTTCTACGGCCCGCACCTCGGCGCGATCTGGGGGCGGAGCGCGCTGCTCGAGGAGCTGGAGCTGCCTCGCGTGGAGTCGTCGCCGGCGTCGGTGCCGGAGCGGATCGAGACGGGAACGCTGTCCTACGAGGCCATCGCGGGGGCCACGGCGGCGGTGGACTTCCTCGCTGAGCTCGGCGGCGGGGTCAGCGGCGGCTCAGGCCGACGGGCTCGCCTGGCCGACGCCTACGCCACGCTCAGAGACCGGGGCGAGGCCCTGTTCGAGCGGCTGTGGGACGGGATGAACGCCATCGACGGCGTGATCACGTTCGGGGTCGAGCCCGGCGGGCCGCGGACGCCGACGCTGGGCTTTGCCATTGAGGGCGTCGATCCGCGAGAGGCAGCGGGGGCGCTCGGCGAGAAGGGCATTTTCGTCACGCACGGCGATTTCTACGCGACCACCGTGATCCGTCGGCTCGGCTACGGCGGCCGCGGAATCCTCCGAGCCGGCTGCGCCGCCTACACGACGGAGGCGGAAGTGGACCGGCTGGTGGAGGAGGTGCGGGGGTTGGCTGAGGGGTCGACAGGAAACGCCAAAACAGATTGACACGGACGGCTCGAAGGAGACGGAGAGCGCGGAGGGCGGACGCGGCTCGCCGGGCGCTCCGGGTCCTTCGTCGCCTCCGTTTTCTCCGTGTCAATCTGTTTTCTGTTTACCCTCCACTGCGTAGCTTCGCCCGCACGTGAGCACAACCGCCGAGCGCATCCCGACCCGATCCATCCTCCTCTTCTGGCTGCCGCTGGCCGCCACGTGGCTCATGATGGCCGTCGAGGGGCCGTTCCTCGCCGCGGTCATCGCGAGGCTGGGCGATCCCGCGTTCAACCTGGCGGCGTACGGCGTCGCGTTCGCGTTCGCGATCCTGGTCGAGGCGCCGGTCATCATGCTCATGAGCGCGTCGACCGCCCTGGTCGAAGGGCCGGTCACCTACCGGCGGCTCCGCAACTTCGCCAACGCGCTGAACGTCGGCTCCACGGCGCTCCTGCTCGTGGTGCTGATCCCGGGCGTTTACGATGCGCTCATGACGGGGCTGCTCCGGCTGCCGGGCGAGGTGGCGCGCCTGACGTACGGGTCGCTGTGGATCCTGCTGCCCTGGCCGGCGGCCATCGGCTACCGCCGGTTCCTCCACGGGCTCCTGATCCGCTCGGGCCGCACCCGGCTGGTGGCCATCGGGACCGTGCTCCGGCTGGCGGGGATGGCGACGACCGGGCTCGTCCTCTTCGTCCGGGGCGGGATACCGGGCGCGTGGGTGGGCGCCGCGGCGCTGTCGGCGGGCGTCGTGACCGAGGCGGTGGCGGCGCGGGTCTTCGCGCGGAAGACGCTGCGCGAGCTCACGTCCGCGCCGGCGACCGACGCCCGCAGGGAAGCCGCGCCGGGGTACCGCGCCATTGCGGCGTTCTACTACCCGCTGGCGCTGACGTCGCTCATCGGGCTCACCGTGCAGCCGATGCTGACGTTCTTCATGGGCCGCGCCCCATCGCCCGTGGAGTCGCTCGCGGTCTTCCCCGTCGTCCACTCGCTCTCGTTCCTGTTCCGGGCGCTCGGGCTGAGCTTCCAGGAGGCGGTCATCGCGCTGCTCGGCAAGCGGGCGGAGCACTACCCGGAGCTGGCCCGGTTCGCGACCGGGCTCGGGCTCGTCGCATCCGGCGGGCTCGCGCTCGTGGCGTTCACGCCGCTGGCGGACTTCTGGTTCATCACCGTGTCGGGGCTCACGCCCGAGCTCGCGGCGTTCGCCCTCCCTCCCGCCCGGATCCTGGCCGTCCTCCCGGCCATGACCGTGCTCCTCTCGTTCCAGCGCGCCGTGCTCGTGCAGGGCCGGCGCACGCGGCCCATCACCATCGCCACCGCGCTGGAGGTCGTGGGCGTCGCCGTCGTCTTCACCGCGCTCGGCTGGTGGGTCGAGCTCGTGGGCGTCACCGCCGCGGTGCTGGCGTTCGTCGCCGGACGGATCCTCGGCGTCGGCTATCTCCTGGGCAGCATGCGACGGGTCCTCCGCAGGCTCCGGGGCTGATCCGCCTCCGACGCCGTGGCCGTGCGCGCTCGTTCGCGCCCGGCTCTTGCAAGGAGCGGCGGCACCATGGCCGAACTGCATGAAAGCGGTGGGGACCGCCGGGCGACGGTGGTGATCAACGGCAGCGCGGGGGAGGGCGACGTGGGCGCGGCGCGTGCTGCCTTCGACGAGCTCCGCGCGGCCGGCGACGTGGTCATCCGCGAGACGGACAGCGCGGGGGTCGCTCCGGCGGTCCGGACGGCGCGCTCCCTCGGCGCGTCCGAGATCGTCGTGGTGGGCGGGGACGGATCGATCCAGCGGAGCGCCCGCGAGGTGGCCGGGAACTGCGTCGTGCTGGTGCCGGCCCCCGGTGGAACCCTGAACCACTTCGCGCGCCGTTACGGCGTCGAGACGCTGGAGGACGCGGCGGCGCTTGTGGGGCGCGGGCGCGTCGAGGAGGTCCCGCTCGGCGTGGTGGACGACCTCCTGTTCCTCAACACCCTGACCATCGGCGCCTACTCGTCCGTCCTCGATATCCGTGAGCGGCTCCAGCACCGCGTGGGCAAGTGGCCGGCGGCGGCCATGGGGTTCGCCGGTGCGCTCCTCAGGATGCCGCGCGGGCGCTTCATCATCGAGACGGAGACCAGGATGCTGGAGCGGACGACGGGGCTGATCTGGATCGGGCTCGGCCGCGGCAGCTGGCCGCTCTCTCACAGGATCCGGCAGGACCTCCCCGACCCGGCGTTCGAGGTGGTGGTGCTCCGGGAGCTGGGCCGGCTCGCCACGGCCGCGTGGCTGATTCGGCTGCTCGCCGGCGCATTCGGCCACGGCGATCCGGCCGACGACCCCGCCATCGAGCGGTTCCAGGCCCGCTCCCTGGTCGTGCGATCGGATGACGACCGCGGGATGGGGGCGACTCTCGACGGCGATCTCGTCACGCTCGCCTCCCCGCTCTTCGTTTCCGTGGTCGACCGGGCCCTCCGGATCCGGGTGCCGGCATGAGTCGCTGGGCGGAGCGGTTCCGGCGCATCGAGGCCCGCGTGGTCCGCGCCCTCACGGCCGCGAGGACCCGGACGGCGCCGCTCTGGGACGGCGCCCGCCGGCGAAGCGCCCCGTTCCGCGCCCGGTCGGGCGCCTGGATCCGGGAGCGGTGGAGGCCCGTCCGCTCGCTGCTCTGGCCGCCCGAGACGAAGCACCTCCTGATCGCGCTTGCCGTATCGGCCGTGGTCCTGCTCATCGTCTGGGAACGGTGCGGCCTGACCGGCTGTCCCGACGTGGACCGGCTGGGCGCCTACCAGCCGGACGGCGCGCCGGTGGTCCTGGACCGGACCGGGTCGGAGATCGCCCGGCTGGCGCCGTTCAACCGCGAGCTGGTTTCGCTGGCGGACCTCCCGGAGCACGTGAAGGACGCCTTCATGGCCGTCGAGGACCAGCGGTTCTACGAGCACGGCGCCGTAGACTGGCGGCGGGCGGGCGGCTCCGTCCTGGCCAACCTGCGGGCGGGCGGCATCGCCGAGGGCTTCAGCACCATCACCATGCAGCTCGCCCGGAACGTGTTCCCCGAGCGGCTGCCCGGGGCGGAGCGGACGCCGCGGCGGAAGCTGCTGGAGGTCCGCGTCGCCGGAGATATCGAGGACCGCTTCACGAAGGACGAGATCCTCGAGCTCTACCTCAACCACATCTACTTCGGCGGCGCGCTCCGCGGCATCGATGCGGCCGCGCGGAGCTACTTCGGAAAGCCCGCGAGCGACCTCACGATCTCCGAGGCGGCCACGCTCGCGGCCATGCCGAAGGCGCCCAACTCCTACAACCCCCGGGAGGACCGCGAGGCGGCCCGGGAGCGCCGGAACCTCGTGCTCGGGCTCATGGCCGAGCAGGGTCGGATCACCGCCGAGCAGGCGGAGAACGCGCGTGAGAGCCCCATCCGGACGAGGCGGGAGCGGCCCCTGCCCGAGGCCGCGCCACCACCGGCCCCCTACTTCGTCCGGGCGATCCGGCGGATCCTGGAGGACCGCATGGGCGACGGGCTCTACTCGTCGCCCATCCGGATCCATACCACCCTCGACCTGAGTGCCCAGGCCGCGGCCGAGCGGGCGCTGGACCGGCAGCTCCGGGCCATCGAGACCGGCGCGTACGGCCGCTATGGCGGCCCCCGTCGCTACGGCCAGGCGGACGCCGTGGACGAGGAGGGGACGCGCTACCTGCAGGGCGCCATCGTCGTCATCGAGGCGGACAGCGGCGACGTCCTGGCGCTCATCGGGGGGCGCGACTACGAGGACTCGCCGTTCGACCGCGCCATCGGCGCCCGGCGCCAGGTCGGGAGCGCGTTCAAGCCGTTCGTCTACGCGGCCGCGCTCGAGGACGGGTACTCCCCGAGCCAGCACCTCATCGACGAGCCGCTGAAGATGGAGCTGGCGGGCGGCGAGGTGTGGGAGCCGCAGAACTTCGAGGGCACGTACCAGGGCGAGATGACGCTCCGCGAGGCGGTCGTGCGGTCCAACAACGTCGCCACGGTGCGCCTCGCGCTGGCGGTCGGGCTGGACGAGGTCCGGGCCACCGCCCGGGACATGGGGGTGCGAAGCGACCTCCCGGACCTCCCCTCGCTCGCCCTCGGCACCGCGGGGCTCAGCCTCCTCGAGCTCACCACCGCCTACGTGCCTCTCACCGCCAGCGGGCGCCGCGTCGAGCCGCGCCTGGTCCGCCGCGTGGAGGACCCCGACGGCAAGATGATCTGGGACAACCGTCCGAACCGGACGGAGGTGCTGGACGACGGCGTCGCGTGGATGGTGACGGACCTGCTCCGGGACGCGGTCCGGCGCGGCACCGCCACCGCCGTGCGGGAGGCCGGCTTCCGCGAGCCCGCGGCAGGGAAGACCGGCACGACCAACGACGGGCACGACGCCTGGTTCGTCGGCTACACGCCGGACCTGGTGGGCGGCGTCTGGATCGGCTTCGATCGGCCCGAGCCCATCGTCGCCCGGGCCTCCGGCGGCCGCCTCGCCGCGCCCATCTGGGCGCGCATGATGAGCGAGATCTACCGCGAGCGATCCACGCCGGAGCCGTGGGCGCGTCCGGACGACGTGGTCGAGCGCGACGTGGATCCTCCCACCGGCCTGATCCTGGCCGACGGCTGCCGCCCGCTGGAGGGCCGGCCCCGCTCGGAGGTGTTCCTCGAGTCGGACCTGCCCGCGCGCGTCTGTCCGGCCGGCGAGGAGGAGGACCGCGGCTTCCTCGCCCGCGTGGCCTCGGCCGTCGGCCGGTTCTTCGGCCGGGTCGGCGGGTTCATCGCCGGGATCTTCGACGGCGAGGATGACGAGGAGGAGGCGGAGCGCCTCGCGCGGGAGCGCTACCTGGGCCGGCCGCGCCTGCCGCGGGAGGCCGAGGTGAACACCCGCCTGATCCCGGACACCCTCCGCATGGGAGAGCCGCTGGGCACGCCGCTGGACTCCATGCCCGAGGGCTTCGGCGACGAGCCGGTGATCATCGACACCATCCGGATGGATCCGGACCCCGGCCCGGACACCATCCGGCTCGATCCCGACCGCGTCGAGCCGCCGACCCCGGAGCCCGGGGACACGATCATCCTGCTGCGCCCCGACTCGGCGCCGCCGCCGGTGGACACCGGGGGTGCGTAGCGCCGACAGGCATCCTCGGACTTCCACACGCCTCTCCCCTGGCACGCCGACGTGGGGGTGGCTCGTGGTGCTCTACGTTCGCGGGCTCTCACGCCGGTCACCGGCGGGGGCGCTTCCCCGGCCGCCCTCCGCTGATCGCATCGGCCATCGCCTCCAGCTCCGCGCTCTGACGTCTGAGCCGCCACCACAGATAGAAGACGACGACGGCCAGAACGCCCGCGATGATGCCGGCGACCAGCGACCACGTCGTCAGGACGGCGGCGAGGATCCCCAGGGCGATGGCCATGCCCAGGAGCACGTTCTTCCACCGTCGGATGAGGCCGCGCGCCTCCTCCGGGCTGCGTCCCGCGAACGCCTCGACGAGGCGCTCCTG
>JAHWKI010000047.1 GCA_019347975.1 Gemmatimonadota bacterium
ACGGGCGTGGTGGCATTGCGATCGCCCGAATTCGAGGCGCTGGCCGCCTTCCGCCGCGCCCCCGTCCTCACCGGGCTCTCGGCGGCGATGATCGCCCTGTCGCTGTTCGTCGTCGGGCTCTTCGGCGTGGCGGCGCACAACATCCGCGTGGTGCTGGACCAGGTGGAGGCGCGGGTGGAGATCGTGGCCTACCTGCGCGACGACGCGCCGACGGAGGCGGTGGAGGCGCTGGAGGCCGAGATCACGGCGATGGAGCAGGTGCGGGAGGTCATCTACGTCTCGCGCGCCCAGGCGATGGAGCTGGCGCGGCAGCAGCTGCGGGACTTCGAGACCATCTTCACCGAGCTGGACACCAACCCCTTCCCCGCTTCGCTCGAGATCACGCTCCATCCGGGGCTGCGCAGCTCGCTCGTCGTGCGCGAGATCGCCGACCGGGTGCGCGGCTACCCGTTCGTCGAGGACGTGCGGTTCGGGCAGGACTGGCTCGACAAGGTCTACCTCCTCCGTCGGGTGGCCGCGGCGGCGGCGCTGGTGGTGGGCGGGGCGTTCGCCGTCGTAGCGTCGCTGATCATCAGCTCCGCGATCCGGCTGGCGGTGTTCGCCCGCCGGGACGAGATCGCCATCATGCGGATGGTCGGGGCGACGAACGGGTTCGTCCGGCGGCCGTTCCTGCTGGAGGGGCTGCTAACCGGCGCGCTGGGCTCCCTCCTCGCCCTCCCCGCTACGTACCTGGTCTTCCGGCTGCTGTCGGACTCCGTCCTGGAGCTCGAGTGGATGCCGCCGTCGTGGGTCGGGCTCGGGCTCGCGGCCGGCGCCATCTTCGGCGTGATCGCCAGCGCCCGGGCGGTCCGCCGGCACCTCCAGGAGATCTGACGTGAAGCGACGATTCCCCGCGCTGATCATGGCCGCCCTCGCCCTCGCGTGGGCCGCGGCACCGGCCGCCGGGCAGCAGGACACCGTGCAGCAGCAGATCCGGGCCAGCGAGGAACGGCTGCGGCAGATCCGGGCGGAGCGGGAGGAGCTCCAGAAGGAGATGGAAGCGCTCCGGGGCCGGGCCCGCGACATCTCGGCGGACCTGACGAACATCGAGCGCCAGGTGAACGCGTCGGCCGGAGCGCTCCGGGAGCTGGATTTCCAGACCGCGGCGCTGGCCGCGTCGGTGGACGACATCACGCAGCAGCTGATCCGGACGCGGGACCGGCTGCGGGAGCGGTCGGTGGTGCTGGCGCAGCGGCTGCGGGGGATCTACCGGCAGGGTCCGCTGCACGCGGTGCGGGTCCTGCTGAGCGCGGAGGACTTCGGCGATCTCCTGAACCGGTACAAGTATCTGCATCTCATCTCGGTCCACGACCGGCTCCTCCTGCGTGAGATCACCACGCTCGAGCGCGAGCTGACGACGCAGGAGCAGGAGCTGAAGCGGAGCCTCGCGCGCATCGAGCACCTCCGGACCGACAAGCTGACGGAGTTCGCCCAGCTCCAGTACCTGGAGCAGTCCCGCACGCGCACGCTCGCAGACGTTCGCACCCGCACGACCCGCACGGAGGGGCGGATCCAGCAGCTCGCCGCCGACGAGAAGCGGATCACGGACGTGATGGAGAACCTGGAGCGGATGCGGATCGCCGAGGAGCGCCGCCGCGCCGCGGCCGGGATGATGGGAAGCAGCGAGGGCGCGCTCTCGTCCCGAGACCTGGGGCAGCTCCCGTGGCCGGTCGAGGGGCGGCTGCTCTACCAGTTCGGACCCGAGCGACGGCCCAACGGCGTGACGCTCCGCCGGAACGGGATCGGGATCTCGGCCGAGCCAGGGACGGCGGTGCGGGCGGTGAAGCAGGGGACGGTGGCCATCGCCGGGCCCATGGAGGGGTGGGGGCGTGGCGTGGTGCTGAGCCACGGCGGCGGCTTCTATACGCTCTACCTCTACCTCGGCGATGTGCGGGTCCAGCAGGGGCAGGACGTCGCCGCCGGTCACGTGCTCGGTAGCGTCGGAGCCACGGCCACCGACGGGCCCCATCTCTTCTTCCGCCTCCACGCCCCGCTCCAGGGGCAGGCGCCCATCGCGGTGGACCCCCTGCCCTGGCTGCGGACCCCCTGATGGCCGAGGTCCACGGCCACGAGGACGTCCGGCGGGACCTGGCCCGGGCCGTCGCCCGGGGCGAGCTGCCGGGATCGCTGCTCATGTACGGCCGCCCTGGCGTCGGCCGGCAGACCATGGCCCGCTGGCTCGCCCGGCTCCTCGTGTGCGAGGAACCCGGTGCGGAGGGGCCCTGCGACACGTGCCGCGGCTGCCGGCTCGCCCTCGACCTCCAGCACCCGGACATCCACTGGTTCTTCCCCCTGCCCCGGCCGAAGGGGGCCTCCAATCCGGAGAAGCTGGCGGATGCTCTCGAGGAGGCGCGGTACGAGGCGCTCGCCGAGCGACGCGCCGACCCGCTCTACCGGCCACCGCCCGACGAGCTCGTCGGCCTCTATCTCGCCCAGGTCCGGACGATCCGTCGGCTGGGCGCCAGCCGCCCCGCCATGGCGGCTCGCCAGGTCTTCATCGTCGGGGATGCGGAGCTCCTCACCCCCCAGGAGGCCAGCGAGGAGGCCGCCAACGCCTTCCTCAAGATCCTCGAGGAGCCCCCGACGGCCACCACCTTCATCCTCACCGCCGCCGATCCGGAGGCGCTGCTGCCCACGCTCCGCTCCCGGCTGCTCCCCGTCAGGCTCCGCGCCCTGCCCGACCACGAGGTCGCCGCCTACATCCGCGGCCGCACCGACGCCGACCCGGACCGCGCCCGGCTGGCGGCGCGTCTCGGTCAGGGCTCCATCGGCCGCGCGCTGGCATTCCTCCCCCGCGATGGAGAGCCGAGCCACGCCGAGGGCATTCGCCTGGCGGCGAGAGCGTGGCTCGAGGCCGCGCTCGACCCCAACGCCGCCGCACGCTACGCCGCCGCCCACGCGGAGCGCCCCGCCGGCGCCCGCGGCGCCTTCGCCGATACCCTCGACGCCCTCGAGCTCTGGCTCCGGGACCTCGCCGCGGTCGCCGCCGGCGCCGACCGGGACGTCATCGGCGACGACGCTACCGACCGCCTCCACCATCTCGCCCGCCGGGCCCGCCCCGATGCGATCCCCGCGGCCATCTCCCTGGTCTCCGAGGCAAGGGACGGCGGCCGCATCAACGCCAATCCCCAGCTCACCCTGGCGCGGCTGCTCAATCGCCTCTCGGCCACCCTTTCCTAGCTCCGGATCCCGGAAACGGACGTTTTCCCGGGCGAAGAGTGTGGAAACCGGGTACTTAGTGTTGGATCGAGGCGTCCCATGCCGCTATGGCAGTGCCCCATGAGTGCAGGTAACTAACACGGGCGCAGCAGCTTGGCGGGAAGAGGTTCCGTCGCCTGAACGGGGGGGTTTATCTTTCCGGCCATGGAATCATGGCAGGAGAGCGGCCGACTGACTCACCAGGACGAGGCCGGTCGACCGCGCATGGTGGACGTCGGGGAGAAGGCGGAGACCCGGCGGGAGGCTGTGGCGGAGGGGGTGATCCGCATGGCGGGGGAGACGCTGTCCGCACTGGAGGCGGGGCGCCTGCCGAAGGGGGACCCGCTGGTGGTGGCGCAGGTGGCGGGGATCCAGGCGGCGAAGCGGACGTGGGAGCTGATCCCGCTCTGCCACCCGCTACCGCTGACGAGCGTGGAGCTGGAGCTCGCGGCGGACGCGGAGCTGCCGGGTGTACGGGCGCTGGCGCGGGCCCGAGTGATGGGTCGGACCGGGGTGGAGATGGAGGCGCTGACGGCGGTGTCAGTGGCCCTCCTTACCGTATACGACATGTTGAAGGCCGTGGACCGGAACATGCGGATCGACGGCGTTCGCCTGCTCGAAAAGAGCGGCGGACGCTCGGGGTTCCGGTCCCCGGATACCTCCTGAGGAGGCCATACATGGATTCGAACGCGGTCACGAAGAAGGTCGCGATCCCGTCGCGGACGCAGCTCCTGCGAGAGCTCGCCCGTGCGGCGGAGGCGCGCGGGAAGGGCGAGCAAGAGACGCCCGGCCGGCGCGCCGACGACCGTGGGGGTGCCGCGCTCGCGCTGTGGGAGTCTCAGCAGCGTGGCCGGGTCCGGCGGCGCCTGGGCGTGTACTGGACGCAGCTGAAGGCGCCGACGCGGCTCATCGCGTTCACGGCGCTGGCGTTCGTTCTGGGCCTGCAGCTGGCCGCGCGTCCGGACGGCGCCGACATGGCCGCCCTCCAGCGCATGGTGGATGATTCGCGCGTGGCGCTGACGGCGCGGCAGGGCGAGCTGGAGCTGGTACGGCTGGAGATGACGCGGCTGGAGGAGATCATGAGCTACTCCCGCCAGTACCGGATCCCCGCGGACCTGGCCGCCGCCATCAACGACATCGCGCTGTCCGAGGGGATCGCTCCCGCCGTGGCGTTCCGGCTGGTCCAGGTGGAGAGCGGGTTCTACCAGCGGGCTGTGAGCCCGGTCGGGGCCGTCGGGTACGCGCAGCTCATGCCGCCGACGGCGTTCGAAATGGACCCGAGCCTGAGCTATCAGGACCTGTTCGACCGGGACACGAACCTGCGGCTCGGATTCCGCTACCTGCACCAGATGCTGAACAAGTACGACGGTGACCTGCGGCTCGCGCTCCTGGCGTACAACCGCGGACCGGGGACCGTCGACTCGGTCCGGCGGGCGGGCGGCGATCCGGGGAACGGATACGCCCGGGCGATCATGGACGCGGTACGGCCGCGAGACTGAGCCGGAAGTCACGGATGGAAACGGGCCGCCCGCGCTTCCGCGCGGGCGGCCCGTTCGTTTTACGGTGTCCGGCGGTCAGCCCTCGAGGGTGCCGCCGTGCGGGCGCGGACCGGTAGGCCGATCCACGGTCTCGACCTCGTCCTCCGTCACCCCCACGACCTCCCCGTCGGGGAACTCCACCAGCCAGCCTTCGACGCTGGAGGCGGCGTTCTCGGGACCCCACCGCCCCACCACCTCGCCCGTCTCGCCCTTGTAGCGCTCCGACTGCTCGTACTGCGGGTTGGTCACGCGTACCCAGTGCATCTTCGCCTCCACCCTTCCAGGACGTCGCCGCTGTCGCGAAAAGGGCTTTGCAGAAGGCAGGCCACGACGGACGCGGCCACGTCGTCCCCCGGGCTCAGCTCTCGAGACGGATGCTCTGACCGGGATAGATCCTGCTCCCGATCCCGTTCCACCGCCGGATCTGCGTGACGCTGACGCCATGCCGCCGGGCGATGCCCCACAGCGTATCCCCGCGACGCACGCGGTACGTGGTCCAGGACGGCTCTTCGGCGGCCGACGTGGACGCCACCCGCACCGCCCTGCTCCCCAGCGCCGGCACCCGCAGCCGCTGACCCACCTGCAGCCGTCTCGGGTTCAGCCCGCCGTTGGCGGCCCGGATCTCCTCGACGCCCACGCCGTAGCGGCGGGCGACGTGCGTCAGGGTCTCGCCGCTCCGCACGCGGTGATAGACCGTCGCCAGGCGCTCCTCCTCCGCCACCTTCTCCAGGTTCGCGGCTGCCAGGGTCGCCGCGCCCGGCGGCACGCGGACCTTCCAGCTCCGTCCGGGGGGCGTGATCCCGCGCACGAGGTGCGGATTCAGGTCCTCCACCGCGTCCGCCTCCACCGACGCCGCCCGGGCGACGGTCTCCAGCGAGATCCCGCCCGGGACCTCGACCTCGTCGAAGCTCAGCGGCTCCTGGTACTCGATTCCGTGGAACCCGTAGGCCCCCGGATCCTTCGCGATGAACGCCGCGGCCAGCATCAGCGGAACGTAGTCACGCGTCTCGCGCGGCAGGTGCTCGTCGATCATCCAGAACAGACCGTCGTTCCCGCCCCGCGAGCCCAGGCGCTGCCGAAGGATCCGCGCCACACGGTTCTCGCCCGAGTTGTATCCCGCCGCGGCCAGATACCAGCTTCCCTCGAACATCTCGTGCAGGTCCGACAGGTAGCTCAGCGCCGCGTCCGTCGCCGCCAGCGGGTCGCGCCGCTCGTCCACGTACGTCGACACCTCCAGCCCGTAGCGCCGCCCCGTCTCGGAGATGAACTGCCAGAGACCCGCGGCGTGCGCCCTCGAATACGCCTTCGGCGACAGACCGCTCTCGATCATCGTCAGGTACAGCAGGTCCTCCGGCATCCCCCGCTCCCGAAGCTTCGACCGGATGAACTCACCGTACTTCCCCTCCCGCTCCAGCCACAGTCGCGTCTTCTCGTAGTTGCGGCCCTTCAGGAAGTCGATCCAGTACTCGACTCGGTCGTTCGTCGTACGCGTCAGGTCCCAATCGGTACGCGCCCGCAGCGGTGCCGCCGCGAACGCCGCGGACGACGTCGCGTCCGCCTCCGGGACAACCGATTCGTAGGACTCCGCCAGCCACACGTCCACCGGCGCGGGCTCCGTCTCTGCGGGGCCGCGAACGGCGTACGCCGTCGCTCCCCCCATGGCGAGGACTACCACCGCCAATGCTCCGAACCTGGGTCGTCGCTCCATTGCTCCTCCGGTTAGCTCAGCCGTTGATCCAGAGGAGAGTACGCGTCCCCCAAACAGATGTTCCGCTCGAGGCGCAGCTCTCCGGCGAGCGGCGGGACAACGGGACGGCGGAGGGGGAATCTGGACCGGCGGAAGCCGCGACTGCCTCGGGGCCGGAACGGGCGCGGCGCGCCGGGGGTCAGTCCGTGTTCTGGAGGAAGTTTCCGAGGGTGCGATTGAGGGCGCTGAGGACGGCCATGGCGGCCGCGGCCTTGGGGTCGTCGTGGGCGACGACGGCGCCGACGAGTCGCTGCTGGCCGCCCTCTCCGCGGAGGAGGGAGGCGACCATGAGATCGGAGTCGAAGGCGTGAATGGGCTTGATGCCGATGATGCGGACGTCGAGCTCCTGGGGGCTGAGCTTCTGGAGAGCGATGAGGGCGGCGTGGGCGGTGGTCTTGAGCTCGAGGGCAGGCCCTCGCTCGCCGGCGGCGGTGCCGGAGACGATCTCGCCGTTCCACTCGAGGCGTACGGTGACGTTGATGCGGCCCTGCTCCTCATGGCGCTCGACGCCGAGGAAGCGGACGCGTCGGCGCGGCTCGCTGGCGACGGGGAGCGTGAGTCGGATCCCGACGCTGGCCGGATCGTGACCCAGGCTGGCGATGCGGGCGCGCACGGCGATCTCGATGGGACCGACGTCGTAGTCGGGGTCGCGAACGACCCAGAACTCGCCCGTGCGGTGATCGATGGCCGCGTGGAGGACGCCGTCGAGCTCCATCACAGCGGTTTCGAGAGTCGAGCGGGTCTCGGGATCGATAGTAGCCGCCATGGCTGCGTACGCCGGGTTGTGGTTTCGGAGAGGGGAAGGGCGGGCGTGCGTACGAAAAGATACGCCCCGGGTCGCCGGCCGGTCAAGCTTGGCGACCCGGGGCGTGAGGGGGCGGGCCTCAGAAGCGGAGGAGGCCGCCCACTCCGCCGACGTCCTGGAGGGTGGAGGCGGCGACGAATCCGACCCTGGCGTCCTGCTCCTCGGCCATGCGGACCATCTCCTCGACCAGATCGATGCCGTCGGAGACCTCGCCACCGCAGTAGGGGCAGTCGCCGCCGGTGCGTGCCAGGAGGAAGTTGCAGGTCCCGCAGCGGCCGCCACTGACCTGGTTGTCCCGGGCGATGATGAGCGTTTCGACCTTGCCCTCCTGGAGCTGCTCCAGCGTCTCGGCGAAGCCGGCGACGGCCTTGTGGGACTGGCCGATGCGCTCGCGCAGCAGGTTCACCGCCTCCGCCTCCTCGCGCTCCAGCTGGCGCTCGAAGGCGGGGGCGAGCTTCTGCCGGACCTCGGTCGGGGTCGCGTCGATCTCGGCCCGGTCGATGTGCACGACCTTCTTGCGGATGGACTCGGAGAGGAACTCCTCGAACTTCCTGACGTTCTCGTGCGTGCCGAGGAGGGTCAGGTCGTCCGGGCGGTGGAGGCGATCGAAGCGCTCGACCTCGGCCGCGAATTCCCGGAAGAAGTGGCGGGCCTCCTCCTCCTTGCGCTTCTGGAAGTCCTTGGCGGAGAAGCCGCCGCGCTTCACGTCGTGGGGCGTGGGGTACGGCTGGGTCTCGACCTCGGCCTCGTACACCGTCTGGTCCATGTACAGGCTCAGCATGCGGAGGTGCTCGCGGTCCACCAGGATCACGCCATGGTGGTGGTACCGCTCGACGAGCTCCACGAGCGGCGTGACCACGGGGCGTTCATCCACCGCGACCCGGTTCTCCACGGGTAGCGGGAGCTGAATGGTCTCCGTCCAGTCACCCCCGAGCTCCAGGAACGCCGCGACGCCGCGGTTCGACTGATCGAACTCCTCGTCCAGCCACGTCTCGAGCCGCGCGAACGCCTCGCCCAGCGCCTCGCGATGGTGCCCGGCGCGGTCGCTGTCCAGCTGGGGGAAATCCGACTTTCGTTTGGAGAGGAAGATGTCGTACGTCCGCTTGTTTTCCGCATTCACCGACATGTCCAGGTACACCGAAAGAATGCGATTCCCGTTCGTACGGCGCTCGATCAGGTTCTGGAGCTGCTCGCGTGAGATCATAGCCTGTCCGGTAGGGTTTCCGTGGTGTGTCGGGTGGGGTAAAGGCGAGCAAGAGACAGGCCAGAGGCGCCGGCTGGCGCCGGCGCAGGAGAGGCGCCGTTCGGCGCCGGGGGGCGCGGCCTGCGGCCGGCGCGGAGGGGCGCCGTTCGGCGCTGGGGGGCGAGGCGTGCGGCCGGCGCGGCTGGCGCCTTTTCGGCGCGGGCTGCGCGGCTACGGAGGGGGGGCTCCTTTCAGCATCAGGACGGCGATGACGCCGATGTCGGAGAGGGGAAGCCAGACGCGGCGGCGGACCGGGTCGATGGCGATGCTGCGGACGGTTCCGGCCGGGAGAGGGAGCGAGGCGTTCCGCCGCTCGTCGAGCGCGGGATCGTAAACGACGATGGTCTCATTGCCCTGCTCCGAGTACCACACGCGGCCCCACGCGTCCACCGCGATCCCGTACGGTCGGGAGGGCCGGGGGAGGCTCTCCAGCTCCACCCGCGCATCGGTCAGCGGGCTCCACCCGCCTACCCGGCCTGCGCTGAAGTGGGTCATCCACAGCCACCCGTCCGGCGAGCCGGCCATCCGGCGCACCGTCGCCCCCACCGGTCGGGCGGAGTACGGCGGGCCTGTGTCGACCCGGTATACCTCTCGTTCCCGGCGCCCGGCCACCCAGACCTGGTCCCCCACCGCGGCGATCCCGTACGGTCTCTCCACGGGGCTGGGCCAGACCCGCACCTCACCGGTCGCGGGATCGTAGCGACCGTGGGCGCCGTCCCGTTCGGCGGTGAACCAGAGGGCGCCCCCGGCCCAGGCGAGCAGCCGCGGTCCTGTCCGCAGCTCCGCGACCTCCACTTCCGTGATCTCTCCCGTAGCGGGGTCCGCTCGCCCCAGGCGCCCCGCCACGCTCTCTCCGAACCACAGGACCCCGTCCGGCGCCCGGACCAGACCGTACGGCGCGGATCTGGGCGTCGGCGTAGGGATCCGTCGGAACTCCTCGGTCACCGGGTCGAATACGCCCAACGCGTGGGTGAGCCGGTCCGTGAACCACACCCGCCCCTCGTCGTCAACCGCCACATCGCTGGGAAACGCATCCGGCCACGGAACGCGGTAATGGAGGAGCGAGCCGCCCGCCGGCAGGGGCGGAGCCGTGCGCGCGCAGGCCGGGAGCACCGCGAGAATGGAGAGGTAGAGGAGCAGCGCGCGTCGCATAAATCCGGGAGCGAGAGTCAGCAACTATCTAAATAGTAGCCAGCGCACGCTCCCGCAATCGGGGGCCCCAGCTCCGCGACACGCCGAAGGCGGCCGCGCCCCCCGCCCGGCCGTCAGGCCGGGCCCTCCGCCGGCGAAAGGCGGCCCCTCCTGCGCCGGCCGCCCAGGCCGGCGCCTCAGAGGTGGTAGTTCGGCGCCTCGCGGGTGATCGCCACGTCGTGGGGATGCGACTCCCTGAGCCCGCCGCCGGTGATCCTCATGAACTCGGCCCTGGTGCGCAGCGTCTCGATATCGGGCGTGCCGCAGTACCCCATGCCGCTCCGAAGGCCTCCGATCAGCTGATAGAGGACGTCACCGACGGGTCCCTTGTAGGGGACGCGCCCCTCGATGCCCTCGGGGACGAGCTTGCGGCCCGTGTTCTCGTCCTGGAAATAGCGGTCGGCGGAGCCTTCCTCCATGGCGGAGAGAGAGCCCATGCCGCGGACGGTCTTGAAGCGGCGGCCTTCGAGGAGGAAGCTCTCACCCGGGCTCTCCTCGGTGCCGGCGAGGAGGGAGCCCATCATGACGGCGTGGGCGCCGGCGGCGATGGCCTTGACGATGTCGCCGGAGTAGCGGATCCCGCCGTCGGCGACCACGGGGACCTCCCCCTTCGTTCCACGGACCGAGTCCATGACGGCCGTGAGCTGGGGTACGCCGACGCCGGTGACGACGCGCGTGGTGCAGATGCTGCCCGGTCCGATGCCGACCTTGACCGCGTCGGCGCCGCGCTCGACCAGTGCGCGGGCGCCCTTCGCGGTGGCGACGTTCCCGGCCATGATCTGGGCGTCGGGGAACTTCTCGCGGACGCGGGCGAGGGCGGAGAGGACGCCCTCGGAGTGGCCATGGGCGGTGTCGATGACGAGGAGGTCGCAGCCGGCGTCGACGAGACGGCCGGCGCGCACCAGGTCGTTCTTCGACGTTCCGATGGCGGCGCCGACCCGCAGACGGCCGTGCTCGTCCTTGCAGGCGTTGGGGAAGTTGCGGCGCTTGAAGATGTCCTTGACCGTGATGAGCCCGCGGAGCGTGCCGTCCTCATCGACGACGGGGAGCTTCTCGATCCGGTGGCGGTGGAGGACGCGCTCGGCCTCCTCCAGGGAGGTACCCACCGGCGCGGTGACCAGGGCATCGCTGGTCATTACGTCCCGGATCGGGAGATCGAGGTCGCGCTCGAACTGGAGGTCGCGGTTGGTGATGATCCCGACCAGCCTGCCGCCCTCCTCCACGATCGGCACGCCGCTGATGGAGAACTGGGCCATGAGCTGGTGCGCGTCCCGGAGCGAGCCATCCGCCCGGAGGGTGATCGGGTTCATGATCATCCCGCTCTCGGAGCGCTTCACCCGATCCACCTCCGCCGCCTGACGGTCGATGGACATGTTCTTGTGGATGATCGCCATTCCGCCCTCCCGGGCCATGGCAATGGCCATCTGGGACTCGGAGACGGTGTCCATTGCCGCGGCCAGCAGCGGCATCCGCAGCTCGATCGTCCGCGTGAGCCGGGTCACCACCGACGTGTCCCGCGGGTGGATCGCCGAGTAGCTCGGAACCAGCAGGACATCATCGAACGTCAGGCCCTCTTCGCGGACCCGGACGTGTACCGATTCGCTCATTCCCAGACCCCCCTGATGCGCGACACCCGCGGGCCGCCGCTCAGCGGCCCCGCGGGTGAAGTTCGCCACGTTCCTGTCGGACTTTCCTCGTTCCATGGCGGAACCTACGGCGCTCCGCCGAGCAGTGTCAACCGCCCCCGCCCGCCTCTCCGCTACCGGCCTCCGAACGACTCCAGGACCCTGCGGATCGGCCCCGGGACCAGCGCCCCCAGGTCCTCCACCGCGCCCATCAGACGGTCCAGCTCGCCACGGCTCCCGCTCCAGTGGCTCGCCACCACCTCGTCTCCCGCCCCCAGGAGCAGGCGCCGCAGGACCACCGCCAGCAGGAAGAGGTCATCCGACAGCCCCAGGATACCCAGGAAGTCCGGCACCAGGTCGAGGGGCGAGACCACGTAGACGATCACCGCCACCAGCAGCCCGCGGTCCAGGAGCGGCACGCGCGCGTCCCGCATCAGACCGCCGAGAAGCTTCACCAGCGACGGCAGCAGGGGGACGAACGTCCGCGCCAGCCCCTTCCCCCCCGTTCGCGACCGCTTCGGCTTCACGCCCGGTCCTCGTCCGTGCGCTCCGCTCCGTCCCCGGCCGCGGCGCTCCCGCCATTCGGCGCGGGCGGCGCGGGCATCGCGCGAGGCGGGGGCGCCGCCTCCGCGTCCGGCACGAGCTCGCCGCCCGCCGGCCCCTCCGTCGACGCTCCCCGCGCCGGCGGCGACGTCGCGAGGTCACGACCGAGGTCCCGGACCCCGTCGAGCACCTTCCCCGCCGTGCTCATGATCTTCATCGTCCCCTTCATGGCCTTCGGCGCCAGCGACCTCACCCGCATCTGGTCCTCCACCCGCTCCGCGAACCGCTGGAACGCGTCCGGCTGATGGGACGCCGCCGCCGCGTACTTCGCCATCACGAACTCGATGTAGTCCATCACCTGGTACAGCTGCGCGTCCGGCAGCGCCTCCAGCTGTCTCATGATCCGCTTTCGCGTCACGTCTTCCATGCTCTTCCCGCCTCTCGTGATCGGTCCGGACCCCATTACGGCGCAAGCTAGGGGCCGGGTTTCGGAGGCGGAAGGCTCGGAGCGCTCGGCGGCCTCGTACCCGGGCCTTGCGGCGTGGTGATCGAGTGGGGGTGGTTCGCTGCCTGCCTTCACGGACGAGGGCTGCCTCACCCCTTTTCCGGGCTCGCGGGGAGGTGGGGGAGTGGAGGTGGGCGCGGCCGACTTGACGGTGCGGGACGTGGGGCGTACCATAGCGTCGCTCGTTGAGAACGACTCTCAATCTCACGGATATGCGACCGTTAATTTTCGTCCTTGTCGCCCTTGCGGCCTTCCCCGCCACCGCGCCGGCGCAGGCGCCGCGTCCGGCGGACGTTTCTCTCACGCCCGCGGTAGAGCGGGAGTCCTTCATCATGGGGACGCGGCTGGGCCTGCGGGTGAGCGGCCCTGAGGCGTCCCGAGCGGCCGAAGCGGCGCTGAGGGCGGCGCGTGACGCGGATGCGCTGTTGAGCACGTGGCGCGCGGATGCGGAGTTGGCGGCGGTGAACGCCGCGGCGGCGGGCGAGCCCACGGGGGTGAGCCCGGAGCTGCTGACGGTGCTGGCGGAGGTGGCGCCGTGGGTGGCGCGGACCGGCGGCGCGTTCGATCCGGCGGTGGGGGCGCTGATCGACGCGTGGGATGTGCGCGGCGACGGTCGGGTGCCTGCGCCGGGGGAGCTGCTCGACGCGCTGGGTGCGACGGGATGGAGCCGTGTGCGGCTGGACGAGGCAGCCGGGACCGTGGAGCGGACGGAGGCGGCGCTGTGGCTGGACGCCGGTTCGTTCGGGAAGGGGCTGGCGCTGCGGAGGGCGGCGGCGGAGCTCCGGGCGCTCGGCTCGACCGGACTGCTGAACTTCGGCGGGCAGGCGATGGTGGTGGGTGGCCCGGAGCGGATCGGCGTGGCGCACGCGGCGGAGCGGGAGCGGCCGGTGGCGGAGCTGGTGGTGACGGACGCGTCGGTGTCGACGACGTCGTCATCGGAGCGGCCGGGGCACGTGCTGGACCCGCGGACGGGGCGGCCGGTCCCGGCGTGGGGGAGCGTGACGGTGGTGGTCGAGGACGCGCTGGTGGCGGACATCCTGTCGACCGCGCTGTTCGTCATGGGCGCGGACGCCGCGCTGGAGTGGGCGGCGGACGAGCCGTACGGCGTCCTGATCCAGGAGCTGACCGCGGACGGGATCCGCGTCCGCTCCAACAGCGCCCTGACGCGTTGGGCTCCGGACGCCGGGAGCCGGTTCTCTCCGTATCCTCGCGGGTTCTCGACGGCGGAGCCGGGAGTGCCCGCACAGGACACCACGGAGCTGGCCCGGCTGAAGCGGCAGGTGGACGCGATCACGCGCGAGCTGGAGCGGATGCGGCTGGGCGGCGATGTCGTCGCCCGGGCGGACACGGGGGTGCTCGGCTTCGGGCCGGCGGCGTCGAAGGTGTACAAGGTGGCGGAGGGCGTCTCCATCGGCGGCTACGGCGAGGTCCTGTACAGCGTGCCGGAGGATGAGCTGGAGAACGGCACGGCGTCGCAGGCGGCGAGCCGGTTCGACGCGCTGCGTGCGATCCTGTACGTGGGGTACAAGTTCACGGACCGGCTGCTGTTCAACTCGGAGATCGAGATCGAGCACGGCAACGAAGCGTTCCTCGAGTTCGCCTACCTCGACTACCTGCTGACGGACGACATCGGGCTGCGGGGGGGTCTTCTGCTGGCACCGATCGGCCTGGTGAACGAGCTGCACGAGCCGCCGGTGTTCCTGGGGAGCACGCGCCCGATGGTGGAGCAGGCGCTGATCCCGACGACGTGGCGGGAGAACGGCTTCGGAGCGTTCGGCACGGCGGGGCCGGTGAGCTGGCGAGCGTACGTGATGAACGGTCTGAACGCCGAGAAGTTCTCGGCGGGCGGGTTCCGGGGGGGTCGTCAGAAGGGGATCAACGCGCTCGCGGAGGACGTGGGGCTGGCGGTCCGGGCGGACTACGAGGGTATCCTGGGGCTGCTGGCGGGCGGCTCCGTCTATTACGGCGGCGCGGACCAGGGGCTGCGGGTCGGCGGCGAGGAAATCGACGTCACACAGCTGATCTGGGAGGCACATGCGAGCTGGCAGGCGAACGGGCTCGACCTGCGGGCGCTGGTGGCGGGCGGCGCGCTGGATGGCGCCGCCGAGCTGAACCAGGCGCTGGGCCTGACCGGCGCCGCGTCGGTGGGCGACGAGCTCAGCGGCGGCTACGCCCACGCCGGCTACGACGTGCTCCGGCACACGACTACGACGCACCAGCTCTTCCCGTACGTCCGGTACGAGTGGCTGAACACGCAGGCGGAGGTGCCGGAGGGCTACGCGGCCAACCCGGCCAACGAGCGGACGGCGATCCTTCTGGGGGCGTCGTGGAAGCCGGTCCCGCAGGTGGCCGTGAAGGGCGACTATCAGATCCACGCCAACGAAGCGGAGACGGGGCGGAACGGCTTCTCGCTGGTCCTCTCCTACCTCTTCTAGATGAACCCGGCAGCACGACCCCCGGGCGCTCCCCGGCCGTCCTTCGTGGCGGCCGGGGGCGCGCTCATCCTCGGGCTGGCGTGTCTGGCGGTGTCCACGGGCGCGGCCGGGCAGACACTGATGACGCAGGAAGAGGCGCTGGCCGCGGCCTTCCCCGCCCCGGCCGTGACCGAGCGAGAGACGGCGTTCCTCACCGACGCGCAGCTCGCCCGCGCGCGACGGCTCGCCGGAGACGACGTCCCCATCGACCAGGGCGTGGTCACCTACTACGCCGCCCGGCGGCGCGGAGTGCCGGCGGGGGTGGCGTACTTCGACGCCCACCGGGTGCGCACCAAGGCGGAGGTCATCATGGTGGCGCTGACGCCGGACGGCCGCGTCGACCGGGTGGAGGTCCTGAAGTTCACGGAGCCGCCGGAGTACCGCGCGCCGGCCGGCTGGATCGCGCAATTCGACGGCCGGCCGCTGAACGACGAGCTGTCGATGAAGGGCGGGATCCTCAACATCACGGGCGCGACGCTGACGGCGCGCGCGATGACGAGGGCGGTGCGGCGGGTACTGGCGCTGCACGCGGTCATCGACCCGTTCGGGACCGGGACGGAAAAGTGACCATGAGCCGCTTCGAGCGGTGGCTGATCTGGCTGAGCACCGCCGGGACGCTGGTGACCGGCGTCGCCTACTGGTGGATGAAGGACATGATGACCGCCGCGGACCCGTGGGCGGTGATCAACCACCCGCTCCAGCCGTGGATGCTCAAGGCGCACATCCTCGTGGCGCCCGTCCTGGTCTTCGCCGTCGGGCTGATCACGACACGCCACATCTGGAAGCACTTCCGGCAGGGCGTGAAGAAGGGGCGGCGGAGCGGTCTGATCGCCGTCGCGACGTTCGCCGTCCTCGTGGTCAGCGGCTACGTGCTGCAGGTGGTCACGGGCGAGACGCTCCTCCGCGTGCTGGCGTGGACCCACCTGGGGCTGGGCATCGTCTACTCCGCCGGCGTGGCGGCGCACTGGCCGGCCACGCGCGGCTCGCGGGTCCGGCCTCCCTCGACGCCGCGGAGCCCCCATCGGCAGCCGTCGTTCGGGGAGGGGCGGGTCCCGGCGCACGACCGGCGGCGGCGGCGGGGTGAGAGAAAGCCGGTCGGCTGAGCGGCTTCCCGGCCGCGGCCCGTCGCTCGCGGGTTCTGACTCCACCGGTTCCTTACGTCCATGTCTCTCGCGAAGGCGCGAAGCGGGCGAAGGGGCGGAGAACAGTTTTTTTGTTCTCGGCGCCTCCAGGCCGGCGGCTTCAGCATTCCCCGCGCGGAGTCGCGGAGTCGCGGAATCACGGAATCAATGCAGCCGGGAACGGGGCGGGAGAATGGCGGGTTGGGACACGAGGCAACATTCGTTCGCTGTTCTTCGGTTTCCGCCCCTCCGAGGCTTCGCGCAAGACATTGGCGGAGGTGAGTTTAGCGAGGAGCCGGAGGTCGAGCCGGCTGCGGGGGACGGCACGCGTTGACACCCCATGACGCCCGCGGGTAACATCGCAGCCCGGGGAAGCGAGGGCGCGCGGCGTCCGATCAATGGGGGGAGAGGGGGTCGCATGGCCATGGAGTTCCTGCCGCTGCGGACGGTGCCGCTGCCGGAGTCGACGACGCGGGAGTACGACCGGTGGGTGGGAGAGATCGCCGAGCGGCTGGAGGACCCGACGTGTGACCGCAACGCCCTCTGCCGGGAGGTGCTGACCGCGCTGTTCTACCCGCAGCTCGCCGGCACCGACCCGGCCGGGCTGCCCGCGGCCATGCGCGTGGCGCTGCTCCAGATGGATCCGCGCAACATCACGCTGGAGCCGGAATACTACCAGGACACGGACACGGAGCGGTACGCCCGCGCCAAGCCGCTCCAGTGGCTGTGGGAGATGTTCGACAAGAGCCCGCTCGGCGAGAACGTCCACCTGGGCGTGAAATTCCGCCGGGCGCTGGCGCCCCACATCTTCCGGAGCGTCGGGCGCAACTTCAAGGCGTTCCATTTCGTGAAGTGGTCGTTCGGCTACAACCTGGAGATCGGCGACGACGTGGTCGTCCACCGCCACGTCCTCCTGGATGACCGGGGCGGGATCCGGCTCGGCAACGGCGTCTCCATCGCGGACTACGCGAACGTCTACAGCCACACCCACGCGCTGTACGACGGGCGTTTCGTGGAGAACCCCGAGACGGTCCTGGGCGATGGTGTCCGCGTCACCTACCACGCCACGATCCTGGCGGGCGTCCACATGGAGGCGGACTCGATGCTGGGGTCGATGGCGGTGGCGACGAAGGACGTGCCCGCCGGGCAGGTCGCGCTGGGGATTCCGGCGGCGCCGAAGCTGTCGAAGCCACCGAAGTCGGAGCGGCCCGCGCCGGGCAGGACGACGGACCCGCTGGCGGACTGAGCCGCCGGGGCCGATGCTCCAACGCGCCGCCGCAGGGGTTGGCGGCGGTCTATGCCGTCAAGTCCCCACGCCCGGTCCGGTAGGAGATCGAGTGGGGAATTGACGGCGCTATATGCGGTCAAGTCCCCCCCCCCGGTCGCAGGGAAGAGATCGACTGGGGAGTTGACGGCGCTCAATACCTGCATGTCCCCACGCCCTGTTCGGGAAGAGATCGAATGGGGAGTTTACAGTGTTCTACGCCCTCAACGCGGCGGGCTTCGGCCCTCGGCGTCCTCCACGGCAAGCCGCCGCCGTCTCCCGCCCGTGCTGGCGAAGCTCAGCTCCGGGGCGTGACCCACGCCTCCGCCACAGCCAGTGCGCCGTCCACGACGAGCGCCAGCAGGGCGGCCGGGATGGCACCGGACAGGATCATCCTCGTGTCCGACAGGGCGAGCCCGGCCACGATGGGATCGCCGAGGCCACCGGCGCCGATGAACGCGGCCAGCGTGGCCGTGCCCACGGTGATGACGGCGGCCGTGCGGATGCCCGCCATGATGATGGG
Organism: Gemmatimonadota bacterium; assembly: GCA_019347975.1. GTDB lineage: Bacteria > Gemmatimonadota > Gemmatimonadetes > Longimicrobiales > RSA9 > JAHWKI01. The sequence continues at coordinate 17,817 of JAHWKI010000047.1, forward strand.
GGCCGCCAGCGGGAGGCGGACCCATCGCAGGAGCTGCCCCTCCGTCATTCCCGATCCGCGCGCGCCATCCACCGCATCGGGTGAGGCGTCGCGGACTCCCGTGTACGTATTCCGCAGGATGGGATAAAGGGAGTAGAGGAAGAGCGCGACGAGGGCGGGGACGACGCCGATGCCCAGCAGCGGGATCATGAACGCCAGCAGCGCGATGGACGGGATGGTCTGGAGCAGCCCCACCGTCCGGATGGTCCCCTCCGCCCCGCGCCTGGCCCGCTCCAGCGCGAGCCCCAGGGGCACCGCGATGAGCACGGCCGCCACCAGCGAGACGCCGACCAGGAGGAGGTGGCGGAGGGTGAGCCGGAGCAGGAGCGCGCGCCGCCCCCAGAGATAGCTCCACAAGCTCGGCGCCGAAGTCGAGGTCGAACCTGAAGCCTCTTCCCTGCCGACGACGCCCAGCGCCGCCAGCGTCTCGGCGGCCACCCGCCCCACGTCCTCGCCCTCGCCCTCGACCCGGCGGTTGAGACGGCGCATGAGCGCCTCGTCGAGGACGCCGGAGAGGGAGGTCAGCGCGGCGACCGCGGCGGGGACGTCGTCGTGGAGGCGGGCGGAGACCAGCGGCGCGGCCTGGTACGCGGGGAAGAAGCCCCGGTCGTCCTCGAGGACCACGAGGTCGTAGCGAGCGATCTGCCCGTCGGTGGAGTAGCCATCGATGATGTCCACGGCGCCGGACGCCAGCGCGCGGTATTTCACTGCCTGGAGGAGCGAGCGGGTCGCGCCGAACTCCAGGCCGTACGCCGCCCCGAGCCCGGGCAGGCCGTCCTCGCGGCCCATGAAGTCCGGCGAGAATCCGGCGGTCAGCGACGGCGCCACGCGCTCGAGATCCGAGAGCGTTCTCAGGCCGTGCGCCTCCGCCGTCTCCCGCCGCACCGCGATGGCGTACGTGTTCTCGAACCCCAGCGGCGCCAGCCAGCGGACGCCCCAGCGGTCCCGGAACTCCCGGCGGACGGTGGCCAGCACGGAATCCGGATCGGACGACGGCGCCAGCCCCAGCACCGCCACCAGGCCGGTGCCGGTGTATTCCGGGTACACGTCGACGTCGCCCGAGCGGAGCGCGCCGAAGGCGATCTCGGTGGCGCCGAGGCCCGGCCTCCGGTCCACCGACAGCCCCCGCGCCTCCAGCACCTGCGCGAACATCTCCGCCAGCAGGTACGACTCCGCGAACGGCTTGCTGGCGACG
>JAHWKI010000240.1 GCA_019347975.1 Gemmatimonadota bacterium
GCGTGAGCCCCGCCACCGCCGTGAACCCCGGCGCACGGAGCAGGCTGCGCGCGGCCCGGGTCAGGTCCCGCATCCATGCTTCCACCGTTCGTCGCATCGGCTGTATCTCGGATCAGAGGTTGGGAACGACTACCCCGCGATGATCACGCCGCGGCTCGGGGTCTGACAGAAGCAGGCGGCTGTGTGATAGGACGGGCGGGCTCACGAAAGGGTTGTCGCGGGCATCGGCGCCGCCGAAACTATTGAAAAGGGAGCCTGAGATTTGCTCGCCTGCTCGGGGACCGAGGCCACTCCGCTCGGGGATGGCTCGGGGACGATTCCTGCCCTCATGACGGTCGGTTGATGGAGCCCCTGATTCTCTTCGGTGTCATGGTCCTGGCCGTCGTCGCGCTCGCCGTCCACAACGCCCGGCGCAACACGGCACGAGCGCGTGAGCTCTTCACGCCGCTAGCTGCCGAGCTGGGCGGGAGGGTGACGGCGCCGAAGCTCGGTACGCCCAGCCTCCGATTCGCGGTGCCCGGAGGCGAAGCGAAGATGAGCCTTCTTCGTCAGAAGGGCACCGAGGTCACGATCCGCCACCTCCGTCTGCGGCTTCCGGCCGCGGTGCCGGAAGAAGAGGTGACCCGGATCCGCACCAGGCCGACCCGCGTCGTTCACACCAGGGGCGAGGTGCTCGAAGGAGGCACCGGTCTGCCGGACCGCTGGCGCATTCAGTCGACGCACCCGTCGGAGGCGCGGAGCCTGATCGACGGGGAAGTCCGGCGGCTCCTGAGCGACGTGGAGGAGCATCGGCGGGTCGCGGTCGAGATCCGGAACGGGCGGATCACCATCCGCTGGGGAGAGCCTGTGGACGCGCCCGCGGCTCGGCGGCTCCTCGAGCTCGGACGCGCCGTCCGGGAGAGCCTCGAGCGGCAGGCGCGGCGCCCGGCGTGAAAAGAGAGCGCCCGTGTCAGTCGGTGCCCATGATCCAGAACTTGCCTGGGCAGTGGGCTTCCGCCAGCGCGCGGTCGGCCTCGGTGAACCCGAGCCCATCGTGAAGGGATGACACCTCGCCGCCGGGGATGCTGAACTCGCCGCCGACCGGCCCGATCACGGCTCCGGCATCGTCGACGATCTGGAAGCCGCCGTTCGCGGACTCCACACCGTAGCCCTTCGGCCACACGACCGTGTGGCGATCATTGGTATCCAAGCGCAAGCACCCGCCGTCGTCCGCGGTGACCCGCCCTTCGTAGAGCGCTTGCATGCTCACCTCGGGGACGAACTTCATCGTGAGGAGGACGACATCCGCGCCCACCAGGGCCTCGATGCCGTCCGCCTGAAACAGCTCCAGCTCGGCGGCCGTCGGCGAGGAGCAGCCCACCGCCGTGATGACCACCGCCAGGAGCCCCGCGCGCCCGAAAGAGCTGCCGAATACCCGCATGGATCCCGCCTTTCCAGGAGGTTCGTGCTTCCTTCCACGAAACGAGCGCGCGAGAGGTCGGGATTCTGTCAAAGCGCCCGTGCCGAACCTCTGGTCCCCGTGCTCCGCGCTTCGTCCCTGCGGGTCCGGGTTTCCCCAACCCTGCCGGCGCCGCCTCCATCCAAGCTCCCGATCGTCCCACCCGCACCCGGAGTCCGATCATGGCTTTCCGACTGGCGCTACGCGCCCTCTTCCGGCGTCCCGCGTTCACACTCCTCGCCGTCGGCGCGCTGGCGCTGGGGATCGGCGGAACGACGGCGGTCTACAGCCTCGTGCACGGCGTGCTGGTGGAGGGGCTGCCCTTCGAGGAGGCGCACCGCGTCGTCACGCCGGACGTCCGCTCTCCGCAGGGCTACCTGATCTCCATCTCCATCCCGAACTACCGGGACTGGGGGGAGCGGAGCCGGTCCTTCGAGGCCTGGGGCGGGTCCGCGGGGTGGAGCTTCATCCGGCAGGACGCCGAGGGGGGAGCACAGCTGCTGAACAGCCGGCTGGTCATCGGCGACTTCTTCGATGCTCTTCGTCTCCGCCCGGCCGTCGGCCGGCTGTTCACGGGCGCGGAGACGGAGCCCGGCGCGGCGCCGATCGCGGTTCTCGGCCACGGCTTCTGGCAGCGCGCCTACGGGGGCGATCCGGGGGTCGTGGGGCGGCCGCTGGCCACGGACGAGTTCACGGCCACGATCGTCGGGGTTCTCCCGCCGGGCGCGGGGTACCCGTCCCCGGAGATCGAAGCCTACATCCCGATGGGTGTGCTCGGCGACGAGCTGCCATGGGACGACCGCCACAGCTCGTTCGGCACGCGCGCCCTCGCGCGTCTCGCCCCGGGCATCGCCGTGGAGGAGGCGCAGGCGGACCTCGCACGCGTGGCGGCGGAGGTCGAGGCGGAGGTCGGCACGGCCGTCGCGCAGCCCGAGCTCCGCCGCCTGGACGACCTCTTCCTCGGCGACATACGGACGGGTCTCTGGATCCTGATGGCCGCCGTGGGGCTCCTCCTCCTCATCGCGTGCGCCAATGTCGCGAGCCTCGCCCTCGCACGGGCGGAAGGGAGGGGGAGCGAGCTGGCGGTGCGGACGGCGCTCGGCGCCGGGCGCGGTCGCCTGGCGCGCCTGCTCCTGGCGGAGAGCGCCGTCCTGGCCGCGGCCGGCGGGCTCCTCGGCATCGCGATCGCCGCCGCGGCGGTCCGTGTGCTCCCGGGGCTGCTGCCCCTGGACATCCCCGCGCTGGTCCTGGGTCGCGTGGCGCTGACCGGTCCCGTGCTCGCGTTCGCCGTGGCCGTCACCGCGCTGAGCGGGCTGCTGTTCGGCCTGGTGCCGGCCGTCCGGATCGGGGCCGCGCGCGAGACGACGCGCCTCCGGAACGGGACGCGGGCCACCTCCGGGCGGGACGCCCGGCGGACCCGGGACGGCCTGGTGGTCATGCAGGTCGCGCTCTCGCTCGTGCTCCTGGTCGCGGCCGGGCTGCTCACGAAGAGCCTGGGCCGGCTCGCGAGCGTGGAGAAGGGCTTCGTGGCCGAGGACGTGATCACCGCCCGGCTCCAGGCGCCCGAGGGCGCGTTCGACAGCTTCGAGCGGCGGCTCGCCTTCTACGACGCGCTCACCGCCGACCTCGAGGGCTCCCCCGGGATCCGCTCCGCCGCCGCTACGCTCCTGGTCCCGCTCACCCCCCGCTCCTGGGAGCGCGCGATCGCGCCGGAGGGGGCGGAGTCGCTGGACCTCGGCGACATGCCGTCGGTCCTCTACAACGTGGTGTCGGAGCGCTACTTCCAGACGCTCGGCGTGCCGGTCCTGCGCGGCCGCGGCTTCGAGGCGGGCGATGCGGCGGGTGGCGAGAGGGTGGTGATCATCGATGAGACCATGGCCGAGCGGTTCTGGCCGGGTGAGGAGGCGGTCGGCAAGCGGGTCACGTTCGAGCAGCACGGGCAGGCGGGGCCACGGGAGTGGCTGACGGTGGTCGGCGTCGTCTCCAACGTTCGGCATTACGAGCTCGAGACTCCCTCCCGGATCCAGGCCTACGTCCCCATGCGGCAGGCGGGGCCCATGGGACTCAGCGTGGCCCTGAAGACCCGGCCGGGCGCCGCCGCGGCCGCCGCGCAGCGGCTCCGCGCGGCCGTCGCCGCGCTCCAGCCGGGCATGGCCATCACGGAGCTGCGCCCGCTGGAGGAGATCGTATCCGACGAGCTGGGCCCCACCCGCGCGCTGGGAACGCTCACCGCCGTCTTCGCCACCTTCGCTCTCCTCCTCGCGGCGCTCGGGATCTTCGGCGCGCTCTCGCTCGCGGTGGCCCGGCGGCGGAAGGAGCTCGGCGTGCGGCTCGCGGTCGGCGCCACCCCGTCGCAGGTGGTGACGCTCGTCGCCCGCTACGCCTTCCTCCTCGCCGGCGTCGGCGCCGCCGCGGGGATCATGGCCGCGCTGGCGGCGAGCCGCGTCCTGGGCTCACTCCTCTACGAGGTGCGCCCGTTCGACCCGGGCGTATACGGTCTCGTGACGGTGACCATGCTGTCCATCGGAGCCGTCGCGGCCGTCGCGCCGGGGCTCCGCGCGGCGCGGGTGGATCCGGCCCGGGTCCTCAGGGAGGAGTAGCCGGTCGGAGATCCGCGACGCCCGCTCGGCCAGCCCCGGATCCGAGCGCTTGCGGCGCGGGACCCGCCCGCCCATATTCGTAACCATATGGTTTCCGATCACGCCCTCGACGACCTGTTCCATGCCCTGGCGGATCCGACACGGCGGCGGATCCTGGAGCGGCTGCGGGAGGGGGAGCGGACCGTGGGCGAGCTGGCGGAACCGTTTCCGATGTCGCGGCCGGCGATCTCGAAGCACCTGTCGGTGCTGGCGCGCGCGGATCTGGTGGAGCGGGAGGCGCGGGGTCGCGAGACGGTGGTCCGGCTGCGGGCGGAGCCGCTGCGGCGGGCGCGGGACTGGGCGGAACGGTACGAGCGGTTCTGGACGGGTCGCCTGGACTCGCTGGCCGAGTACCTGGAGGAAGGGGGGTGAGCGGAATGGAGACCGGCGCGACTCGGAGTGTGCGGCTGGAGCGGGTGATCCGCGCGGATCGGGAGAAGGTGTTCCGGGCGTGGACGGAGGCGGGTCAGATGAAGCGGTGGTTCGCGCCGCAGGGGTTCACGATCCCGGAAGCGGAGGTGGACGCGCGGCCGGGGGGCGCGTTCCGGGTGATGATGCGCGCGCCGGACGGCTCGGAGCACGTGGCGCACGGGGCGTTCCGGCGGGTGGAGCCGCCGGCGCTGCTGACGTTCACGTGGGCGTGGGAATCGGCGGCGGCCGGGGAGCCGGAGGAGACGCTCGTGACGGTGGAGCTCACCGAGGAAGGCGGCTCGACGCGGGTGCTGCTGGTGCACGAGGGCTTCGCCACGGAGGCGGAGCGGGAGAGCCACGCGGAGGGCTGGACCTCCTGCGTGGAGCAGCTGGTCACACTACTGGAGGTGGAATGATGCTGAAGATGTCGTGCAGGGACCTGGGCAGCGCCGACTGCGACTACGTGGCGCGCGGGAAGACGGCGGAGGACGTGAAGCGGAACCTCCTGCGGCATGCGGAGAGCGATCACCCCGACCGGTTCGCGGCCATGACGCCCGAGCAGACGGAGAGCGCCGGTCGGCGGATGGACGAGTATCTCGCCAGCCCCGCGGCGCGGGCG
>JAHWKI010000048.1 GCA_019347975.1 Gemmatimonadota bacterium
CCGCCGGGACGGGCGGGATGGGGCTCAACATCCCGTTCACGCACTCCGAGGAGCGCCCCAGTCGGATGCTGCTGGCCAAGTCCGGCGTCGCGGGCGCGCACACGCTGCTCCTCTACCTGATGGCCCGCACGCCCGGGGCGCCCGCGGTGAAGGAGATCAAGCCGACCGCCGCCATCAGCTGGAAGCGGATCACGAAGGGCGTGGTGAAGCGGAGCGGAAAGCCGATCGAGCGGTGCGACGCCACGGGACCCGTTGCGCTGGAGTCGGCGTTCGGGCCGGCGGGCTCGTCGTCCTATCGGGCAACCGGGGAACCCCTGGAGGGAGTCTACCTGGACGCCGGAGAGAACGGGCTGTTCAGCGTGGGCGAGTTCGAGACGCTGACCGCCCTCGGGCTCATGGAGTACATCACCCCCGAGGAGATCGCCGATGACGTGGTGCGTGAGATCCGCGGCTATCCGACCGGCCACGACGTCGTCGCGGCGCTGGACGCGTCCACCTCCGGGCCGACGTACCGGGCCGGCGTCCTCCGGGAGGTGGCGCTGGACCGCATGGAGGCGCTCGAGCGCGAGCACGGCGTCGAGTCCGTCGCCTACGAGATGCTGGGCCCGCCCCGGCTCTCCAAGCTGCTCTTCGAGGTGGCGATCCTCGGCCGCCTCTTCGACGACATGGACGCGGCAGCAGAGCTCGAGCCGGACGACACCGCCGCCCGGGCCGCCGCGCTGATCGAGGCGGACGCCGACCTCCGGGTGCGCATGCTCTCCATCGGCCTCCCGATCCTGCTGCCGGACGGCGACCGTCTCCTGCGCGGCCCGTCGCCGAAGGTAACGCCGGAGAACGGACAGTCGCCGCGGGACCCGCGGCTGGCGGAGAACGGCTGGGTCGACCTGCGGTCCGCCAACTGGAGGAAGTGGCGGGAGCGGCTCCGCGCCGTCCGCGACGAGCTCCGGACCGGCCCCACGGCCGCGGACGGGTCGAGAGTGGACCGGGAGCCTCACGCCAGGGCCGGCGGTCTGCGCCCCGGCCGGCTGGCGGCCTGGGTCTTCCGGCACGAGGACGCCGGGGAGCGCATCAAGCGGTAGCCGCCCGGTCCGGATCTTCCAGGCGCCGCCCGGCGTACGCGCAGGGGCGGCGCCCCTGTTACCACCGAAGGAGGGACATCTTGGAGAGCACCAGCGCGCACAGTCCGCCGTCCAGCCGCGAACTGGCTCCACGCATCAAGCGGGAGCTGCACAAGAGGGTCGTCGGCCAGGACCGGATGATCGACCGGCTGCTCATCGGCATGCTCACCGGCGGTCACGTGCTGCTGGAGGGAGTGCCCGGACTGGCGAAGACGCTCACCGTCGCATCGCTCGCGGACGCCCTGGACGTCAGCTTCCAGCGCATCCAGTTCACCCCCGACCTGCTCCCCGCGGACGTGGTCGGCACCATGATCTACAACCAGAACACGGGCGAGTTCACGGCCAAGCGGGGCCCCATCTTCGCCCAGGTCGTGCTGGCCGACGAGATCAACCGGGCTCCGCCGAAAGTGCAGTCGGCGCTGCTCGAGGCCATGCAGGAGAAGCAGGTGACCATCGGCGGGGAGACGTTCCGGCTGGAGGAGCCGTTCCTGGTCCTGGCGACCCAGAACCCCATCGAGCAGGAGGGGACGTATCCTCTTCCGGAAGCGCAGGTTGATCGCTTCATGCTCAAGCTGCGTGTCACCTATCCCGACCGGGCGACCGAGAAGGAGATCATGCGGCGGATGGCCGGAAAGGCGCCGGAGCCGCTCGACACGGTCGCGACGGCGGGGGAGATCCTCGCGGCGCGGCGCGAGATCGCCGAGCTGTACATGGACGAGAAGATCACCGACTACATCGTCGACCTGGTGCACGCCAGCCGGTCGCCCGCGGAGCACGGGGTGCCGGGGCTGGCGCACCTGATCGAGTACGGCGCGTCGCCCCGCGCCTCCATCTTCCTGGCGCTCTGCGCCCGGGCCCACGCGTTCATCGACGGGCGCGGCTACGTGCTGCCCGAGGACGTAAAGGCCATGGGCCCGGACGTGCTCCGCCACCGCGTGATCACTACGTACGAGGCGGAGGCGGAAGAGGTGACCTCCGACGACATCGTCGCCCGGCTCTTCGAGGCGGTGGAGGTGCCTTGAGCTTCACCGGCAGGGTGCGGGAGGCGGGGCGGAGGCTCTTCGGCACCGCCCCGGCGCCGTCCACGCTCCCGGGGCCGACCGCCCCCGTGGCGCCGGGCGGCGTGCCGCGGGAGGTGCTGCGGCAGGTGCGACTCATCGAGCTGCGCACCCGCGGCTGGGTCAACTCGCTGTTCAGCGGCGAGTACCATTCCGTGTTCAAGGGGCAGGGGATGGAGTTCGCGGAAGTGCGGGAGTACCAGCACGGGGATGACGTGCGGGCGATCGACTGGAACGTGACCGCCCGCACCGGCCACCCCTACATCAAGAAGCACGTCGAGGAGCGGGAGCTCACGGTCATGCTCCTGGTGGACCTGTCCGGCTCCGAGCAGTTCGGCACCCGCGGCCGGCTCAAGGCGGAGCTGGCCGCCGAGCTCGCCGCGGTCCTCGCCCTCTCCGCCATCCGGAACAACGACCGGGTCGGGCTCCTGATCTTTACCGACCGGGTGGAGCACGTCGTCCCGCCGAAGAAGGGCCGCCGCCACGTCCTCCGGCTCATTCGCGACCTCCTCGCCTTCCGGCCCCGCGGCCGCGGCACCGATATCGCCGCGGCCCTGGATTACACGGCCCGCATGCTGTCGCATCGCTCCATCCTTTTCGTGCTGAGCGACTTCCAGCTGGGGCCGGACGACCAGCCGGCGTTCGACAGCTTCCGGCGGGTGCTGAAGCTCGCCGCGAACCGCCACGATCTCGTCGCCATCCGCATGCTCGACCGCGCCGAAGAGGCTCTCCCCGACGCCGGCCTCCTGCTCCTCACCGACCCGGAAACGGGGGAGGACGTGGCCGTGGACACCGGCCGCGAGGACATCCGCACGCGCTACGGCAGCCGGTCCGACGCCGAGCAGAACGCCCTCCGCTCCCTCTTCCGCCGCCTGGCGGTGGACGAGGTCGAGGTCCGCACCGACACCTCCTATGTCGGTCCGCTCCTCTCGTTCTTCCGCGCCAGGGAACGGAAGCGCTCCCGATGACGACCGGTCGGCGGCTCCAGATCACCGGCCCACCGGCGCCCCGGGCCCGGTCCCTCCTCCTGGCGCTGGCCCCGGCCGCGCTGGCCGGAGCGGCCGCGGCGCCCGCTACCGCCCAGGAGCTCCGGGCGGCCGTGCTCGGGGACACCATCCGGGTGGGCGACGTGGTGCCGGTGGCCCTGCGGACCACCGTCTCACCCGGTCAGCGCGTCCTCTGGCCCGACACCCTCCCGCTGGGCGGGCCCGAGGGAGACCTCGAGAACGCCGCCAGGGTCCGCATCCGGGAGGACACGCTCGCGGACGGCCGGATCCGGGTCACCGGCCTCTACGCCATCACGCCCTGGCGCACGGGAGAGGTCGCCCTCCCCGACGTGGACGTCCCCGTGGTCGCCGGGAACGAGGTCGCCCGCACCCTCACCGCCGGGCTGCCCCCCTTCCAGGTCGCATCCGTGCTCCCGGCGGACACCGCCGGCATCCAGCCCCGGCCGGCCAAGGACGTGCTCGGGCCGAACTGGGCCTGGTGGCCGTTCATCCTCGCCCTCCTCCTGCTCCTCGCCCTCGCCGCCCTGGCCTGGTGGATCATCCGACGCAGGCGACCGGGCGACGTCACCCTCGCCCCCGCCGTTCCGCCGCGGGAAGCGGCCCTCGCGGCCCTGGATCGGGCCCGCGAAGCCGGGCTCGCCGACCGGGGCGAGATGAAGGAGTTCTACACGCGGATCGCCGCGGCCGTCCGGGCCTACCTCGCCGCGGTGGAGCCCGGGTGGGGCGAGGACCGGACGACGACGGAGGTCCTGGCCGCCGTCCGGGCGGAGGCCGGTCCGGGCACGGCCTCCGACCTCGCGGCGATCCTCCGGTCGGCCGACCAGGTGAAGTTCGCGCGGCGCGACCCCACACGATCCGAGGCGCTGGACGACTGGGAGAAGACCCGCCTCTGGGTGGAATCCTTCCGGTGGAACGAGCCCGCACCCGACGTGGAGGAGGCGGCATGACGGCCGGTTTCGAGAACCCGTGGGCGCTCCTGCTCCTCCTGGCCCTCCCGATCTGGCACCTCTACCGGCGGCGGCACCGCCGCGCGCTCCTGTTCTCCCGGGCCTCGGTGGCCGGGGCGCTCGGGGCGCGCGGCACGATGGCGCTGGCCAGGATGCCGGACTGGCTCCGCACCGCGGCCCTCGCGGTCCTGATCATCGCGCTCGCCGGCCCGCGCACCGGCCAGTCGATGAGCGAGATCGAGGCCGAAGGGATCGCCATCGCCCTCGTCGTCGACATCTCCACCTCCATGCTCGCGGAGGATTTCCATCCCCGGAACCGCCTCGCCGTGGCCAAGGAGGAGGTCGCCAAGTTCGTCCGCGGCCGGGAATACGACCGCATCGGCCTCGTGGCGTTCGCCGGAGAGGCGCTCACCCAGGTGCCCCTCACCATCGACTACGCCGTGATCTTCCGCGCCCTCGAGCAGCTCCAGACCGGGATGCTGGAGGATGGCACCGCCATCGGCACCGCCATCGCCACGGCGGCCAACCGTCTGAGGCGATCACCCGGCGAGTCCCGCGTCATGATCCTCATGACGGACGGCGAGAACAATCGGGGGCAGATCGACCCGCGCACGGCGGCCCGCGCCGCCGCGGCCTACGACATCCGGATCTATACGATCGGCGTGGGGAGCGAGGGGGTGGCGCCGATCCCCATCGCCCGGGGGATGTTCGGCGGGTACCAGTACGCGAACCTCCCGGTGCACATCGACGAGGAGCTTCTGGAGGAGATCGCCGCGACCACCGACGGGCAGTATTTCCGGGCGACGAACGAGGCCGCGCTGGACAGCATCTATCGCCGGATCGATGAGCTGGAGAAGACCGCGGTCGAGGTGCGAACGTACACGGACTACACGCCTCGTCATCTCCCGTTCGTGTTCCTGGCGGCGCTGCTGCTGGTGGGCGAGTGGGGGCTGCTGGCGACGCGCTGGGGGAGGGTGCCATGAGCTTCGACGACGCAGGGCTCCTCTGGCTGGCGCTGGCGCTGCCCGGGCTCGTGCTGGTGGGCTTGTGGCTGTGGGCCCGCAGGCGCCGGCGGGCGGGGGAAGCGCTGGGGTCGCTGGATCTCCTGGAGCGGCTGGGCGCCGGAGACCTCCGCCGCTTCCCGGTCCTGCGCGCGGCGCTGGTGGCGAGCGCCGCGGGCGCGCTGGGCGTTGCCGCGGCCGGGCCGCGGTGGGGGATCGAGAACGTGGAGGAGCGGGCGTCGGCGGCGGACGTCGTGCTGGCGCTGGACGTCTCGAAGTCCATGCTCGCGCGGGACGTGGCGCCGAACCGTCTGGAGCGGGAGCGGGTACTGGCCAGGCGGCTCCTGCGGGAGCTGGGCGGGGACCGGATCGGTCTGGTGGCGTTCTCGGGGCGCGCCTACGTGCTCTCGCCGATGACCGTGGACCACAGCGCGCTGCAGCTGTACCTGGACGCGCTCGATCCGGAGATCGTGAGCCAGGGCGGCTCGTCGATCGCGTCCGCGATCCGGCAGGCCACGGACCTGGCCCGCGGCCCGCAGGACGCCGGCCGCGGCGCGGTGATCCTGGTGACGGACGGTGAGGCGCTGGAGGAGGAATCCGGCGTGCTGGAGGCGGCGGACCGCGCGGCGCGGGTGGGGATCACCATCCACACCGTCGGCGTAGGAACGGAGAGCGGCGCGCCGGTCCCGGACGCGGACGCCGCGGGGGCGGGCGGGTACAAGCGGGGACCGGATGGAGAGATCGTGGTGTCCCGGCTGAACGAAACGCTGCTGCGGGAGGTGGCTCGTCGCGCCGGCGGGCGGTACGTGCGGCTCGACGAGGCGGGCTCGACGGAAGCGGTGGTCGCGGCCCTGCGTGGGCTGGATCGCACGGAGGGAGACGCCCGCCGCCGCGTCCGGGAGAAGGGGCGCTACGGCTGGTTCGTCTTCCTGGCGCTGCTGCTCCTCGGGATCGATGGAGTGGTGGCGGTTCGGGGGCACCGGGAGGAGAACCGCAGGGCGATTGAAGGACCAGAGGACGGGGAGGTGGCGGTTGCGTAAGGGCCGGATCCTGGCGGTGTTGGCGGCGGCGCTCGTCGCAGGGGCGGCGAACACCGCCGCGCGCGAGGGCGCCGGAGTGGCGCGCGTGCTCCACGCGGGCGTCGCCCCGTCCATCCTGCCGGGGATCGGCGAGCTCGAGCGCGGAAACCGGCACTTCAGGGAGGGCCGCTACCGCGAAGCCGTCGAAGCTTACCAGGCGGCCCTCGCCGACGGGGAGGACAGCCCGGTCCTGCGCTACAACCTCGGCACCGCGCTGCTGAAGCTGGGGCGGTACGCCGAAGCGGAGGAGCACCTGCGGGGCGCCATGAGCGTGGTCGACCCCGAGGTCCGCGAGTACGTCTACTACAATCTCGGCCAGCGCTTCCTCGAGGACGCCCGGAGCGCCGCCGCCGATCCGCAGGCCGTCACAGCGCTCTACGACGCGGCGGTCGAGGCCTATCGGCAGGCGCTCCGTCTCCAGCCCGGCGACACGGACGCCAAGTGGAATTACGAGCTGGCGCTCCAGGAGCGGGACCAGCAGCAGTCGGGGAGCGGCGGGGAGGGTGGCGACGAGGGTGAGCAGGACGAGGAGGAGCAGCCCGGGGACCGGGGCGGCGGCGGACAGTCGCAGGGCTCGCCCTCGGAATCGCAGGCGGGCGGCGACGCGCAGGGCGAGGCGCCGATGACCCGTGAGCAGGCGGAGCGGCTCCTGAGCGCGGTGGAGCAGGACGAGCGGGAGCTGTTCCAGGACAAGCTGCGGAAGGGCCCCCAGGAAGCGCGTCCCGCCCGGGACTGGTGACGTGAGCGCGGCTCCGCTCCTCCTCCTTCTGGCCGGTCTCGCCGCCCAGGACCCGGTCCGGGTCCAGGCAGGGCTCAGCCGCTCGGAGGTCCGGGTGGGCGAGACGACGGTGCTTCGCGTGGACGTCGAGACGGACGGCGCCCGGGCGGAGATCGGCCGTCTGACGCGGCTCCCGCCCGGCATCGAGCTCGCCAGCACGCGGGACTACGACCAGCGGCAGTTCAGCATCCCCGGCGGAACGCGCCGCTTCGTCACCCGCGAGTTCGTGCTGCGGGGGAGGGCGCAGGGCCAGTTCCGGATCCCCGCCATCGGGGTGACCGTGAGCGGCCGGTCCTATACGACGACGTCCCAGATCCTCACCGTAACGCCGCCGCCGCCCGGGCTCCGCGGCCCCGAGGCCCCGTCCGGTCCGGACGGCGACGTGGGGCTCCATGCCTGGCTGAACGCGGATACCGTCTATGTCGGTGAGCAGGTCACCATGCAGGCGGAGGCCATGTTCTCCCAGTCCGCGCGGCTCCGGCTCCGCCGCGCCCCCGAGTACGAAGCCCCCACCCCCTCGGGCTTCTGGATCGAGGACCTGCCGGAGCGGCGGACCACTTCGTCCAGGATCGTCGACAACCAGGTCTACGAGGTCCAGGGCTTCCGCCGCGCGTTCTTCCCCCTCTCCCCCGGCCGCCATGTCATCCCCCCCGCCCGGCTGGAGTACGAGATGCGGCGCGGCATCCTGTACGCCCCAGAGACGTTCGAGGCGCTGAGCGATTCCATGCCCCTCGTCGTGCTCCCCGTCCCGGAGCGCGACCGGCCGCCGGAGTTCACCGGCGCGGTCGGCCGGTTCACCGCCACCGGCTCGCTGGAGCCCCGCGAGGTGCCGGCCGGGGAGGCCGTCGTCCTCACGGTCGAGGTGGAAGGCACGGGGCACGTCAAGGCGCTCCCGCCGCCGCGCCTTCCACCGCTCGAGGGGATCGACGTCTTTCCGCCCAGCGAGGAGGCCGAGACCGAGATCGCAGGAGGCACCGTCCGGGGGCGGAAGCGCTTCTCCTGGGTGCTGATCCCCGAGCGCGCCGGCGAGCTCGAGATCCCGCCCGTCCGCTACGCCTACTTCGACCCGGAGACGGAAGAGTTCGCGACCGCGGAGGTGCCGGGAACGACGCTCCGGGTGACGCCCGGCGCCGAAGGACGCGCCGCGCCCACCCCGCCGGCCTCGCTGCGGTACCTGAAGACCGCTCCGGGCTCCGGCGATCCCCTCGACTGGGTTCACACACCGTGGTTCGCGCTGGCCCAGCTCCTCCCCCTCCTGGCCATCGCCGCCGGGCTCGCCGCCCGCCGCGCTCCCGGTGGATCCTCCCGTCGGGAGCTGCGGCGCCGGCGGCGGCGAGCGCTGCGGGATCTGCGGCGGCGCGCCGCCCAGGACGACGCCGCCTTCCTCCCCGACGCCGAGGCCTTCGCCCGAGCCTGGATCGCCGAGCGGGTCGGTATCCGGCCGGGCGAGGCGGGGAGCCGCAGCGCGCTGGCGGCCGCCGGCGTCCCCCGCACCCCGGCGGCGGCGGTGCCCGCCGTCCTGGAGCGCATCGCGGCGCTCCGCTACGCGCCCACGCCCCCGGGCCGGGAAGCGCGGGTGGCCGTCGCCGAGCAGCTGGGGGAGGCCCTGGAGCGGATGGACAGGGAAACGCCCGCGCCGGGCTCCAGGGACGCTGCTCCGGGAGCGAGCCGCCGGGGCGCTGCGCTGCTGCTGGCTCTCGGGCTGGGGCTCGCCATGTCGCCCGCCACCGCGCGCCCCGCATCCGCCGGGCCGGCCTCACCGCAGCAGGCGGCCGCCCGGGCCTTCGCGGACGGGATCGCCCTGTTCGACGCGGAGGAGTACGATGAGGCGGCGGAACGGTTCGACGCGCACGTCCGGGACCATCCGGAGGATGCGGCGGGATGGTACAACCTGGGCACGAGCTACTACAGGGCCGGCCATGCCGGCTTCGCCGTCTGGGCATGGCTGCACGCCCTCGAGCTCCAGCCGCGGGACGCGGACACCCGCCACAACCTCCACGTCGCGGGGGTCGGGCCCGAGCTCGTGCGCCGCGCCTCGCCTCCGGTCCCGCTGCGCCCCGCCGAGCTGGCCCTCCTGGCCTCGCTGGCATGGCTCCTGGCCGGTATCGTCGGAGCCTGGTGGCTCGCCCGCGGCGGCCAGCCCCGGGGCGTCGTGGCCGCGGTCGCTCTCGTCACCGCAGTCGGCCTCGGCGCGCTGTGGCTGGCCTCGACGCGGGCGTCGCCGACGCTCATCGTGCTCGAGGCCGCCACGCTCCGCGCCGGCCCCACGCTGGGCGGCGAGCCGCTGGCGACGCTGGAGCCCGGCGCCGGAGTGGTCCCCGTCGCGCCCTACGGCGAGTGGGTCCGCGTGCGGACGCTGGAGGGGAGGGAAGGGTGGCTGGAGAACCGATCGACAGGAGCGCTGTGAACGTGTCCGATGCGAAGAAGCACCCGAACCTGACCATCGTCGCGCACCCGCTGGTGCAGCACAAGATGGCGCTGCTCCGGGACGTGTCCACGTCGAAGAAGGGCTTCCGCGAGCTCGTCGACGAGCTCAGCATGCTCCTGGCGTACGAGGCCACCAAGGAGCTCCCCCTCCAGCCCGTGACCATCGACACGCCGCTGGAGCGGATGGAGGCGCGCCGGGTCGCCGGCAAGAAGGTCACGCTCGTGCCGGTGCTCCGGGCCGGGCTCGGCATGGTGGACGGCGTCCTGCGACTGATGCCGTCCGCACGCGTCGGGCACATTGGCCTCTACCGCGACCACGCCACCCTCGAGCCGGTCCACTACTACTTCAAGATCCCGGGCGACGCCCAGTCACGGGAGTTCATCGTGCTCGACCCGATGCTGGCCACGGGCGGGTCCGCGTCGGCGGCGGTGAGCGCGATCAAGCAGGGCGGGGCCGCGTCGGTGCGGCTCATGTGCCTGGTCGCGGCGCCGGAAGGGGTGGAGCGGCTCCGAGCGGAGCATCCGGACGTCCCCGTGATCACCGCCGCGCTGGACCGGCAGCTCAACGAGAACGGCTACATCCTCCCCGGCCTCGGCGACGCCGGAGACCGCCTCTTCGGCACGAAGTAGTGGGCCCGGCAGGACTCGAACCTGCGACCCTCCGATTATGAGTCGGGTGCTCTGACCGACTGAGCTACGGGCCCGTGCTTTCAATATACCCGACGGCATCCCTCTTGCCACCTCCCGGAGGACCCAGCGCGAAACGCCGGATGGGATGAGCGGGTGGAGCCCTACACCATCGGAGTGGAAGAGGAATACCAGCTGGTCGATCCCGAGACCGGCGGGCTGCTCAGTCGCGCGCGGGACGTGCTGGCGATCGACTGGACCGGCGAGACGGAGGCCGAGGTCCAGGAGACCCAGGTGGAGATCGCCACGCGGGTGTGCGGCTCCGCCGCCGCCGTCGATTCCGAGCTGCGCCGCCTTCGCTTCCACGCCGCGTCCGCCGCCGCTGCCCGGGACCTGGTCCCCGTGGCGGCCGGGCTCCACCCGTTCAGCGACTGGCGGGAGCACGAGTACACGAGCAAGGCCCGTTACCTGCGCCTGCTGGAGCGGTACGGTCGCGTGATCGAGAGCGAGCACGTGTTCGGCATGCACGTCCACGTCGAGGTCCCCGAGGAGGTGGACCGGCTCGCCGTCATCGGCCGCATGCGACGCTACCTCCCCCACCTGCTCGCGCTTTCCGCCAGCTCACCCTACTTCCTCGGCGGCGATACCGGCTACGCCAGCTACCGCACGGTCCTCAACGAGCGGCTGCCGTGCTCCGGCGCCCCGCCGGCGTTCGGCTCCGAGGCCGAATACTGGGCTTTTACGGCCGGGCTGATCGAGCAGGGTGTCGCGGTGGACGAGGGGACGATCTACTGGACGGTGCGCCCCCACCACCGCTATCCCACCATCGAGATCCGCTGCGCCGACGTGTGCCCCGCGATCGACGACGCCGTCGCCATCGCCGCCCTCGCCCGCGCCGTGATCACGGCGGCCGCCGAGGAATCGCTCCCTCCCGACACCCGGCAGCGGAGCGCCGGAGCCGATGCGGCGCTCGCGGCCGACCAGTGGCAGGCCGCCCGGTTCGGGCTCGAGGGCCGCGTCCGTCGTCCGGACGGCGGCCTGGAGCCGCTTCGCGACGCCGTGCTGCGCCTCCTCGACGACGTGGGCAGCACGGTCGACGCCCTCGGCGACGCGCGGGAGGTGGAGGGGATCCCCGCAATCCTGGAGCGCGGGAACGGCGCGACGCGGATGCGCGAGGTCGACGCCGAACAGGGTGGCCTCGAGGCCGTGCTGGACTGGCTGGCGCGGGAGACCGTCCTCGGGACCGGGATGGACCGCCGCCGTCGCCAGCGGAACGGGACGCGGGAGAACGCGGGGCGGGGCGGAGCGTAAGGGCCGCCGGATCGGCGCCGATCTTGCCATCGGCGGCAGCACACGGATACCGAGAGGACCCATGCGACCCAGAATTCTGATCCTCCTCCTCCTGGGCGGGGCCGCGGCGTGCGGCGCCCGCATCCCGTTCATCGGCGGGGGCGCCGGGCTGGCCATCAGCCCGGAGCGGGTCTCCCTGATCGAGGGGGATACCGTGACTCTCCGGCTCGTCGGCGCGGTCGGCGGCGAGGCCGAGTGGGCCGCCTCGGACACCAGCGTGGTGAGCGTCGTGGGACCGGGCGGCCGGATCGCGGCGGCCGGTACCGGGCGATCGCTCGTGACGGTCCGCACCGCGGACGGCCAGACGGCCCGGGCGTACGTGTTCGTGAGCAGGGCGGTGCTCGTCGGCGCCGGCGACATCGCCGTTTGCGGCTACGAAACCGATGAGCACACGGCCCGTCTGCTCGACCACAGCGCGGGGCTCATCTGGACGGCCGGTGACAACGCCTACCCGAGCGGCACGCGGGCGAACTTCGAGGAATGCTTCGAGCCCACCTGGGGGCGCCACAAGGAGCGGATTCGCCCCAGCCCGGGCAACCACGAGTATCGCTCGCCCGGCGCGGCCCCCTACTTCGAGTATTTCGGAGACGCCGCCGGAGAAGCGGGGAAGGGCTGGTACAGCTACCGCTACGGCGGCTGGCTCATCCTCTCGCTGAACAGCAACCTGTCCGAACTGCCCGAGGACCGTGTGCGGGAGCAGATGGAGTGGCTGCGCGAGACGCTCCAGGAGAACCCCGCCAAATGCAGCCTCGCCTACTTCCACCATCCCCTGTGGAGCTCGGGATCACACGGCGGCAACACGGATGAGGACGTCCGCCCCTTCTACGATGCCCTGTACGAGGCGGGAGCCGATGTCGTCCTGGTGGGCCATGACCACCATTACGAGCGCTTCGTTCCCCTGAACCCCGACGGCGAGCCGGACCCGGACCGGGGCATCCGGCAGTTCCTGGTGGGCACGGGCGGGGGAGCCCTGCGGACGAGCGGAGAGCAGGTCCACCCCCATAGTGTCCGGTTCGACAACGACGCCCACGGGGTGCTGGAGCTGGTCCTCCACGCCGACCGCTACGAGTGGCAGTTCCTCGGGATCAACGGCCGGGGGCGCGACAGCGGCCAGGGCAGATGCCACTGACGCGAGGCTCGCTCAGCGCTCGGCGCTGGAGCTCGCCCAGCTCTCCGTCGAGGGCTCGGCCGGAGGGCGGCTCGCGGTGGGGGACTGCGCCCGCGCCTCCGCGGCCGCGGCCCGGGCGGCCAGCTCCCTGCCGTCCTGCCCCCGGTCGGTGCGGAACAGGTCCGCGATCGGGGGCGGAGCGCCCCTGACCTCGAGGCGGTCCTCCGCGTGCACCGCGAACAGCGCCTCCACGACCCGCGGGTCGAAGAAACGATTGTTCAGCTCGCGGATCTCCGCCAGGGCTTCCTCCACGGTCCAGGCGCGCTTGTACGGGCGCTCGTGCGTCAGCGCGTCGAACACGTCGGCGGCATGGACCACCTGCGCCGGGAGCGGGATCAGCTCACCGGCCATCTTCATGTAGCCGGACCCGTCCCAGTTCTCGTGGTGGTAGAGCGCGATCTCTTCCGCCATCTGGAGCACGGGGAAGCCGCTCCCCGAGAGGATCCCCGCCCCGATCGCGGTGTGCTTCTTCATCTCGTCGAACTCCGCCGCCGTCAGCTTCCCCGGCTTGAGCAGGATCGAGTCGGGAATCCCGATCTTGCCGACGTCGTGCAGCGGCGCGGCCCTGCGGATCAGGACCACCTGCTCGTCGGACAGTCCGAGCTTCCGGGCGATCAGCGCGGCCGTATGGCCCACGCGCTGCGCGTGATGCCCGGTCTCGTCGTCCCGGTACTCCGCCGCCCGCGCCAGCCGCTCCATGATCTCGATCTGTGCCCGCTCGAGCTCCCGCGTCCGCTCGGAGACCTTCCGCTCCAGCGTCTCGTTCTGCCCCTGGAGCTGGCGGTAGAAGTAGCGCGTCTGCAGCAGGTTGCGGATGCGCAGCACCACCTCCGCGGGATCGACCGGCTTGGTGAGGAAGTCCTTGGCGCCCGCGCTGAGCGCGCGCTGGCGGGCCTGGGGAGTGATGTCGGCGGTGAGGACCAGGATCGGGACGAACTCGTTCGGCGGGATCCGCCCCTTGAGCTGGTTCATCACCGCGAAGCCGTCCAGCCCGGGCATGTGGAGATCGAGGAGCAGGATGTCCGGACGCCTGGCCGCGTAGAGGGCCAGGAAGTGCCTCGGATCGTTCGTGCTGTCGATCTCCTCGAACCCCTCACGCTGGAGGATGCGCTCCAGGAGCCGCACGTTCGCCGGCTCGTCGTCTACGATCAGGACACGAGCACTGAGATATTCGTCTTCGAACATGAACCTACGCCGCGAGGATCTCTTCGACCACGCGCAGGAACTCCTGGATGTCGAGCGGCTTGGGCAGGTACGCCTGCGCGCCGGCTTCCAGCAGCTGCCTGACCTGGTTGGTCGTCACGTCGGCGCTGATGATAACCACGGGCGTGCGCGAGATCACCCCGTCCTCCCGGATCCGCCGCATCACTTCGGAGCCGTGGATGTCGGGGAGATGAAGGTCCAGAAGGATGAGGTCCGGCTTGTGCTCCCGGGCCAGCTCGAGCCCGAGCCCCCCCTGCATGGCCGTGAGCAGGCGCACGCCCGGGCGACGTCCGAGCACCCGCTCGACGAGCTTGAAGTTGGACGGGTTGTCCTCGATGTACAGGATCGTGGCCTCGCGGTTCGCCTCACTCTCCTCCGGCGCCTGCGGCGGAGCGCTCCGCGCCGGCGCCTCGTCCGCCAGCTCCCCCGTCGGCTGCGACGGATCCAGCGGCAGCTCGAACCAGAACGTGCTGCCACGCCCCGCCTCGCTCTCGACGCCGATCTCGCCGTCCATCGCTTCGATCAGGCCCCGCGAGACCGCCAGGCCGATCCCCGTCCCCTCGATTCCGCTGTGCTCCGCCCCCAGACGCTCGAACGGCGTGAACAGCCGCGACAGCGCCTCCTCCGGCATCCCGCGCCCCGTGTCCTCCACCGCCACACGCAGGCGGTTCGGTCCGGCGACTCCGCGCGAGCACCGCACCGTCACCCGCCCATTTTCGGTGTTGTACTTCACCGCGTTCGACAGGAGGTTCAGCAGCACCTGCTTCAGCCGCTGCCGGTCGGCCGTGACGTTCACCGCGCACCGCCCGTTGAGGCTGTTGGAGAACTCGACGCCCGCCTTCTCGGCGCCGTGGCGGACCAGGTCCCACGCCTCCTCCACGATCTCGCCGATTTGGATCGGCTCCAGCGACAGCGTCATCCGCCCCGCCTCGATCCGGGCGATGTCCAGCACTTCGTCCACCAGCGCCAGCAGGTGCCGCCCCGCCTTCAGGATCTGGTCCACGCTCTCCTTCTGCTCCTCGTCCAGCTCGTCCATCTCCAGGAGCTGCGCGAAGCCGAGGATGGCGTTCAGCGGCGTCCGGAGCTCGTGGCTCATGCGCGACAGGAACTCGCTCTTCGCCCGGTTCGCCCGCTCCGCGTCCTCCTTCGCCCGCTTCAGGACGTGCTCCAGCTGCTTCCGCTCGGTCACGTCCCGCAGCACGCCCGTGAAGATGTGCTGGTTGTTCTTCACGTACTCACCGAACGAGATCTCCAGCGCGATCTCCCGCTGACCCTTGCCCACCCCGGCGATCTGGAGCGCGTACTCCGGATTGCTCGTCACCACCGTGTCGAGGTACTGCTGCAGCGCCGCGTCGTGGTCTTCGCGAACGCGCTCGGGGATCAGCATCCGGAACGGCCGCCCCACCATGTCCGTGATCGTGAGCCCGAAGATCTTCTCCGCCGCTCGGTTCGCGAACAGCATGTTGCGGTTCTGGTCGATGGTGATGATGCCATCGGAAGCGCTCTCCGCGACGAACCGGTACCGCTCCTCGCTCTCCCGCCGGGCTTCCTCCACCTCGGTCCGGGCGAGGAACTCGCGACGCATCTGGTCGGCGATATCGCGCAGCCCGCCCAGCACGGCGCCGAGCACGAGCAGCAGGACCGACGAGAGGATGTCGTCCTGCGTCGCCAGCACCTGGCTGAACGTCTGATCGCTGACCAGCGTGAAGAGGAACGTGTTGAACGGGATCATCACGACCGCCGCCAGCGTCCCTCCCCAGAAGCCGAACAGCCAGGCGAATACGACGATCGGCGTCGCGGCGAGCTGGGGAACGGTCGTCGCATCCGGCGTGAACGGCGGGATGAACGCGATGATGTAGGCCGCCATCGCGGCCAGCGAAAGCCCCAGCTTGACCCAGTTGTTCTGTCCCCCGCTGAAGTAGCTCAGCGCCTTTCCACCAAAGGTCATGTCGCTCGTGGGTGTTGAGGATGGCTGCCGGGTCCCGCGGCGAGCTCCGTCCGGACGACAGGGACGGACAGGGGGGGCCTGCGCCCGTGACGCGGGTACCCCGGCTCGATGCCCTCGCGGCGGGCTCTGGTCACATTCGTCAAAGGCCGATTCATGCTCGACGAGGCCGAGCGGTTGCCGGGGAGAGATGGCGGCAAGGCAAGAAGATAGGACCGGCCCACGGGCGGAGCAAGGGACGTGATCGGGGCGTGCCCCTCGGCCTGTTCTCCTGCCCCGGCGGACTCCATCTTGGGAAACGGCGTGACATGCAGGTCTCCGACACGGCGGAGGCGACGGAATGGGCTCGGATCGCAGGAGCCCGTATCCACTTCCGATTGCGGGAAGGGCCCCGCCACCGCAGGTTGGGCGGCCGCCACGCCGTACGGTTCGACGCCACCGGAGGAGACCCATGGACCGACCGACCCGCCGCCTCGTCTTCGTGGCGGCTTCGCTCACGCTATGGACCGCCTGCGCTGCCGACAGCGCCGACCCGCACAGGGTCGCCCCGGCGCTGCCCGCCTGCGCGCCCGATTCCGGTGGCATCACCCTTCCCGAGGGGTTCTGCGCCGTTGTGGTCGCGGCGGACCTGGAGCGTCCCCGCCACACCGCGGTCGCGGACAACGGGGACCTCTACGTGGCTCTGAACTCCTCCCGCACCGGCAGCGGCGGTCTGATGGCGCTGCGGGACACGACCGGTGACGGGCGGGCGGACGTCCGCGTCCGGATCGATGACCATGGCGGCACGGGCGTGGAGATCCAGGGAGAGTGGCTCTATTCGGGACGCAACGATGCCGTGGTCCGATACCGGCTCGAGCCCGGCCGCCTGGAGCCGGTGAGCGGCCCCGAGACCGTCGTCGGGGGGCTCCGGGCGGAGGGCGGCCACGCCGCGAAGCCGGTCGAGGTGACCCCCGAGGGCGACCTGTTCATCAACATGGGGTCCCCGTCGAACGCCTGCCAGCGCGAGGACCGGCAATCGGGCTCCCCCGGAAAGGACCCGTGCGACGAGCGGGAGCAGAACGCCGGGATCTGGCGCTTCGACGCCCGGCGGACGGGGCAGACCATGGCGGATGGGCAGCGGTTCGCCGCCGGCCTCCGCAACACCGTGGCCCTGGCGCGCAATCCCCTGGATGGCGAGCTGTACGGGGCCATCCACGGGCGCGACCAGCTCCATCAGAACTGGCCCGACCTGTATACCGTGGAGGAGAGCGCGGAGCTCCCCGCCGAGGAGTTGGTACGGATGGACGAGGGCGACGACTTCGGGTGGCCCTACTGCTATTACGACCAGCGGCAGGGCAGTCGGGTCCTCGCTCCGGAGTACGGCGGCGATGGTCGGGAGGTCGGCCGGTGCACCGAGTTCGAGGACCCCCTCGTCGCGTTCCCGGGCCATTGGGCCCCGAACGGCCTGGCCTTCTACGAGGGCGACCAGTTCCCCGAACGCTACCAGGGAGGCGCGTTCATCGCGTTCCACGGATCGTGGAACCGCGCACCGCTGCCGCAGGAGGGCTACAACGTCGTGTTCGTCCCCCGTGAGGGGGGCACGTTCGGGCCGGACTGGGAAGTCTTCGCCGAGGGGTTCCGGGGCGCCGAAGGGGAAGGGGACCACCGCCCCACGGGGGTCACGGCGGGGCCCGACGGATCGCTCTACATCAGTGATGACGCCGGGGGAACGATCTGGCGCGTGATGTACCGGCCGGAAGGCGCCGGGCGCCGTTGACAACCGGGGTCCACCCCGTCACCTTTTCCCGTCTTTCGCAGGACGCCGGGCGACGACGCCCAACATCGCAGCATCACGGGAGATAGCACCGGACTATGTTCGGCAGCCTGAAGGGCCGAGTCCTCATCATCCTCGCGGTGATCGCCGCCTCGTGCGGTTACCTGTACACGAACTGGGCATCGTGCGCGGAGGAGCGCGCGGCGGCGGGCACCACCAAGTCGTGCTCGCCTGTGACGCTCGGCCTGGATCTGCAGGGTGGCATGCACCTGGTGCTCGAGGTCGAGGACACCGAAGGGACCATGACGCCGGAGAGCCGCGCGGACGCCACCGACCGCGCCCTCCGGATCATCCGCAGCCGCATCAGCCAGTTCGGCGTGGAGGAGCCGCTGATCCAGAAGGTCGGTGCGGACCGGATCATCGTCGAGCTCGCCGGGATCACGGACGAGGAGCGCGCGAAGGACATCATCCGCCGCAGCGCCTTCCTGCAGTTCTTCCTGGTGCAGAGCGGCCAGGAGTTCCAGGGGTTCGTCAGCGCGCTGCCCCGGCTCGATCGGGCGGTGCTCGCCGCGTTCGGAGAGGACGTCGGCGGCCGGGTCGCGGAGCGGGAGCCCACCGGGCGCGAGACGGTCGAGCAGCTGCTCTTCGGTGGAGACACCCTCCCCGCCACCGGCGATACCGCCGCCGCACAGGACACCACCGCGCTACCCACCGAGCCTTCGCGCCGCCCGTTCAGCGCGCTGCTCCTGCAGACGGGTCAGCCCGGTCAGCTCCTGGTGGATGCCCGAGACGTCGAGCTCATCCAGCGGTTCCTCGCGGAGCCGTCCGTCCAGCGGGCCGTCCCCCGCGGCGCCACGCTTCGCCTCAGCCAGGACTCCATCGCCCAGGGCGGCGACATCTACCGGACGCTGTACGTCCTCGAGGACCGCCCGTTCCTGCGGGGCGAGGAGCTGGAGGACGCGCAGCCGGGGCGGGACGCGCAGTACAACGAGACCATCGTCTCCTTCGAGCTGTCCCGGCGGGGCGGTCGGACGTTCAGCCAGGTCACGGGCCAGAACATCGGCGAGCTGATCGCCATCGTGCTGGACGCCGAGGTAGTGAGCGCGCCCGTGATCCAGAGCCAGATCGGGGCGCGCGGCCAGATCCAGATGGGCGCCGCGCCGCTGTCGGAGGCGCAGGACCTCGCGCTCGTCCTCCGGGCCGGCGCGCTGCCGGCGCCCCTCCGGATCATGGAGGAGCGGACCATCGGGCCTTCGCTGGGCGCCGACTCCATCGACCAGGGCCAGCTCGCCGGGATCGTCGGCCTCATCCTGGTGGTCGGGATCATGATCGCGTACTACCGCGTGGCCGGCGTCCTGGCGGTCTGCGCGCTGACCGTCTACGTGATCATGGTGCTCGGCGGGCTGGCCGCGTTCGGAGCCGCCCTCACGCTCCCGGGCATCGCGGGCCTCATCCTCACCATCGGCATGGCCGTCGACGCCAATGTCCTGATCTTCGAGCGCATCCGCGAGGAGCTGGCGGCCGGCCGGGTGCCGAGAACGGCGGCCGACGAGGGGTTCAAGC
>JAHWKI010000049.1:0-2924 GCA_019347975.1 Gemmatimonadota bacterium
TTCCAGATCCTCCTCCAGATCGGCGCGGGCACCGGGCTGCTGTTCATCCTCCGCTGGTTCTGGTGGCGCATCAACGCCTATTCCGAGATCACCGCGATGGTGGTCTCGTTCGTCGTCGCGTTCTGGCTGGAGCTGATCCAGCCGGCGCTCCTCCCCGACCTGGTGCTGGGGCCGTCCACGAAGCTGGTGCTGGGCGTCGCCATCACCACCGTCGCCTGGGTCACCGTCACGTACATGACCCGCCCGACGGACGACGCCGTGCTCCGCCGGTTCTACCGCATCGCCACCCCCGGAGGCCCCGGCTGGCGCCCCGTCGCCGAGCGTGCCGCGGCCGCCGGCGAGCCCCCGCTGGACATCGTCGCCGACTGGACCGTCCCCCGCGGCATCCTCGCCATGGTCACGGGCTGCCTGGCGGTGTATTCGGCGCTGTTCGCGACCGGCTACTGGATCTACGGGCTCGCCGCGCCCGCCCTCGTCCTGACAGTGGTGGCCGCAGCCTCCGCCTCCGCGCTGGCGCGGATCTGGGGGAGCGTGGCCGGGCGGAAGGCGATCTGAGGGTCAGCGCACCGGGTGGATCTCCACCCGGTCCTCCATGAACACCGGGATCAGGACCCGCCTGCGCTCGGCGTCCCACCCGATGTCCGCCGGCGAGGGGACGTCCTCGACGATGGCTTCGGCGGTGCCATCCGCGGCGACCCGATAGACCGTGCTGGTCTCCCAGCTCGAGACGAGGAAGGCACCGTCGGCCAGGCGGAC
Source organism: Gemmatimonadota bacterium (assembly GCA_019347975.1). Taxonomy (GTDB): domain Bacteria; phylum Gemmatimonadota; class Gemmatimonadetes; order Longimicrobiales; family RSA9; genus JAHWKI01. Next base: position 757 of record JAHWKI010000049.1, read on the forward strand.
GATGCCGTCCAGCTGCCCGCCCGGGAGGGTGGCGACGACCTGCCCGGCGCCGCCCTCCGCCAGGTCGATCCGCCGGACCTCGCCCGAGCCGAACGGCGCGACCAGCATCTCCCCGCCCTCGACGGCGATGCCGTTCGGGCTGGCCAGCGAGTCTCCCCGCGCCACCGTTTCCACCCCGCCGACCCCGAAGCGGTAGATCGCCGCGTTGCCGGTGGGTGAGAAGGACGCGTCCACGCCGGTGTCGGTGACGTACAGCGCGTCGTCCGCGACGGCCAGGTCGTTCAGGAAATCGGCATCCGGGACGCCGCGTGCGCCCAGCGATCGCCCCGTCTCCCGGTGGAACGCCCTGACCGAGTCGATGTCGGTGACGAACAGCGTGTCCCCTTTCAACGCCATGCCCTTCGGCGCGTTCAGCCGAACGCCCCCGGCGCCGCCCTCGATCCACTTCAGCTCGTCGACCGTGCCGTCGGGCCGCACCCGGGAGATGAAGCCGTTGCCATCCCGGTCCAGCGGCTGACCATTGATGTTGGACACGAGGTAGACGTCCGCCGCCGCGTCGTGCAGCACCGACTCCGGCGTCTCGAACCCCGCGTCGGCCACCACCACGACCTGCGTGTCCGCCGGCATCGTCGCCGCGTCGTCGCCCCCGGCCGCCGCATTCTCGCCCGTGTCCCCGCCGCACGCGGCCAGCGCCAGCGTCGCGAGCATACCCACCCGGGACCAGCCGTTCCTTGCGTCCATCGTTTCGCCTCCCTGTAACGTTTCGTCCTACGCTGGGCGCTGAAGACGGGGGGCGCAAGCGGGGCTCCCGGCAGAGAGGCAAGGCGCGGGATCCCGGGACTCCGCGCGGGGAGACTCCCCTCGAGCGGTCAGAGAGGCCGGTCGAAGGGCGCGCCCGCCAGGTAGAGGACCACCGCCACCGCGGTCGCCAGGTTGAGGCTGGAAACTCCGGTCCGCATGGGGATGGCCACCGTGGCGTCCGCCCGCTCCCTCAGCTCCGCCGACACGCCGCTCCGCTCGGAGCCGAACACGAGGAGTGCCCGGGGCGGGATCGCGCCCACCGCCTCCCCCTCCGGATCCACGACGACGAGGGGGCGATCGCTGGCGGGGAGCTCCGCCACGCCGGCTGTCGGAAGCGCGAACTGGAGCCCCGCGCCCCCGCGGATGGAGGCGGGGTGCCAGGGGTCGTGGCTCCCCGTGGTCAGCACCGCCGCCGCCCCCGCCGCGGCCGCGACCCGCACCACCGCGCCGATGTTGCCGTGGTGCGTGGGCCGCTCCAGGAGCACCGCCGGGGCCGCGCCCGGGGCGGCCAGGGCGGCGGCCGGGTCGGTCGGCGGTCGCCGGGCGAGGGCGATGACGCCGGTCGGGTGTGCCGAGGGAGCGAGGAGCGCGTAGAGCTCGGCCGGAATCGAGCTGACGTGCCGATCGATGGAGTCCGCCACGTCGGGGGCGACGCGGGTGCTCAGCACGCGGAGCGCGGCCGCGTCGGGGGTCCGCGCGTCCAGGATCTGTGAGCCGAAGCGAAGCGCGTGCTTGAGGGCGTGGAGGCCCTCCACGACGGCCAGCGCTGGGTCGCGCCGCGCCGCCCGGTACCGCTCCGCGAGGGCAGCCTCGTCCATGGAGTGCCTTTCCGGGAGAAACCCGCGAGGAAGGGTCGAGCGCCGGCTCGATCCAGTCAAGCCGATCGAGGCTCCACAGGCCCGTCGGATCAGTTGACCCGATCCGGGACGTCCGCTAGAGTTGTCGCGTCCTTTCCCGACCCCCCGAGCCACGACCCATCAACGTTGATCACGCAGACCCGGGCGCCCCGGCGTGCGGTACGAGCAGCCGGGCGATTGGATGTCGCCTCCGGGCTGCGCGCCTTCTTCTGGCCGGTGGCCATCACGGCGCTGGTCCTCCTGTCGGCGGTCTGGGGTCCGGCTCCGCTGCAGGAGCCCGTCGGAGGCACGACCCCGGTCGGCGCACGGCTCGAGGTCGGCTGGGACTACCTCCTCTTCGCGCCGGTCTATGGTGTGCTCGACACCCTCTCGGTCCTCACCCTCGATCAGCACTACGCGGTCCTGGCCACGCTCATCGCGGCCTTCGTGCTCTGGCGGGCGCTCCGCCGCCGCACGGCCCGGGGTTGGCTCCGGCGCTCCGCGATCGAGCTCGGCGTGGCCCTCGCCTGC
>JAHWKI010000049.1:3024-18977 GCA_019347975.1 Gemmatimonadota bacterium
TACGTGGGCGTGGAGGTGAGCGACGCGTCGCCGCGAGGGCTGAAGCAGAGCCGCCGGGACCGGTCGATCATCCTGGCCATGGCCGACTCGCTGAACCTGGCCCTGGTCGCCAGCAGCAACAATCACGGCTGGGGTCGGACGACCGCGGCATGGACCGTCCTGTCCCTGCCGGGGTGGCGCTCCATGACGCCCCAGCGCCTCAACGACGCCATCGAGCGGACCCTGCACACCGACCGCCGGCGCGCGGCCCGGGTCATCGAGAGACGTGTGCCCTACCCCGGCGCGTCCGTCCCCGCTCTGGCCCTCACCGTCCCGGCGGTAACGTGGCAGATGTTCGGTGGCCTCGGAGGCGCCGAGCGCTCCGCCTGGCTCCTCTGGGCCTGGGGCACGGCTTTCCTCGTGCTGCCCCTGCTCCGCCGCGCCCGGGCCGCAGCGGCGGGCCGGCTCCCGCGTAAGTAATACGGGCGAGCCGGGACGCCCGTACCCGGCCCAGCTTCTCCTCCTTGCGCCGCGCCGGCCGCCTCGCCAACCTTCCTGAGGCGCCAACTCGCGCCCCCTCCCCGACAACCTCTGGAAAAGACCGATGGCGGTCTGGTACTTCGGAAAGCCGCGCATCCCGCTAACGGGGCTGGTCCTCTCGTTCGCCGCGCTCCTGGTTCCCGTGGGGACGACGTTCTGGTTCCCGGAATCGGCCGTGGACTACGAGCTCCTCCTCTGGCTGCTCGCCCTCGTCCCCGCCTTCCTGCTCGCGTACTACCGCGGGTGGACGGGGGTCGCCATCGCCCTCCTCGCGGGCATGGTGGTGCTGGCGATCGTACAGGTGATCGTCCTGCTCCTGGATGTGCCGACGAACTGGGTGTTCCTCCTCTGCGTGGTCGCCGCCTACATCTCCATTGCGCTGTGCGTGGGGCTGGTCAGCGAGATGCTGCACCAGGAGCGGGCACGGGCCGAGCGGCTCGCTCTCCTGGACGACCTCACCGAGATTCCGAACCGCCGTCTCGCGGACCTGTTTCTCGAGAAGGAATTCGCCGCCGCGCAGCGCGGGCGGGCCCTCGCCGTCGTCCTGTTCGATCTGGACAGCTTCAAGGAGTACAACGACAGCCACGGCCACGCCGCCGGCGACGAGGCCCTGCGCACCTTCGTTCGCGTCCTAAACAGCCGGTCCAGGCGAATGGACCTGTCCGCCCGCTACGGCGGCGAGGAGTTCATCGCCATCCTGTCAGGCGGTGACATTACGGCGGCGGTGGACTTCGCCGAGTCCGTCCGCAAGGCTCTGGGCAAGGAGCTGAACGGCCAGCCGGCGTTCACGGTCAGCGCCGGTATAGCCGAATACGACCCGGCCATGGCATCGGCCCAGGACCTGATCCTGGCGGCCGACCAGGCCCTCTATCGCGCCAAGGACGAGGGCCGCGATCGCGTCCAGACGCACGTCAGCGAGCGGCCGACGCCCTGAGCCCTCGGCCCCCGAGATCACCCTTGCCGGGGCTCGAAATCGGGCAGGCCGCGTTCCAGTCGCTGTGAAAGCTCTCCCGCGTCGACGCTGGCGCCGATCTGTCGGGCCAGCTTGAGGCCCCGCTCCCACATGCGCCGGGCGACTTCCATGTCGCCCTGATGGGCGTTCAGGTCGCCCAGGATCCGGAAGCAGGCCACACGGCGCCAGGCGTTCTTCGAGATCTCGAACTGCCCCAGCGCCTTGCTGGCCTCCTCTTCGGCCTCGTCCAGACGACCGAGTCCGGCCAGCGCCTCCGACAGGTTCATGGTGGCGATCGCGAGCAGATCCAGGTCACCGCTCAGCCGGGCGACCTGGACGGCGGCCCGGGACGCGGCCTCGGCTCCCGCGTGATCCTTCCGGTCCAGCGCGAGCGCCGCCCGGTTGTTGTGCACGTGCGCGCGGCCCCACTCGTAGCCCGCCTCCTCGAAGTGACGCTCCGCTTCCGCGAACCGCTGCTCCGAGAGGTCGAGCTCCCCCAGCTGGCCGTGCAGGCTGCCCAGGTTCTGGAGCGCCAGGCCGCGCACTCGTGGGTCCTCGGAGAGCTCCAGCATCTCCTCGAACAGCTGCTGCGCCTCGAGGAACTCGCCGCGGCTGTAATGAACCGTCGCACGCGCGTTCAGCGCCTCCGCCATGAGGTCCGGCCGGTCCAGCTCCCGCGCCAGCTCCTGTCCGCTGATCGCCGCCGCGAGCGCCGCTTCCCAGTCGCCGTGCGCGTGATGGATGTGCGCCTCCAGCGTCCACGACTCCGCCACCAGCGACGGATCCCTGGTCCCACGACGCACGTCGCGGTAAAGGCTCAGCGCCTTGTCGAGAAGTCCCGCCTTCTCGTAGCGCAGCCCCTCGGCCAGCGAATCGTCGGTTCGGGTACGCGAGTTGCCCATTGGGTGGGGGTCATCCACTCAGGTTAGGCACAGTCCACCACCACCACTACCGGCCGGCCGCCGGCCACTGCAGGAGCGCACAAATGTACCGATTCAGATACTCTTTTCCCGCTCCGGTGCTCCTGTCCCTGCTCCTGCTCGCCGGGTGCTCCGACACGGATGCGGCGACGGAGCCGCTGCAGCCCGAGGCCGTCTCGCTGGCCTCCAGCGGGCCGGTCCTGATCGAGTGTCCCGTCGCCACGGATACGGCGACTACCGGCATGATCGACGCCACCGGCGGGGCCGTCCTGTTGAACCGGCACGCACTCCGGCTGCCCCTGCTGGCGGTGTCGAGTCCCACCCCCTTCGAGTTGCGGGCCCCGGTGTCGAACTACATGGAGCTGAGCGTACGGGGCGATCAGAAGGACAGCTTCTCGTTCAACAAGCCTGTTTCGATCACCATCGACTACTCCCGGTGCACGCGGACGAACATCGATCACGGCGATCTGACGGTATGGCAGATCGATCCGGTCACGAAGGCGCTGCTGGAGCCGATGGGCGGTGTGGATGACAAGGTAGCCCGGACCGTCACGTTCGAGACAGATCATCTTTCTACCTACAGCCTCGCGCGCTGACCCCCTCCGGCACGCGTAGATCGAAAGGCCGGACGGTGTCACCGCCCGGCCTTTTGATCCTGGAAGAGAGCTACCGCCCCTCGTCCGCCGCCGCGGTCTCTGGAGGCCGTGACGCCGCGGCGGCCGGCGCCGCCCACAGGCGCGCCACGCCGTCTTCGTAGGGGAGCAGAACGAGAGGGCCGCGAACCTCATCCCGCGTCAGGACATAGGGCGTGCGATCGGCGTAGCGCTCCAGCACCTCCCGGTTGGCGGCCGGCCCCATGTCACGGACGTACATGGGCCCGTCGCCGCCGAGCCCGGGCAGGTCGCCCTGCCAGTAGTAGACCGCCGCCTCCACGAGGCCGTAGCGGTCCGACAGCAGCTCGGTCGTGCACCTGGGGCTCATGCGGAGGCGCCCCTCCGGCGTCAGCGACTCCCTCCGCAGGGCGAACCGGTTCCCCGGGAAGGGCTCGACGATCACCAGCCGCGTGCCGGGCCGCGGCTCCAGGTCCAGCGACTCGAGGATCCCGCTGCCGGGGCGATCCAGCCCTTCCTGCACGAGACAGAGGTCGTTCTGTCGCAGCGCGGTCTCGATCTCGTGCAGCTGCCATCCCTGCGCCACCATGCGGGCGAACACGCGTCCGCTCCAGGCTCCATGCACGAACACCAGCGACGGCTCGGGCGCGACGGGGGGCTCGAGCCGCATGGAGGGAAGGTACTCGCCGCCCAGCCGCACCAGCCGCAGAGGTGCCAGGTAGCCCGCCGCCAGGACGCCGCCGGCAAGGATCGTGATGAGGGCAGTCCGCAGCGAAAAGCGGAGACCGGTCCCGGCGGGCTCGCGAGGTGTCGTCCGGACGAGGTCCACTGCGGCCAGCGCCACGAGCGCCGCCCAGGCCGGCGCCGCTTCCGAGAGCAGCCGCGGCCCCATGAACTGGCCATGGTGCCAGTAGAAGAACTGCGCCGCCACGGGGAGCAAGGCCCATGCGGCCAGGATCCCCGCCCCCTCCGGGAGCCGTCGCTTCACGGCGAACCAGATCCCCACGAGGGCGACGAGTGGGAGCGGAATCTCGAGGAGCGCCAGGCTGAGGGCGGTGAGGTCCGCCGATGTCAGCGCAACCGCCATGGCGGGGGTAAAGACGTTGCCCCAGGGGTCCACGTGGAAGCCGAGCCCCACGGCCGGGCCGGCGGTCACCTGGTAGCCGAACGTCAGCGGATGGCCGAAGAAGCGGGCGTTGTACGCCAGCAGCCACGCCAGGAAGGGCGCGGCACCGAGAACCGCGAGGGCGGTTCTCAGCGCGAACCCCCGCGGACGGATCCCCCGGCGCAGCCCGCTGAGCCCCACCGGCAGGACGACCCCGAGGCCGACCACGACGGCGAACACGGGGCGGGTCGCCAGGAGCGCGCCGAGCGCCGCCCCCGACGCGAGCGTCCATACCACTCGGCCATCCCGCCCCCGCAGCGACGTGTAGACCGCCAGCGACGCCAGGGCCGCAGCCAGCCCGTGGTTCATGTAGCTGCCGGCGTGAGGCAGGAGGAACGTGCCGACCGCAGTGGCCAGCCCTCCCAGCCGCGCCGCAACCTCCTGGCCCGGGACCAGCCGACGCAGAGAGAGGTACGTGAGCGCCGCGGTGGCCACCATGAGCACGGCCCCCGAGATTTCCAGCAGCCCGGCACGGAGGAAGAGCGAAAGCCAGAGCGACTGCCCCGGCGGGAAATGGGACACCCAGCCGGCTTCGCTGAAGATCATGTTCTGGAAGGCCCAAAACTCGCCCGGCTCCGGCAGGGGCCCGCCGGCGGCCCCGGCGGCCATGTATCGCGCCTGGACCAGCTGAGCCATGGCGTCGATCAGGTTTGGCTTTCCCTCCATGACGGCGAGGGTGAACCAGAGCGTCAGGGCGAACGAAAGGACCGCCAGTCCCGCCGCCCAGAGCCAGGGAGCGGGCCGCAGAATCCACCCCCTCAGTCGCGTCAGCGCGCGGTCCCACGCGTCCGGCGCCGCCACGATGCCGGCGAGCAGCCCCAGCAGCGCCAGCACCAGGGTGCCGCTCCACATCAGCTCCGCGTTGATCGCCACCAGCTCCACCGTGGCTCTTCCCGCCGGCCCGGCGTCGGGGCGGTCGGCGTAGCGGTAGATGGGGAGCACCACGAGAGCGACCAGGACGCTCCCGAGCACGACCCGGCCCGCCCTCAGCACCTGCTGGAGCGGGGGACCGGCCGCGGTCGTGGTTGGCGTGGTCACGGCTATCCGTTCAGGATCGGACGAGCTTCTTGTAGTGGATCCGGTGGGGCTGCTCCGCCTCGCCGCCCAGCCTCCGCTTGCGGTCCGCCTCGTACTCGCTCCACGGCCCTTCGTAGAAGAACACGCGCGACTCCCCCTCGAACGCCAGGGTGTGGGTGGAGATGCGGTCGAGGAACCAGCGGTCGTGGGAGATCACCATCACGCACCCGGCGAACTCCAGGAGCGCGTCCTCCAGCGCGCGCAGCGTGTCCACGTCCAGGTCGTTGGTCGGCTCGTCCAGCAGGATCACGTTGCCCCCGCTCTTCAGCACCTTGGCCAGGTGTACCCGGTTCCGCTCACCGCCGGACAGCACGCCCACCTTCTTCTGCTGTTCCGGGCCCCGGAAATTGAACCAGGAGCAGTACGCCCGCGCGTTCACCTCGGCCTTCCCGAGCTCCACCTCGTCACGGCCGCCCGAGATCTCCTCGTAGACCGAGTTCTCCGCGTTCAGCGTATCCCGGCTCTGGTCGACGTACGCGAGCTCCACCGTCTTGCCCACCTTGAGCTCGCCGCTGTCCGGCGTCTCCTGACCCACGATCATCCGGAACAGTGTGGTCTTCCCGGCACCGTTCGGCCCCACGATGCCGACGATGGCCCCCGGCGGGATCGAAAAGTCCACCCCCTCCACGAGCAGCTTGTCGCCGTACGCCTTGGTGACACCCTTCGCCGTGATCACATCGCCGCCCAGCCGCGGGCCCGCCGGGATGATGATCTCAGCGTTGCGGAGCTGCTCCCGGGGGTCCTGCTTCAGCAGGTCCTCGTACTGGTTCACCCGCGCCTTCCCCTTCGCGTGCCGGGCCTTCGGCGCCAGCCGGATCCAGTCCAGCTCGTGCTGGAGCGTGCGCTGCCTCGAGCTCTCCTGCTTTTCCTCCTGCCGCAGCCGCTCCTTCTTCTGCTCCAGCCAGCTCGTGTAGTTCCCCTCGTACGGGTGCCCCTCGCCCCGGTCCAGCTCCAGGATCCACTTGGCGACGTTGTCCAGGAAGTACCGGTCGTGCGTGACCGCCACGATGGTCCCGGGGAACTCCGCCAGGTGCCGCTCCAGCCACGCCACGCTTTCCGCGTCCAGGTGGTTCGTCGGCTCGTCCAGCAGCAGCATGTCCGGCTCTTCCAGAAGGATCCGGCACAGCGCCACGCGACGACGCTCCCCGCCCGACAGCTTCGACACGTCTGCCTCCGCCGGCGGCAGCCGCAGCGCGTCCATCGCGATCTCCACCTTCCGGTCCAGGTCCCACAGGTTCCCGTGGTCGATCTGCTCCTGGACCTTCGCCTGCTCGTCGATGAGGTCCTGCATCTCCTCGTCGCTCATCGGCTCGGCGAACTTCGCGTTGATCTCGTCGAATCGGCGCAGCACGTCCCGCTGCGCCTTCACCGCCTCCTCGACGTTCGCCTTCACGTTCAGCTTCTCGTCCAGCTGCGGCTCCTGCGGGAGGTAGCCTACCCGCACGCCCTTCGCCGGCCACGCCTCGCCCTGGAAGTCCCGGTCCACGCCGGCCATGATCCGCAGCAGCGTGCTCTTCCCGGAGCCGTTCGGTCCCACTACCCCGATCTTCGCCCCCGGGTAGAACGACAGCCAGATTCCCTTCAGCACCTCACGCTTCGGCGGGACCACCTTCCGGAGGTCCTTCATGACGTAGATGAACTTCGATGTGTCGAGCGGCATATGCTCCCACGGCGTTGCGTTTCTTCCGTCGCTTTCGAGGGGCCGAATCTAACGGGCGAGCGCCCGTCGGCGTAGGGGCACGATGGCAACGCTCTTGCGACTGTGGACAGTGGATTCACCGCAGTGAAAGGAGCCCGTGAAGCGTTCCGCTACAGTTCTCGCCGCAGGGCTCGTCGCCCTGGCCGCCGGATGCGGCGAAGGAGACCCGGACGACGGCGGGCGACTGAACGAGGCCGAGCGCCAGGCCCTCGCCGCCGCCGAGGCCCTCGCCGATTCCGCCGAAGAGGCGCTGGCGCCGGTTCCCCTTCTCACGGCCAGCGAGCGGTCCGCCCTTCGCCGACACCTGAACGCCGCCCACCTCGCCTCCGCCCGGCAGCTGGGTGTCGCCGTCCGCGACTCCGCCCATGTCGCCCGTCTGGCCGCGGCCGGCGACCTCGTCCGGCTTCAGGACTCCACGACCTACTGGGTCGTCCGCGAGCTGGAGCACTCGCTGCCCTACGTCACGCCCGACGCCCGGGCCATGCTCGAAGAGCTCGGGCGGCGCTTCCACCAGCGACTCGACTCGCTGGGTATCCCCCGGTACCGCTTCGAGATCAGCTCGGTCCTCCGCACCGCCGCTCTCCAGGCGGACCTGCGGCGGGGGAACAGCAACGCGTCCCGCGGCACCAGCTCACACCAGTTCGGCACGACCGTCGACGTGGCCTACAACCTCTTCTCCCCTCCCGCGACCACTGCGCCCGCCCTGGCCGCGCTCGAGACGCGGCTGCCCGGCGATCCGGAGCTCCGCACATGGGCGGTCGAGCGGGCGCGCGAGGCCCTCGCCGGGGTGGCGAGCGACCGATCGGAGGAGCTGAAGGCCGTCCTGGGCGAAGTGCTGCGCGCCATGCAGGAGGAGGGGCGTCTCCAGGCGCTGCTGGAGCGCGCCCAGCCCGTCTATCACCTGACCGTTTCCAGGCGTTACCCCGGCACAGCCGACCGACCCGCCGCCGAATAGACCCATTCGGCGGGCTGACGGCATGGAGAATGCGCGCGATCCACCACGTGAATCGCAGGTGCGCGCGCCGACCAACTCCCCGGGGTCGATGGGCCGAGACATGCAGGCGTCGGAAACATCCGAAGAGCTCCGCCACCCCGCGGTGTCGGCGGGGCGGAAGCGACAGCTGGTCCTCGCGGTCGAGGACGAGCGCCACGACTGGGCGATCTACGGCAAGCTGCTCTGGTACAACGGCTTCGACGTGCTGTGGGCGGAGAGCGGAGAAGACGGGGTACGGCTGGCCGAGGAACACGAGCCGGACGTCGTTCTGGCCGACCTCATGCTACCGGGCATGAGCGGTATCGAGATGTGCGAGGCTCTCAAGGCGAACGCCAGCACTCGGCATATCCCGGTCATCATGCTGACGGCGCGCTCCAGGCGGGAGTACGGAGCGCGGGCCCTGGACGCGGGGTGTGAGCGGTATCTCGAGAAGCCGATCGGGCCCCTGTCGGTCCTCCACATCGTCGAGGACCTCGTGGGCCGCCCGCCCCCTCCGGGCGAATAGAGCGAGGGCCGCAGCGCTGGCGACCGACGGCCGGCTCAGCCCGCGCCGTCTTCGAGCGCCGCCAGCAGCTTCTCGTGGATTCCGCCGAACCCGCCGTTCGACATCACCAGCACGATGTCTCCCTCCTCCAGCTCGGGCATCAGCGTGGACACGATGTCGTCCACCTTCGGGATGTAGCGCGCGTCCACGCCGTCGTCCCGGATCGATGCCACCAGCTCCTCCGGATTCATCCCCGTCGTCTCGTCGTAGCGCTCGGGGTGGAAGAGCCCCGCCAGGATCACCCGATCCGCCCCCCGGAACGCCTCACGGTAGGGCTCCTGGAACTCCCGCCGCTGAGCCGTATAGCTCCGCGGCTCGAAGAGGGCGACCAGGCGGCGCTCACCGAACCGCTGCCGGGTCGCCTCGATGGTGCCGTGAACGGCCGTCGGGTGATGGGCGAAGTCGTCGATGATCGTGATCCCGCGGACCTCGCCCCTGACCTCCATCCGGCGGCGGACCGAGCGGAAGGTCCGCAGGCCCTCCACAATCCCATCCCAGGAGGCGCCCGCCGACGTAGCGCCCGCGATGGCCGCGAGGCAGTTCCGCACGTTGAAGGCGCCGGAGAGCGGCGTCTCCACGTCGCCCAGGCACTCGCCGTCGTGATAGACGTTGAAGACGGTCCCCTTCGCGCCGTACTCGATCCCGTCTGCGTACCACCGGGGGTGGCCTTCCCGGGCGGACGGGGACTCCGAAGCGCGGATGCCGAAGGATTCCACGGGCGCATGGCTCTTCGCCGCCATCTCCCGCAGCGCCGGCGCCTCCCACCCGAGGACGAGGCTGCCCGTCCGGGGCACGAGGTTGATGAAGCGCTGGAACGCGAACCGGTACGCGATCTCGTCCCGGTAGATGTCCGCGTGATCGAATTCCAGGTTCATGACCAGCGCGATGTGCGGCAGGTAGTGCCACATCTTCGGGCCCTTGTCGAAATAGGCGGTGTCGTACTCGTCCGCCTCGATGACGAAGATGTCGGAGTTCGTCAGCCGGAATGACGTCCCGAAATTCTCCGCCACGCCGCCGATGAGGAACGACGGGTGGAGTCCCGCGGCCTCGAGGAGCCAGGCGAGGATCGAGGTCGTCGTGGTCTTGCCGTGGGTCCCCGCTACCGCGACCACCGTGCGGGACCGAAGGAACTCTTCCTTGATCGTGGCCGCCCCGGACGTGTAGTGGAGCCGCCGGTCCAGGACCGCCTCGAGCTCCGGGTTCCCCCGGGAGATGGCGTTCCCGACGACGACGATGTCCGGCTGCGGCTCGAGGTTGGCCGGATCGAAGCTGGTCGCGTAGTCGATCCCGAGCTCCTCGAGCATGGTGGACATCGGCGGGTACACCCCTTCGTCCGATCCCGTAACCCTGTGGCCGGCTTCCCGAAGGAGCCCCGCCAGCGAGCCCATCGCCGTGCCGGCGATCCCGATCAGGTGATAGTGCATGCCGCAACTTAACGGCGGGTTTCATGCCGGAAAGAGGGCCGGCGTGGCGGCATTGCGCACGAACCTTGCTCCCCGCGCTCGCCTCATGATCTCCACCATCGTGCTGGCGACGATCCTCGGCTTCCTCGGGCTGGTCGTCTTCACGTTCTTCACGCGAGGCACGCCGATAAAGAGCGTCTGCCTCATCGGAGAGCACGAGGAGTACTGCGCGGTCGGTCACGAGACGTTCCTCGAGAGCTTCTCGATCCTCACGAACACCACCATCACCCACCAGAACCACGTCGAGGTGCTGGCGAACGGTGACCAGGTCTACGGCCGGCTCTGGGAGGACCTGGAAGCCGCGCGCGATCTGATCACGTGGCACGTATTCTGGTTCAAGCCGGGTGAGCTCGCCGACCGCCTGGCCGAGATCCTCATCCGGCGCGCACGGGCGGGCACGCGCGTCCTGTTCCTCTATGACTACTACGGCTCCGCGGGCGTCCCGGATGAGTATTTCGATCGCCTCCGCGAGGCGGGCGTGGAAGTCTCGGTGTTCCGTCCGTTCCGCTGGAACACCCTTTACAAGTTCCAGCAGCGGATGCACGTCCGCGCCGTCGTCATCGACGGTGTCGTCGCGTACACGGGGGGCTTCGCCATCGCCGACGAATGGTCAGGGGATGGCCGGCACGAGGACCAGTGGCGGGACACCAGCGTGCGGGTGAAGGGGACGCTGGTGAACCAGCTCCAGGCCGCCTTCGCGTCCAGCTGGGTCGAGGCTACCGGTGAGCTGCTCATGGGAGAGCGGGTGTTCCCCGACTCCGGGAACGGTGCACCCGGCGCGATCACCGCCGGCCTCATGTACGACGCGCCGAGCCTCGGCAGCACCAACGCCGAGCGCTTCTTCATGCTCTCCATCGCCGGCGCCCGCGAGCGACTCTGGATCACCAACGCCTACTTCGTCCCGGACGACCACTTCCGAAAAGCGCTGGTCCAGGCCGCGGAGCGCGGGGTGGACGTTCGCGTCCTGACGCCCGGACGCAACACCGACCGGCCGTCCACCTATCACGCGGCGTTGGCCGGGTACGAAGAGCTTTTGGAGGGCGGCGTCCGAATCTGGCATTATGCTCCCACCATGGTCCACGCCAAGACCCTCGTGGTGGATGGGGTCTGGAGCTCGGTCGGCACCATCAATTTCGACAACCGCTCCATGGTCCTGAACGATGAAGTCTCCGTGGTGATCCGGGACCAGGCGATCGCCCGACACATGGAAGATCTCTTCCGTGAAGACCTCGCGTACGCCGACGAGGTATCCCTGGACGAGGTCCGGGCTCGCGGGGCGCTGGATCGACTCAGGGAGCGTTTCTACGTCGCCCTGGCGCCCATCCTGTAGACTCCACCGGAGCGAGCCCAAAGAAAGAGGCGCGGGCCCTTTCGGGACCCACGCCTCCTTCGACTTCGGTCAGGCCCCCGGGATTACCAGCCGGGCGCCAGGTTGAATCCGAGGTGCCAGCCCTTCTCCGGCCGCTGGAAGGGATAGGCGTAGTAGGCCTCGAGGATCATGAAGCCGAGGACGTTCACCCGCGTCGAGACGCCCGCGCTGGCGACGGGAATCCGGGCGGTGGGCTCGTTCCAGGCGAACGTGGGGGCCTCATCGCTCCTCCAGGCCACCCCCACATCGAAGAAGGCCGACAGCTCGGTGGGCAGGAACGGGAAGTTGATGAGCCCGTACTCCGGGACCCCGAACAGCGGAACCCGAACCTCCGCGTTTGCGACGGCGATGCGCGACCCCAACAGCCGCGCGTAGCGTTCGGGACGACTATCAAATTCCGCGAAGGACCAGGATTCCCGGGCGTAGCCCCGAACGAGTGTCTCGTAGCCGAGGAAGAGCTCCTGGTTCAGCAGCCGGTTGCCCCCTTCCGCATCGGGCCCGTAGCGGCCGAAATGCAAGCCGCGGAACGCGAACGTGAACGGATACGTCCAGAAGTACCGCCGGTAATCGGCGAGGGCGTTCACCCTCGTCAGGTCGCCGTACATGGGCGAGACCTCGAACCGGAAGCGCCCACCCCGAACGGGCGACGTGAACCCGAAGAAGGACCAGTCGCCCACGTACGCGGCCGAAGCCGTCACCATGTTCAGGTCCTCACCGAAATCGGGGCCGATCGCCTCCCCCGGGTCCAGATCCTTCCGCTCCTCCCCGACCTGCTGACCCGTGACCGGGTCCAGAAGGATTTGCAGCTCCTCCAGTCCGAAGCCGTAGCGGGTATAGCCGCCGTTGAATTCAAACCGGCGGGTCCGGGAGCGGGGAATCTCGTACAGCCCCATGGCCTGGCTCTGGTAGATCCGGAAGATCTGAAGCGCCAGGGTGTCCGGTGCGCCCGTCTGGGGGTCGCCGCGCCGCGGGTCGAAGAAGCCGAGCTGGTAGGGAATGTGGCCGCCGAACACCCCCCAGTTCGCCCGGCCGCCCCGGTTCACGTACTGTACCTGCCCGCCGATGTCCTTGACGCCGCCGTTCGCCTGCACCGCCGCCATGAGCTGCCGATTCCCGAGCATGTCGCTCCAGAATGTCGCGACGGCGCCGGAGATCGCGGCGCCGAACGGACCGCCCACCGACCCGCCCAGCGTCGGCACGCCCACGTAGTCCAGCGCCAGCCTCGGGCTGTAATCGGAGACCGGGAATTCCACCGCCTCCGGCATCCCGCGGAGCGGATCCTCGAGGTAGCTCGCCACCAGACCACGGGTCACCCCTTCCACCGGCGGCAGCACTCCCGCCGCCTGCAGGCCGGCGAACCTCTCCACCACCGGCTCCGCCCGCGCGTCCACCTGCGCGGCGTCCATCCGGTAGATGTTGAAGTTCCCCTGGCTGAACACGGAGAACATGATGTCCCCGGTCTGGGCCGCGATCGAGAGCGCCGGCGACGTGTTCGTCACGCCGCTCACCCCCGTCGCCAGCCGCGTGATCCGGTCGATCCGCCCGCTCTGGAGCTCCGTGCGGTAGACGTCCGTGAAGCCGTCCGCATCGCTGATGAAGTACACGTACCGCCCGTCGGGCGAGTACTGCGGATCGATGTGCTTCCCCCCGTCGAACAGGTCCAGCATCTCGATCTGCCGCGTACGAACGTCGATCAGCCCGATCGTCAGAGGGCCGTACTCCAGCGTCCTGAAGTTCGTCCCCGCCCGGTCCGTGACGAACACCAGGGTCGTGCCATCCGGGGACCACGACGGCTGGAGGTCCGCATAGCGATCGTCGGTCAGCTTCTCGACGTTTCCGGACTCCACGTTCACCAGGTACAGGTCCGACACGCCCCCCATGTTGCCCGACAGCGCGATCGTCCGGCCGTCCGGCGACCACGACGGCGTCGTGACCGAGCCCACCCCGCTGATCCGCACCCGCTTCACGACCCGCTGGCTCTCCACGTCCACGATCGCCAGCTCTTCATCGCCCTTCGCGAACGCCGTGAACGCGATCCGCCGCCCGTCCGGTGACCACGCCCCCGCCGAGCTCAGGAAGCTCAGCGCGTCGAAGTGCAGGTCCGACTGGCTGTTCGCCAGCCGCTTCACCACCTCGCCCGTCCTCGCATCCGCCAGGAACAGCCCCACCTCGAACAGCTCACGCTCGCTGTAGAACGCCACCCAGCGGCCGTCCGGGCTCATCGCCGGGCCGATGTTCATGTCACCGGCGTCGATCTCCGGCGAGATCACCGTCTGCGCGATCTCCTCCGCCCGCTCTCGCCCCTGCATCAGCGGCAGGTACGTCTCCCGGATCGACGTCAGCCAGTCGTTGCTGAGCTCCTCCGGCGTCACCCGCAGGATCCGCCGCACCGATGCGCTCCAGCCGTGCCGCAGCGACGACTTGTACAGGTCCGTCACCGCGCGGTCCCCCCACCGGCCGCCGATGTACGCCCACAGCGCCTGACCGTACCGGTACGGGAAGAAGCGCGGGTCCGACGTGAGCTGCCTGAACGTCGGCAGGTCCCCTCGCAGCGCCGCGTCCCGCAGCCACATGGCCGTGTGCGGGTCGTTGCGCCCCACCGACAGGTACTCCGCCATCCCCTCGATCAACCAGCCCGGCAGGCTCCCGATCCCCTGCTGGCCCATCGCCCCGAATCGCTCCGCCACATCGTACTGGAACGCGTGCACGAGCTCGTGGCCCAGGACATGGTCGTTCTGCGCGTAGATCCCCGTCAGCGGCATTACCACCCGCTTCTTCAACGACTCCGCGAACGCCCCCGTACCCTCCCCCAGCTGCCCTTCCGTCGTATTCGTCTGCTGGAAGTCCGGATGGTTCGCGTACATCACGATCGGCTTCACGTCCCGGAACTCGTGATTGAATACGCGCGACAGCCGCGTATACCACCGCTCCGCCATCCGCGCCGCGTCGCTGACCGGCTCCTCTTCTTCAGGATAGAAATGGAAGTCGAAATGGTCGGTGTCCATCACCCGCCAGTCGAACTCCTCGTACTGCACCTTGTTCCGACCGAAGTACTGGGCCGAGGCCGCCGCCGGCGTCAGGCCCACCACCAGCACCATCCCGAGCACCCACGCCGTCAGCTTCTGTAGCATCCCCTGCCGTCCTCTCGATCATGCCGCGCCGCCACAGCCGCGCGAACGAGTTCCTCGACCCTCTCCACGAAGACCGCCGACTCCAGCGTATTGTTCCCTCTCTCAACGCGTCGCGGCGCAAAGCGTATACCAACCCCCTCCCACTCGCTCGCCCCGTCACTCGCCCAACGTCTTGCCGCCCAACGATGTTCCCCGCGCCCGGCCCGAACGGCCCCGTCGCCGGAGCCGCCTTCGTTCCAGGCTCCGTCCGTGCCAGCGCCAAACCACCACTGCTCTTCTCGCCCGGGAGCCTGTGGGGGCTTGACGGCACTATGGCCCATCAAACCCCCAATGCTCTTTTCGACCCGGGAGCCCGTGGGGCCTCGACGGCACTATCGCCCGTCAAACCACCACTGCTCTTCTCGCCCGGGAGCCCGGTGGGGCCTCGACGGCCCGATCGCCCGTCGCGCTTGTTGGAAAATGCAATTCGAGATGCTTGCAGTGTGCAAGGGGCCTCGCTACCGTTCGGGCCATGTTCGGCCCCCATTTCCTCCGCTGGCTTTACCTCGCTCGCCTGACGCTGGCCGGCGGCATCTTCGCGGGCGCGCTGCTGGTGTGGACGCAGCCGCAGATCGCGCCGGAGACGACGCTGGTGGCGGCGCTGATGCTGGTACTGTCGCTGGGGTTCACGGCGATCAGCTTCTGGTATACGCACGTGGCGGAGCAGCGCGCTGGGGACAACTTCCTCTACGCGCAGGCGCTGTTCGACGTGCTGCTGGTGACGGCGGTGGTGCACATCACGGGGCGGGGCGAGAGCGACTTCGCGCCACTGTACGTGCTGGTGATCGCGGAGGGGGCGCTGCTGCTTCCGCTGCGGGGCGGGTTCCTGGTGGGGGCGCTGGCGACGCTGATGTACTTCGCGGATGCCATGTGGGGAGGTGCGCTCGGTGCGGCGCTGGGGAGCGGAGCGGCGGACGAGGGGCTGAGCGCCGACGTGCTGATCCGGATGGTCCTGTTCGGCACGATCGCGCTGGTGACGGCGTGGCTGGGGGAGCGGGTGCGGAGGACGGGGACGGCGCTGGGGGCGGTGGAGTCGGAGCTGAGGCAGCTGCGGCTGGACACGAGCGATATCCTGAGCACGCTGGATACGGGGGTGGTGACGGTGGATGACGAGGGGCGGCTCAGCTACATCAATCCGGCCGCGGAGCAGCTGCTGGGCATGCGCTCCCGGGACTGGCTGGGGCGGGAGGCGCTGGAGCAGATCGAGCGGGCGGCGCCGGGGATGTCCTCGGTGGTGCAGCGGACGCTGGCGCGGCGGGCGCCGGTGCGGTGGTACGAGACGCACACGCGCGCGACGCCGGAGCTGCGGGTGCTGGGGCTCCGGTCGACGACGCTGGAGCGGGACGAGCATCCGTGGGTTACGGTGGTGCTGCAGGACATCACGGACGGGAAGCGGGCGGAGGCGCTGAACCGTCGGGCGGAGCGGCTGGAGGCGGTGGCGGAGCTCGCGGCGTCGCTGGCGCACGAGAT
>JAHWKI010000050.1:0-5740 GCA_019347975.1 Gemmatimonadota bacterium
TCGAGAGTATGCCAGAGACTGAGACCCTCCGATCGCGCCTCGTGCGAGCCGGCTTCAACCTGTTCCCCGCCTACCGCGGTACCGGGGCGAGGATCACGTTCATCGCCGGCGACTGGTCCGAGATGCGCGTTCGCGTCCCGCTCAGCTGGAGGACCCGCAACTACGTGGGGACCATCTTCGGCGGGAGCATGTACGGCGCGGTCGATCCGGTCTACATGATCATGCTCATCAAACGCCTCGGCCCCGATTACATTGTCTGGGACCGGGAGGCGACGATCCGGTTCCGGCGCCCCGGGCGCTCCACGCTCCACGCCCGGTTCGTCGTAAGCGACGAGGAGCTGGCCGCGATCCGCGCCGCGGTACCCGCCTCCGGGGACCGCACGGAGCGCCGCTACACGGTGGAGCTTGAGGACGCGGACGGCGAGATCCACGCGACGGTGGAGAAGGTCCTCTATATCCGCAGAAAGTGAGGAACGATGGAAGTACGCCACCTCCTGAAGGCCCTGAAGGATGACGGCTGGTATCTCGGCAGCGCCGGCGAGGGCGTTCGCCAGTACATCCACAAGAAGAAGACGGGCGTGGTGACCGTCGCCGGCGGGCACGGGGACGAGCTGGGCCCCGACACGGAAGCGTCCGTCGTCGAGTACGCGGGGCTGCCCCGGTGAGCGGGCCGCGCGTCGTGGTCGAGAGCACGGGCAAGTGCTTCAGCGCGTGGTCCCCGGACCTCCCGGGCTGCATCGCGACGGCCGCCACCGAGGACGAGGCCCGCGAGCGCATGGCCGCGGCCATGGCCACGCACCTGGAAGGGCTCCGGAAGGCCGGCATCGAGGCGCCGCCCCTCCCCGGTTGATCCCACCGCCCTTTCCGCCACGGCCGGTTCCGTCACATCTTGGCACATGGCCCCCCTCCTCCAGAGCCAGTGGCGCTTCCGTCCGGTGGGCGGCGGCACGTTCCATTGCCCCCGCTGTGACCGGGAGCGCGATTACACCGGCACCGGGGTCCGGACCTACCTCGCGCTGTTCGGCCGGCCGCTGTTCCCCACCCGGGCTGAGCAGACCCTCGTCGCCTGCGACGAGTGCGGCGCCATCTACGACGTCGAAATCACGACGATGGACCCGGCCGCGGCCCGCGACGTCCGCTCCGAGGACGAGCTCGCGCTGGAGGCCGTTCTCGCCGGCGTGGTCTTCTCCGACTCGGCGGTCCGGCCCGTCGAGAAGCGGGTCGCACGGGACGCCGTCCGCCACTACACCCATCGGCCGGAGACCGGCGGGGGAGAGCGGCTCACGGTGAAGCGTCGAAACCCGGCCGACCCCTTCGAGCGGATCGCCCGGCTGGCCGGAATCCTCGATGAGTCCTCCCGGCGGAGGTTCGTGGCCGCGGCCTACCGCGTCTGCGGTGCCGACCGCGAGCTCCACTCGCAGGAGGCCAGGCTGCTCATGCAGCTCGGCGAGGTGCTGAACCTCGGGCCGCGGGAGATCAGGGAAGCCATGAGGGAAGGAATGGGCGGTGAGAGCTGAAACTCGCGGGCACCGGCCGGCCCGGCCGCTCGTCTGACCAGCACCGCCGGCGACGCCGGATTTTCTCGCTCGCTCGAGCTCGCCCGCCGCTCGCTGGCGCCGGGGGGCCCGGCCCCTGAAGGCCGGATGGAAAGTGCAGCGGCGGACGCGGGGGCGCGACCGCCGCGCACTGTTCGCTACTCGTCGACTCGCTTGACGCCTTCGGCTCTCGGACCCTTTGGGTCCTGCACCAGCTCGAACTCCACCCGCTCTCCCTCCGAGAGCGACTTGAACCCCGACCCCTCGATGGCCGAATGGTGGACGAATACGTCCTTGCCGCCCCGGTCCGGCTGGATGAAGCCGAATCCCTTGTCGTCCATGAACCGAACTACCGTGCCCGTCTCTCGTGCCATGACCGTCCCTCGATGATGAATTGGTCCAACCCTCGGCGGCTCCCGGCTGCAAGCTCCGTGCTCCCCTCCCGCCCGACACCCCTCCTCCCCACCCGGGCGCCGCGCCGTTCCACACCATAGAGCACCCGCAGCCGGAGCGCCAACGCCGCCCCCCGTGCAGCGGCACGAAGGTTGATGAAGAAGCAGAGCCGTGAAGCAAAGTAAAATGGCCAGAACGATCCGAACTTCGACCTATGAGACCACCGCTCGTCCTCCTGGTGAACAGCGATGAGGATAGCAGAACGATCCTCCGTGACGCCCTGGAGCACGCCGGCTATGACGTGATCAGCTCCCCCACCGGCGCCGAGGGCCTGTCCCTCGCCGATGCGCGCTGTCCGGATGTGATCATCGGGGACTTTCCGATGGAGGTTCCGGGACACTCCCCCTTCACGGGCGACGTCCGGAAGAATCCGAGGCTCGAGCACACGCGGCTGCTGGTGGTGACGTCCCGCGCGCTGGACCACGAGGTCGAGGCCGCTCGGGCCGTATCGGACGCCGTGCTGGTGAAGCCGGTGAAGCCCGGGAGGGTGGTGGACGAGGTGGCCCGGCTGATCGCGGGATCCTAGCCGGACCCCCGGGTTGCGTCATGCGCCCGGGGGGCGCAACCATTCCCAATGCCGATCGCCCTTACCCGCGCCGTGAGCCCCCGGATCGCCGAGTGCGAGCTGACGCACCTCGAGCGGGAGCCGATCGATGCCGGGCGGGCCGGCGCCCAGCACGGGGCGTACGAGGCGGCGTTGCGCCGCCTCGGCTTCGAGATCCGCCGCGTGGCCCCTGCTCCCGAGCACCCGGACGGCGTCTTCATCGAGGACACGGCGGTGGTGCTGGAAGAGGTGGCGGTGATCACCCGCCCGGGGGCGTCCTCCAGGCGCGGTGAGGTGGGCGGGGTGGCGGAAGCGCTGGCAGGACATCGGCCCGTGGTCCGCGTTCCCGCTCCCGCGACGCTGGACGGGGGCGACGTGCTGCTGGACGGCCGGACGCTCTTCGTCGGCGACTCGGCCCGGACCAACGAGGTGGCCCACGGCTGGCTTCGCGAGGTCCTCGGGCCGCGGGGGTACACGGTGGTGGTGGTGCCGGTGAGCGGCTGTCTGCACCTCAAGACGGCGGTCACATCGCCGGCCGCAGGGACGTTCCTCCTGAACCCGGAGTGGGTTCCGGCCTCGGCGTTCGCAGACGCGGAGGTCGTCGAGGTGGACCGGTCGGAGCCGTACGCGGCCAACGTGCTCCGCGCCGGTGAGGCCGTTCTCGTCGCGGCCGGAGCGCCGCGGACGCGCCGTCGCCTGGAGCGCCTGGGTCTCGCCGTGGCCGAGGTGGACGTCTCGGAGCTCGCGCGCGCGGAGGCGGGGGTCACCTGCTGCAGCGTGCTGGTTCCCGATCGCGGCGAGACGGGTAGCGGGTCGGAAGATCATGTTCGGTGAAACTACGACGGAGACGGGGATGAAGAAGCACGCGATCCGTGCTGCCGCCGTCGGCGACGGCTGAAGCGGGGTGCGCATCGTCGGCGGCCGCTGGGCGGGGCGCGACCTGACCTCGCCGGCCGGCCGGGTTCGGCCCACGGCAGAGGGTGTCCGCGTCCTGTGGATGGAGATCCTCGCCCCGCGGCTCGAGGGTGCCCGTGTCCTGGAGCTGTACGCCGGCACTGGTGCCGTGGGCCTCGAGGCCCTCTCCCGCGGCGCCCGCTCCGTGGATTTCGTCGAGAACGGCCCCTCGGCGCTCCACTCCCTCAAGGCGAACGTCGCCGCCCTCCGGGCGAGCCGGAGCACGCGGATCTTCAAGCAGGACGCCCTGCGCTACGCGGCGCGGCTCCCCGCGGGCGCCTACGACATCGCCCTGGCCGATCCCCCCTACGGGTCCCGGCAGACGGAGCGGGTGGTGGAGCTGTGGCTGGAGGTCCCGTTCGCATCCGCGCTGGCACTCGAGCATTCCGTCGATCACCGTCTCCCTCCGGGCGCCCGCACCCGGGTCTCCGGGGAGGCCGCGATCTCTCTGTACGTCAGCGCACCGGCGTGAGCAGCCCGCGCGTCGTCGTCCACGTGGCGGTCAGCCTGGACGGGCGAACGGCCGGCTTCACCCCGGACCACGACGCCCTGCGTCGCCTTGCCGGCACCTGGCCGGGTGCCCGCATCGTCGGCGCCGCCGAAGAGCGGGCGGGAGACCTCCTCGGCCAGGGACTGGTCGACGAGGTCAGCCTGCTGGTCCACCCGGCCATCGCGGGCGAGGGCCATCCGTCGTGGTCGGGTGGGGCGCGACTCCCCGCCGGGAGCCGCCTGGTCCGGCGGTCCGCCGAGCGGGTGGAGCCGGGCCTCGCGTGGCTGCGGTTCGACGTGCGCGACGGAGGCGCCGCGTGACCGGATCGGGGGAGAGCCGCGCCGCTGCCGGCTACTCCGGGACACCGCTGCCCAGGAAGCTCGGCATTCGTCCGGGGGACGTGGTCGGCCTCGTCGATGCCCCCGACGGCATCGAATCCATGCTCGTCCCGCTCCCCGAGGGCGCGATCATCCGGCGCGGGCTGCGAGGACGCCGGCAGATGACGCTCTGCTTCCTCCGGTCCCGCCGCGATCTCGAGAAGCGGATCGGCCGGATGCAGCGGGAGGCGCAGACCGGCGGGTTGTGGCTCGCGTGGCCCAAGAAGAGCTCCGGCATGCAGACCGACCTCTCGGAGAGCGACGTCCGGAGCGCCGGGCTCGCCGCGGGGCTCGTCGACTTCAAGATCTGCGCGATCGACTCGACCTGGTCGGGACTCCGCTTCGCCCCTCGTCGCACCTGAGGAGCCCATGAGAACACGCGACGTCCGACGAGGACCCGCCGCGCACTGTGCGCTCGCCCTCGCCGCCGCCCTGACCATCGCCCTCTCTCCGGGCCGCGCTCACGCCCAGAGGGATGGCGACGCCGACGGGGATCCACCCGCGATCCTCTCCACCGCCTGGAGCGGGTTCAGCATCAGGGAAGGGGAGAGGACGATCCGGTTCGCGGATGACATGGTGGAGATCGGCGGCCGCATCGCGCTGAATCGCAGAGCCGCGGCGAGACCATGGGTGCAGGTGGACTACTTCCGGAGGCCCGACCTCAGATGCCTGGACGACGCGCTCCCCTGTAACGACGACGGGGTCGTTATCCGGGGCGGGCTCACGCTGCCGCTGTCCGAGGACGAGTTCCGCACCCGGGGCGTGCACCCATGGCTCGTCGCCGGCCTGGGCGTCGGGTTCTCCGAGCAGACCGGGCTCGCCTACCTGCTCGGGGTCGGCGCCGCCTGGACCCTCCACCCGCGCTTAGGCCCGGTCTTCGAGATCCGTGGGGAGCGCGTTCCGGGGCTCCGCAGCGCGGTCATCCTGGGCGCCGGGCTCCGACTGGGCATTCTCTAGCTCGGCCCCTTCGCCTCAGTCGAGATCCGGCCATTCGGGGGGCAGTTCTTCCGACGCCCCCGGGTCCGGCCTCTCCCTCGGCGTCGACGACGGGTTCATCCAGCTCGCCATGTTTTCCAGATCCAGCGGCTCCAGCTCCGCCGCGGCCCCGTCGGCCGCGGCCGGCCTCTTCGCCGACGTGCTCGTCCACTCGGGGGCTGCCGCCTCGTCCGGCTCCGGCTCCAGGTTCAGGAACGGCAGATCGCTCCCCCCCGCACCCTCCTCGGCCGCTGGCGGGGCGACGGGGTCGTCCAGCAGCGGCAGAGGCGGCGGGGCCGGCTCCTCCTCCGGCGCCAGCCGCTCGATCGCGAGCTTCGGGACCGGTCTGGGAGTCGCCTTCTGTTTTTGCGGCCGCGCAGCTGGCTTCGCGGGGGCCGTGACCGCCGGCTTC
>JAHWKI010000050.1:5840-18891 GCA_019347975.1 Gemmatimonadota bacterium
CTTCTGTTTTTGCGGCCGCGCAGCTGGCTTCGCGGGGGCCGTGACCGCCGGCTTCTCGGGGGCAGTGACCGCCGGCTTCGCGGGCGCAGCGAGCGGCGCGGGCCGCGCGAGCTCCGCTCCCGGAGCACTCCATGCCACCGCCTCCAGGTGCACCACCGTGCCGCTCCCGTCCGTCCCGAACACGTGGAAGCTCCCGGCCGCGTCGCTGATCATCAGAGGATCTTCCTGCGGCTCGTGCTCCGACGTCACCCGCGCCCGCTCGGCGATCGGCCCCGCCACCCAGTCCGTGTCCGCTCGCCACACCCAGTGCACCAGGCCACTCCCGCCCCTCCCGATCACCCGCAGCTCCTCGTCGCTCCCCCACGCCGCGAGACCCGACGCCGGTGCCGCCTCGGCCGACAGCCCGGCGCGCGTCTCCAGCAGATCCTCGACCTTCCACTCGGTCCCCGACCGCCAGGCGTGGATTAGCCCACCGCCCTCCTTCACGGCGAACGCGTGGATCCCGCCGGGGCCCCGCGCGCCCGCCGTATCGCCCGTGATCCCCTCCGCCACCACGGCCGAGGTCCACTGGCCGTCCGGATCCCGTTCCATGTGGAGCAGCCGCCCCGTTCCGCCGGCGACGAGCACATGCAGCCGCCCCTCGTGCACGATGAGCACAGGGGCGCCGGTCGCCGGCTCCACCCCGGGGCACAGCGTCTTCAGATCGCCGGCGCTCCAGCCAGCGTTCGTGCGCTCGAAGTGCAGGATGTTTCCACCGCTGCCGCGCGCGATCACGTGGGCGACGGGGCCGATGCGGACGACGGTCGGATCGCCGGCGATGGCGCCGCCGCCGGCGGCGGGCACCTCCTCGGCCCGCCAGCCGCGGAACGGCTGAAAGGAGTAGGCGACGAGGGCGCCGTCCTTGCCCCTGCCGACGGCGCAGACGCCGCCCCAGGGAAGCTGGGTGGGGACGGGGTTGCCTTCGAGGCGGAAGCGCGGCCCCGCCCGGCGGTTGTCCGTGCGGTTCGTGACGCGCCAGCGGCGGCGGGAGGCGCGGAAATGGAGGAGGTCGCCGACGTAGTTGCGGCCGAAGGCGTGGAGGCCGATCCCGCGGGGACCGGCCATGGTGGCCGGGTCGGAGTGCAGCTCGTGTGCGCCGAGCTCCTCGCGCTCGGTGACGTTCGAGCCCTCCCAGTGCCGGCCGTTGCGCCGGTGGAAGTGGAGCAGCCCCCCGTCGTCGTCGCGTGCGACGACGTGGAGCGACCTGCGTGCTCCGGTCGCCGCCGGCTTCCCGTGGATCTTGCGGTTGAGGCCGAGGACGGAGCGGTGCGCGAAGGTCTCTCCGCCGAGGGAGGCGGCGGGGGTCCGGTCGTAGGGGACGGCGAAGAAGCCGCGGACGGCATGCCCCCCGGTCAGCCGAGCCTGAAGCGGGCCGCGGAGGGAGAAGGCGAGGCGGACCTCGTCATCGCCGGGGCGCGAGGGGTCGTAGACCGACAGCACGACGCCGGTGCCCGTGCGGGCGTGGTCGAAGGCCAGCACCTGGCGCGCCGCGCTCGCGCGGGAGTAGCCGTCCGCGTGCTCGACCAGCGTCAGGAGGACGGGGCGGCCGGCGCGGAGCTCGCGACGGATCCGTGGCCACTCCCTGCGGGTGAGCGAGGCGATGTCGCGGCGGCCGGGGGTGAGGGGGACGCGGATCTGGTCGCGCCACGACCCGTCCGGTAGCCGCTGCCACTCCCGGAGCCGCGGCCAGACGGAGTCCAGCGCGGCGATCTGCCGGCGGCGGAGCTCCGCGTGGAGGGGCGCGTCGGGCGCCGGCGGCGATGTGACCTCGGGGACGGCCCGACCGTCGAGGTAACGGTCGAGGGCGGCCCAGCACATCCCGCCTCCGAGGCGGAGGAAAGCGGGGGTGGCCCCGAGGCCGAGATCCGGCCCCTGGACGGTGAGGGCGTCATCGAAGGCCCAGCCGTGGGCGGATGGCTTGAACGTCATCTGGCTTCCTTCCGGTCGCCGGGGAATATGGCAGTGGCAACCGGGTGAGGGCGGCGGGATCGGGGAGGACCGACCCGCAACGATGCCATTCCGACCCGGTTCCACGCAAGCCTCACGTCACTCGCCGGGGCGCCGGGCGGTAGAGCATCGGAGCGCGTCGTCGTATCTTTCGGGGTCGATAGCGACCACCGGAAGGAGTGCCCGTGATAGGCCTGTTCCTGTTCCTGATCGTGATCGCCGGGGTGCTGGGGCTCGCCATCGGGCTGCAGCAGCTCGGCGTGCTCGGCCGTCGCGACGCAGTCCCCCGCCAGACACCCACGCGGGAGGATTTCCACCGCCTCCAGGAGCTGCTCGCCGGCCTCGACGCACGGCTGGACCGCGTCGAGGACCAGCAGCTCTTCCTGGAGCGCCTGCTCGAGCGCCGTCCCGAGCCCCCCTCGCTCCCACCCGCCACGGGCGCGGAGCCGGAGCCGGAAACGGAGGCGGAGCGGGGGGTGGACAGCGTCCTGTTCGATGTCGAGCGCGGCGAAGGGTGAGCTCGTGATGGCGGCACCGCACTTGCCCGATCTGCGGGCATGAATACGGACGCGCTGCGGCGGGTACGGGACGAGAACGAGCTGGACGGGGCGCTCGCCGAGCCGGTGGCGGTGATCTACAAGCACAGCCCGCTGTGCGGGCTTTCGGCCATTGCCGCGCAGGAGGTGAGGAGCTTCGTCGACGCCAGCCCCGGCACCCCCGTCTACCTCCTGGACGTGATCCGCGAGCGAAGCCTGGCCCGGGAAGTGGAGCGGAGGCTGGGAATCCGCCACGAATCACCCCAGGCCATCGTGGTCCGGGCGGGCGAGCCCGTGTGGAACGCCTCCCACCGCGGCGTCACCGCCGAAGCGATCCGGGCGGCCGTCGCCTGAGGCGTCCGTCGGCCACTCCGTCAGTGGCCCCCGTGCTCTCCAGCCGGCGCCGGGGCGGCCGCGGCACCTTCCCCTTCGCCGGGCACCCGCCCGGATCGTCCGCGTACCGGCCGGAGCTCGATCCATTCACCGCCGCCGGTCCTCACCGCCCCGGCGGGGGCGGACGGGTCGGCGGCCGCCAGTCGAACGAAGAGCGCGTCGTAGGGGCTCTCGTCCCAGCGGCGCGCGTAGACGGTTCGGCCGGTGGCGGAGCCCACCGCCCGGACGTCGGACTCCTGGAGGGTCAATGGGATGCCGGAAGGGATCCAGAGCCGGCCGTCCACGACGAGGCGCTCGCTGACCGGCTCCACCGGAGCCATGACCGCGGCGACCAGCGCCGAGGGGGGGCGGTCCTGCGCCTCCTCGAGGGGGATGTTGCCGTCGAGCCCCATGTCCTTGCACCCGGCCGCCGTCCCGACGAGCAGGCCCAGCACCGCGATCGTGATCCGCTTCATCTCAGTCTCCGTTAGGCTCCGTCCGGCCCCTCCCGGGGCGGCTGGCAAGATGGGCGCGGACCGACGCCCACGCCACCCCGTTTCGAGGCCGTGACTGGACGGAAGGCCCGGGCTTCGACAAACTTGCACCGACCGCGCCGCCGCACGCGGCCATCGACGCTCGGAACCCAACGGAGGACTGCCGGATGCGCATCCCGATCGACCCCGTCCCGCTGGTACTGGGGATCTACGCGCAGGTCGGCACTCTGCTCAAGACCGCCGTGTCCAGGGCGGAGGACGCGGACCCGCAGGAGCTGGCGAAGCGGTACGGGCGCCGGCGTGAAGAGAGCACCGACAGCGACGTGAAGCGTCTGGTCAAGGCGGTCCATGCGGAAGTGAAGACGTCGGACAAGCTGCTCAAGAAGACGGCCGACGTGTGGAAGCTGTCGGCCGGGACCGACCGGGTCGACCTGGTGGTCCACCGCCGCGGCGACGCGGACGACCCGCGCTCGTACGTCCTCCTCCGTCCCGACGATGTCCGGGAGATCCTCCGCTCCATACGGGGCGCGGCCGAGGGGGTGGGCGAGGACGAGGAGACGCTGCAGGCGCTCGGACGCGCCGCGGAGAGCGTCACCGGGCGCCCCAGCGACTACTACACCTTCGGCTTCGACCCGCGGCCGGAGTAGACCACCCCTGACACGACTCCCCGCCGCGTGGCTCGCCGCCGCGCTCCTCGTCCTTCCATCGGGACTTCACGCGCAGGACCTCTCCCGCGCCGACCCGGCTCTCCGGTTCCTCCTCATGAGCCGCGGAGCCGGCGCGCCCGTGGCCGGCGGGCCGCCCGCCGCCGCGCTGCCCGATAACCGCGTCCGGGCGGTGTCCTCGGGGATCGGGGCCGGGGCCGCCCTCGAGATCCGCGCCGCCGGGACCTGGGTCCGGACCCTCGTGCTCGTCGCGCCCGGCGGCGAGGCGGCCCTGCGGAGACACGGCGCGGAGATCGGCGCCCGGGTCGGGGATATCGTCACCGCGCGGCTCCCTCTCGACGCCGTTCCCGCCGTTCTGGGAGAGGGGGCGGTCCGCCGCATGGAGGCTGCCGCGGCCCTGATCCCCTCCACACCGGACCTCGGCCGTGCGGCCGCACCGCCGGCCGCGGTGCGGAACGACTCGGCGGTCTCCGACGCCCGCTTCGACGCGCTGCGCCGCCGCGTCGGCGACCGCTGGGAAGGGCTCGCGGGGCAGGGGGTCATCATCGGCGTCTACGATTCAGGGCTGGACCTGGACCACGAGGATTTCCTCCGGCCGGACGGCGCCACGCGGGTGCTGTACGCCTGGGACCAGACGGCGGAAGGCGACGGTCCCGGCGCGGTCGGATCGGCTACCCTGGACTACGGCGCGGAGTGCACGCCGCCGCTGATCGACGGGGACGGCTGTCCCATGCGGGACGCGAACGGCCACGGCACCCACGTGACGGGAACCGCGGCGGGGGACGGCTCGGCGACGGGGAGGGGGCTGCCGGCGTACCGCTTCCCGGGCGGCGCGCCGCGAGCGGACCTCATCGTCGTGAAGGGCGGAGACTTCTCCTTCACCACAGACCGGCTGGTGGACGGCGTCGCCTACATCTTCGAGCGCGCCGCGGCGCTGGGCCGCCCCGCGGTGGTGAACGTCAGCCTTTCGTCCGCGCAGGGGCCGCACGACGGGACCACGCTCCTGGAACGGGCGCTGGACGCCCTGGTGGGGCCCGGCCGCATCCTCGTGTCAGGCAGCGGCAACACCGGAGACCACCGGAACACCTTCCCGCCCGTCGCGAACGGACCGAACCACGCCGCCGGCGTCGCCGGTGGGCCGGGGCACGCGGTCGTCATCCCGCCGTACACGCCCGTGGAGGGGGCGGCCCCCCTCGGCGTCTCTCTCGAGCTGTGGTACGACGGCGCCGATTCCCTCGCCCTGACGATCCGCTCGCCCGGCGGCCACGCGGTGACCGTGCCGACGGGCGACTCCGCTCTGGTCGAGACGCCGGACGGGGCCATCGCCGTCCTGAACGCGGTGGACGGCCCCGACCCGGGCAACGGCGACCACGCCATCCTGCTCGCCCTCGCCAATTACGGCGGGGCGCCACCTCCCAGCCCCGGGCGGTGGGCGCTGGAGGTGTCGCCCCGGGCCGTTCACGCGGACGGCGCCTACCACCTCTGGATCACCGGCTTTGCGCTCGACGGCCGGGGCCCGCCGCCCGGGCTGGAGGGTGGAGCGAGCAACCGGTTCCTCGTGGGCGTCCCCGCGAGCGCCGACCGTGTGCTGGCCGCCGGCGCGCACGTCACCAAGCACGCGTGGATCGCGGTCGACGGCGAGCCGGAGGTGTTCGCCCTGCGGGAGGACCTGGGCGACATCGCCTTCTTCAGCAGTCCCGGCCCCCGCACGGATGGAGTCCAGAAGCCGGACGTGACGGCGCCCGGGAAGGTCCTGATCTCCGCCCTCTCCCGTGACGCCACGCTGTTCGACAGGGCGCAGTGGCTGATCGAGGAGGACTCCGTCCACGTCGGGCTGTTCGGCACCAGCATGGCCGCCCCTCAGCTCGCCGCGGCCGTGGCGATCCTGCTCCAGATCCAGCCGGACCTGACGCCCGAGGCGGTGCGTGACCTGATCACCCTTTCGGCCGCGACCGACGCGTTCGTCCCCCTGCAGCTCCCGCATCCGGTGTGGGGCGCCGGGAAGCTCGACGCCGCGGCGGCCGCCCGGCGGCTCCGGCCCGAGGGGCTGGCGGGCACCGGGCAGGACGTGAGCCTCTCGGCCAACCCCGTGCGCGGAGACGCGCTGGTGATCGGCTACGCCCGGGTCCCGCGCTCCGTCGCCGTCTACACCCTCGTCGCCGAGCGCGTGAAGGGGTTCCGCGGCGCCGAGATCGGCCCGCTGGGCACCATCTGGGGGCTGGACACCGACGCCGGCGCGCCCGTCGCCAACGGAGCGTACGTCCTGGTGGTGGAGTTCGAGGACCGGCGCGTGCTCCGGAAGATCCTGGTGGCGCGGCCATGAACAGGCCGCTGGTCCTCATGGCCGCCGGGCTCGTCCTGACCGCCGTCCCGGTGGCGGGGCAGGGCGCCGGCTCCGCGGCAACCGTCGTGCTCCGCCTCGCCCCGTCCGCCCGGGGTCTCGCGCTGGGCGGCGCCATGACCGCGGTCGGCGACGCCTTCGCCGTGGAGTTCAATCCCGCCGCCACCGGGGTCGCGGCGGTCCGGGCCGCGGCGACGTACCAGACGCTTCCTGTGGACGTCGTCGCGGGCGCGGCGGCGTTCGGCTTCGATGCGCTCGGCGGGGCCGCGGCCGTATCCCTGCGATTCGTCGATTACGGGGAGGTGGACGTGCTGGAGGAGGACGGCGGGTCGAACGTCGGCGTCCCCACGGGCGAGACCGCCACCGGGGGCGAGGTGACGGCCCTCGCGGGATACGCGCTCGTGACCGGCCCGCTGCGGATCGGCCTCGCCGGGCGGTGGCTGAGACTGGACGTGGCGGGCCTCACCGATGACGCGTTCGCGGCCGACGTCGGCGCGCTCCTGACCCCCGTGGACTGGCTCGCGGTGGGCATCGCCGTACAGAACCTGGGCCCCGCCGTGGAGGCGGGTCGGGCGGCCCCGCTCCCCACCACCCTGCGGGTCGGCACCCGCCTCTCCCGCGCGATGGGCCCCCTCCAGGCCCTGGTCGCGGTGGAGGGGCGGAGGCGCGAGGAGCGGAACGGCCTGGGCGTCGGGCTGGAGATCGGCGCGGGCTCGCCTTCGCTGCGGGCGGACGCGCGCGTCGGCTACGAGACGAGGGGCGCCGGCGGCGACGCGTACTCGAGGCTCGTGTTCGGCGGCGGCGTGCGCGTGGAACGTGTGGCCGTCGATTTCGCGTACCGCGCCCTCGGCCCGCTGGGCGCGACGAAGCAGTTCGGGCTCTCGCTCCTGTTCTAGGTCTCCGCCTTCTCCCCCTCCTCGCCCTCCGCGCCCTCGTCTTCCCCGGCGCCTTCCTCCGGCTCCTCCTCGAACATCGGGCTCAGCTCACGCCAGATCTCCTCCACCTGGTTGCGGAGCTCGCGGACCCGCTCCTCTTCCGCGGGCGAGTGCTGCAGGTGGTAGCGCGCCGCGCTCAGCGCCGAGAACGCCCGCCACAGCGCCGCCGTGGCCGGCGTACGGTCCCGTCCGCCGCGCTTCTCGTTCCGGATCCGGGCGATCACCCACTCGGCGAGCTCGTCGTCGAGCATGTACACGTCGCCCTTCTCCTTCGCTTCCGCTTCGACGTACTTCTGCAGCTTCCGCTTGAAGCTCTTCGGCACGCCCGCGACCAGATAGACGGAAATGTCATCCCGCTCGACAATGTCTGCTCCCATATCCCCTCCGAGATCTCAATTCGAGTTCGGACCGTCGCCGCTCAGCACCTTCAGTAGCTCATCGCCGATGGCCTCGACCTGCCAGTTCCGTACGCCTTCGATCTCCATCAGCCCGGCCCGGTCCCTCGGCCGCTTCCGGGCCAGCTCCTCCAGCTGCGCCCGCGGCATCAGGAACCCGCCCTCGAGGTCCAGCCGCTCCGCCGCCCGGTCGCGCACCGCTCTCAGCTTCTCCGCCCGGGCGTCCACTTCCGGATCGCGCGGCGGACGACGCGGACCCCGCGGCCACTCGGGCAGCTCCGCCGCCGGGACGGCGCGCGCGCGGTCCAGCGCGGCCAGGAGGTCCTTCCCGTAGCGTCGCGCGTTCCCTTCCGACAGCCCCGGCACCGCCTCGAGCTCCGCGACGGTCCGGGGCATCCGCGCCGCCATGCCGACCAGCGGCTCGTTGTTCAGCACGCGGAACGGCGCCACGTCGCGCGCCTCCGCCACCCCCTCCCGCCAGCGGTGGACCTCCCGGAGCCCCGCCAGGCCGCGGCGGTCCAGGTCCCGCGCCCCCTTCAGCTTCATGTAGGAGGAGTCCTCCTCCGGTGGCGGGTCCCACGAGGTCTGCTCCGACAGCAGGAACTCCTCCTCCGCCCAGGCGAGGCGCCCCATCGCCTCCAGCCGCGCCTTGAGGCGATCCCGCAGCTGGGGCAGGTAGCGGGTGTCCATGGCGGCGTACTCCAGCATCTCCGCGCTCAGCGGCCGCTTCGCCCAGTCCGCCCTCTGGAACTTCTTCTCCAGCGTGATCCCCAGCAGACCGTCCAGCAGGCTGGACAGGCCGAACGCCCGCTCCCCCACGAAGCGCGCGGCGATCTTCGTGTCGAACAGGCCGCTGACGTGAACGTCGAAGTCACGGTCCAGGAGGCGGAGGTCGTAGTCCGCGTCGTGGAAGATGATCTCGATGGCCGGGTCCTCGAACACGTCCGCCATCGGGTTGAGCGATCCGACGGCGAGGGTGTCCACGAGCCAGGTCTCGTCCCGGGTGGACAGCTGCAGCAGGCACAGCCGGTCGGCGTATCGGTGGTAGCCGGCGGCCTCGGTGTCTGCGGCCACCAGTCGCTCCCGACCCAGCCGCGTCGCGAGCGCCTCCAGCTCTCTCATGCTCTCGATCAGGCGCATCGGGACGACGCGGCCCGCAAGGTGTTTGCCGTTTGCGCGCGCTTCACCGCTGGGATACGATCTCCGCCGTCGTGTATTCCGCTCGACTCCTCGGGCGCCGACAAGGTACGGCCTGAGGCGACTCTTTTCCACCGACCCGGGCACCGACGGACCTTGAATCCCGAGCCGTCCCGCGCTCTCCTCCTGCGCGCGGAGCGCATCCACGCGCCGAGCCGCCGACCCGGCGACGCCCTCCTCCTCCGCGGGGGAAGGGTCGAGGCTACGGGCACGTTCGACGATCTCCGCCGCCGCGCCTCCGACGCCCGGGTCATCGAGCTCCCGGGCCACACCCTCACCCCGGGGCTGACGGACGCGCACGTCCACCTCATCGAATGGGCGCTGTCCCGACGGGGTCTCGACCTCGCCGCCGCGCCCTCCGCCGCCGCCGCCGCGCGCGCCGTCGCCGAGCAGGCCGCTCGCCCGGAGGCGGGCGACGCCGGCTGGATCCTCGGGGGCGGCTGGGAGCCACACGGCTGGTCCGACGCGCCCCACCGCCGCCTCCTCGATGACCTCGTGCCAGGTCGACCGGTGCTCCTCCGCAGCCACGACTTGCACTCCGTCTGGGCCAGCGGCGAGGCGCTCCGGCGAGCGGGGGTCGGACCGGGTACCGCGGACCCGCCGGGAGGCCGCATCGAGCGCGATGCCGACGGGGAGCCGACCGGGATCCTGCGGGAGAACGCGCAGCAGATCGTCCTGGGCGCCGTCCCGGCACCCGCCGAGAGCGCCCGCCGGGCCGCCGCGCTCGAGGCCCAGGCCGCGCTGCACCGCGTCGGCGTGACCGGCGTCCACTGCGTCGAGCCCGATTCGCTCGGCATCTTCGAGGCGCTCAGGGCCGCGGACCGGCTCGCCCTTCGCGTCCTGCAGGCCCTCCCGCTCGCCGGGCTGGACGACGCCATCCGCCTGGGCCTCCGGAGCGGCTTCGGTGGCGAACGGCTCCGGATCGGCGGCGTGAAGATCTTCCTCGATGGCGCCCTCGGCTCCCGCACCGCGCTCCTGCGCGAGCCGTACGAAGGCAGCGAGGACCGGGGCCTCTCGACCCTCCCGCCGGCGGACTTCCGGGACGCCGTCCGCCGTGGCTCCGCCGCGGGGCTGGCCATGACGGTCCACGCCATCGGGGACGCCGCCGTGGACCTCGCCCTGGACGTCCTCGCCTCGGAGGGGCGGGCGCTGGAGGGCCCGGTGCCACACCGCATCGAGCACGTCCAGCTCGTGGCCCCGGAGCGCCTGGCGGATGCCGGTGCGGCGGGGATCGTGTGCTCCGTCCAGCCGTCCCACCTGATGACGGACTGGCGCGCGGCGGACCGCCACTGGGGCGCACGGGCCCGGACGGCCTACGCTTTCCGCTCGCTGGCCGCGGGCGGGGCGACGCTGGCGTTCGGCTCCGACACGCCGGTCGAGCCGCCGGACCCGCGGCACGGGCTTTACGCCGCGGTGACGAGGCGGGACCTTGCGGGAGAGCCCGCCGGAGGTTGGGTTCCTGACGAGCGGATCACCGCGGCCGAGGCGCTGGCGGCGTACACCATCGGCGCGGCGGCGGCCGCCGGAGACCCACGCCAGGGGCGGCTGGAGCCCGGAGCGTTCGCCGATGTCGTCGCCTGGGACAGGGACCCGCTGGCCGCGACTCCGGAGGAGCTGCTGGAGATGGCGTGTGTGCTGACCGTCGTGGGGGGAGACGTGGTGTGGAGCGAGGAGCGATGACCGAGACACAGAAGACCAAGATCGTGGCCACCGTGGGCCCCGCGACGGGGACGCGGGAGGGGATCGCGGAGATCTGCCGGGCCGGCGTGAACGTGATCCGGGTGAACTTCGCCCACGGGCACCACGCGGAGCACCGCCAGATCATCGCCTGGGTCCGGGAGGTGGCCGGCGAGCTGAACCGGCCTATCGCCGTCCTCGCCGACCTGGCCGGTCCGAAGATCCGCATCGGCACTCTCCCCGCGCCCCTCGATCTCGAGGTCGGTGCCGAGGTGGTGCTGGCGCCGGAGGGGAAGGCCACGGGCGCCCAGCTCCCCACGACGTACCCCGCCCTCGCGGAGGACCTCACCGCCGGGGACCGCATCCTCCTCGATGACGGCAAGCTCGACCTGCGGGTCCTGGCCACCGATCCGCCCCGCGTCCACGCCGTCGTGGAGCGCGGCGGCGTCCTGCTCTCGAACAAGGGGATCAACCTCCCGGGCGTGGCCGTCAGCGCACCGGCGCTCACGGCCAAGGACCGGGAGGACCTGCAGGTCGCGGTCGATGCCGGCGTCGACTACGTGGGGCTCTCCTTCGTCCAGCGGCCCGAGGACCTCGAGGCGCTTCGGGAGCTCATCCCGTCCGACTTCCTGATCGTGGCCAAGATCGAAAAGGACGTGGCGCTGGAGCGGATCGAGGAGATCCTGGAGCGTACCGACGCCGTGATGGTGGCGCGCGGAGACCTCGGTGTCGAGCTCCCGTTCGAGCAGGTCCCGGTCGCCCAGAAGCGCATCATCCAGTACGCCAACCTGTTCGCCCGCCCCGTGATCACGGCGACGCAGATGCTCGAGTCGATGATCGAGAACTCGCGCCCCACCAGGGCGGAGGCCAGCGACGTGGCCAACGCGCTCTTCGACGGCACCGACGCCGTCATGCTCTCCGGGGAGACCGCGGTGGGGAAGCACCCGGCGCTGGCGGTGGACGCCATGGCCCGGATCTCCCGCGAGATCGAGCGCACCAGCGCCTTCGTCCAGGGCCCGCACTACGACGTCCCCATCCTCAACCACCTCCGGGCGGGCGCCACGCGGACCGAGCACGCGATCGCCGCCGCCACCGTGGAGGCCGTGTCGCTCCTGGGCGCGCCCGCCATCGTGACCTTCACCCGCACGGGCTCCACCACCCGCCTGGTCTCCTCCTACCGGCCCCCCGTGCCGATCCTGGGCGTCACCTACGACCTCCGCACGTACCGCCAGCTCGCCCTGGTCTGGGGCGTCATCCCGGTCCTGTGCCGGTTCCCCGGCGACCCGACCTACGCCGACATGCTGGAGTGCGCCCGTGGCCATATCATCGGCACCGGCGTCGGCAACGTCGGGGACCGCGCTGTGGTCACCGCCGGCGTGCCGTTCCACGTCCGCGGGACCACCAACATGATCCGCGTCGAGATCCTGTGAGGCTGACCTTCCTCGGCACCGGCACCTCCTTCGGCGTCCCCGTCATCGGCTGCGGCTGCGAGGTGTGCACGTCCGACGACCCGCGCAACCACCGCACCCGGCACGCCGTCCTCCTCCGCGACGACGCCTCGACCCTCCTCGTCGACATGCCGCCCGAGCTCCGTCTCCAGCTCACCCGCGAGCGCGTCGACACCGTCGATGGGATCTGGATCACCCACTGCCACGCCGACCACATCCACGGCGTCGATGACCTCCGGGCCGTCTCCGCCCACCGCGGCCGCCGCCTCGACATCTTCGCCTCCGCCGAGTGCGCCGCCACCCTCCGCTCCCGCTTCGCCTACATCTTCTCCGACTATCGCCCGCCCCCGGGGACCACAAAGCCCGAGCTCACCCTCCGCACCTTCGAGCCCCTGGCGGAGATCTCCATCGGCCCTTTCCGGCTCCTCGCCCTGCCCGTCCAGCACGGCCCGATGACCTCCTTCGGATTCCGCGTCGGGGACCTTGGCTATATCACGGACGCCAAGACCCTCGGCCCCGGCACCCGCGACGCCCTCACCGGGGTCAGGACCCTCGTCCTGAACGCCCTCTGGTTCGGCAACCCGCACCCCACGCACCTGAACGTCGAGGAAGCCGTCGAGCTCGCCCTCGAGATCGGCGCCGAGCGCACCTTCCTCACCCACCTGACCCACCGCGTCTCCCACGCCCGCCTCGAGCGCGACCTCCCCCCCCACATCCGCCCCGCCCACGACGGGTTGACCATAGAAGTCTGAGGAGACCGCCCGCTGCGCGAGCTAGAAACCGCCCGCTGCGCGGGCTAGGTACCGCCCGCTGCGCGAGCTAGAAACCGCCCGCTGCGCGGGCTAGGTACCGCTCGCTGCGCGAGCTAGAAACCAGAAACCGCCCGCCTCACGAGTAGAGATCGGCAGCGCCCCCCGCGGTCTTTCTGGCGAGCGTCTGCGAGCCCGTATCTAGTGTCCTGAGGCGGAAGTCCGCTCACAGAAGCGAGCGATGCTCGCCAGGATC
>JAHWKI010000241.1 GCA_019347975.1 Gemmatimonadota bacterium
GGGCTGTGTGAAGTGCATGACCTGCGGGTACTCGGAGTGTGGGTGATGACGCCCCGGTACCGGGACCCGAACAGGAGGGCGACATGAAGATCGTCGTCCTCTGAGGAGAGAGCGCCGGGGGTGGTGAGGGCGCCGCCCCCGGCGTTTTTCATCGCGCGAAAACGCGAAAGGCGCGAAAACGCGCGAGCGCATCTCAGTAGAAATCCTCGATATGGTAGCCGAACTGCTTCCCCTCGGCCGTCTTCCGCACCAGGTGGTCCAGCCTTTTCCGGAACTCCTCCGGCACCCGGTCCCGGGCGCTGTCCACGTACGCGGCCCGGATGCGACGGTACGGTGCGGAAAACGACCGCCAGTGCTTCCACGCCGCGGGATCCGCCCGTAGCGCTGCCTCGATATCCTGCGGCACGCGGTACGCCTCGGGCCGTACCTCGCCCGGAGCCGACAGGACCGACGGCGCCACCCGCCCCCGCTCGATTAGTCGCGCCAGCCGCTCCAGGTTGGTCTGCGAGTAGGGGCTGCCCGGGCGCCGCGGACTGTAGCGCTGGGCGTAGCTTTCGTCGTCCAGGCGCTTCCGGATGCTGTCGATCCACCCGAAGCAGAGCGCCTCCTCCACCGCCTCGTTGTACGGGACGGAGGGCTTCTCCGTCGAGTTCCGGTACCCCACCAGCCAGATCTCCGAGCGGTCCGCGTGGTGCGCGGCGAGCCAGCGGTGCCAGTCGTCGCGGGAGGAGGCGTAGAGCGTGTCGGAGATCTCCATGGCGGGGAAGATACACCTCGTCGGCAGCCGTAGCCTCCCGGCGCTCTTCGTCTTAGCATACGCGCATGCATCACGAGACCTCATCCCTCGACCCCCTCGGGGGTCGGATCGCCGAATGGGCGCAGGGGGAGCCCGCCGTCCGGGCGGCGCTGCTGATCGGCTCGCGGGCATCGCCTCAGGGCGCCCGCGACGGACTCTCGGACCACGACGTCGTGCTCTTCCTGGTCCCGGGCCATCGGCTGGCGCACCATGACGACTGGCTGGAGACGTTCGGCCGTCCGGTCATCATCTTCCGCGAGACGACCGAGCACCGGGCCGAGACCGTCCCCACCCGCCTCGTGCAGTACCGCGGCGGACACCGGATCGATTTCACGCTGTCGCGGATCGAGCTGCTGCGTCGGATCGCCGAACAGGGCGCCCTGCCGGACTGGCTGGCAGCGGGCTACCGGGTGCTCTGCGACCCGGAGCGCGTGGCTGCCCGGCTCCCCCCGCCGTCGACCATGGCGTACGTGCCGCGGCCCCCGAGCGGCGCCGAGTATCGGCGAGTGGTCGAGGAGTTCTGGTGGGAGACGCTGTACGTCGCGAAGCACGTTGGACGCGGCGAGCTGCTGCCGGCGCGCTACAGCCTCGAGGCCGTGCTGCGCTGGCGCTGCCTCGTCCCGATGATCGAGTGGTATGTCCAGGTCGAGCGGCGGTGGGAGCAGAGCGTCGGCGTCCGGGGGAGCGGCCTGCGCTGGCTGCTCGAGCCGGAGGAGCGGGAGATCCTGGATGCCACCTACGCCGGACCGACCCTGCGCAGCCACGGCGACGCCCTCCAGGCCATGATCGACCTGTTCAGCCGCGCTGCCCGCGCGGTGGCGCGCGATCTGGGCTACGTCTATCCGTCGGCCATCGACCGGGAGACACGTGCGCTCCTGGGACGATAACGATCGCGAAGTCGTCGGCGGTCCCCGACGAGGAGGAGTCCGGCTCCCCTCGCGCGTGTGATGGGTTGTGTTCGCGGGAATTGTTGCAGGGCTTCCG
The DNA here is from genome assembly GCA_019347975.1 of Gemmatimonadota bacterium. Lineage (GTDB taxonomy): Bacteria > Gemmatimonadota > Gemmatimonadetes > Longimicrobiales > RSA9 > JAHWKI01. The sequence continues at coordinate 1,781 of JAHWKI010000241.1, forward strand.
CAACAATTCCCGCGAACAGAACCCGAGTGCCGACGCGCGAGCGAGGTGTCGGAATTCCAGCAGGAAAAATTTGCCGATCGACCGGGGACGGCTCGTCACCGAACCGGGAGCCACGGCTCGCCTCTCGCCGACCGCGGGCGTCAGTACGTGAACATCCGGTCGTGCTCCAGTGACAGCTCGACCAGCCGGGCCGGCCCCGCCATCTCCACGGGCTTCCCTGCGAGCTCCTCGGCGGTGAGCCCCCTCGCCTTGCTCGATCCGCCGGACAGGTAGACCCGACCGCCGCGTTCGACGATGCCGTCGTAGAGTTCCCGGAGATTGCCCGTGCCGAGCCCGGCGAGGTTGTCCAGCACACCGTCGCGCATGAGCTGGACGGCGTCCCCGGCGAGGAAGAGGGAAACCGTGTGGCCCTGCTCGAGCGCGGCGTGCGCCACGGCGAAGGCCAGGGCGGCCCGCGTGGGATGCTCCGGGCCGTGGGTGACGTGGACCAGGATCGCGTTCGTCATGGGCGCCTCCGTCGCGTGGGCGGGCCGATCGCCGGAGACGGCGACGATGAGGAGGACCAGCGGCAGTCCGAAGGCCGCGGCCGCACGTGAGCGCGGCGTGCGCGGCATCAGACCGGCTGCGCCATGGACAGGACCTGCTCCCGCGTCAGGTCCATCTTGTGGACCTCCCGCGCGTGCTTCTGGACGGCCTTGACGAGCTCGTCATCGCCCTGTTCGCGGATCGTCTTGCCGCAGTCGCAGCTCACCTGCTTCGTCGCCATGATCTGTCCTCCCGTTCGAAGTGAAGATCGTTGTCGTGCTGCCTACGAACCCAGTATACATCCCGGGGGTTGGCGATCACCGGGCGGACGCTTGGAAAAACCTTGGAGCGGAATGCTGCGGATCCACCTGTCGGGGCTGATCACGATCGAGGGAGACGACGTCGTCCTCGGGCCCCGTGACTTTCCCGGCCAGCAGGGCCGGGCCGCATTCGCGTACATGGTCGGGCACCGTGACGGACCCGTGGCCCGGGGCGCGGTGGCCGAGGCGCTCTGGTCGGCGGAGCGCCCGCAGGCGTGGGAGACGGCGCTCAGCGCGATCGTCAGCAAGCTGCGCGGGCTGCTCGCCCGTACCGGCGTCGACGGCGCCGAAGCCCTGCGGACCTCCGACGGCTGCTACGAGCTCCACCTCCCGCGCGGGAGCTGGGTGGACCACGAGGTGGCGATGGACAGCATCCACGAAGCCGAGGCGGCGCTCGGGGCAGGCGACCCGGGCGGTGCCTATGGTCCCTCGGCGGTGGCCCACCACATCGCCCGGCGGCCGTTCCTCCCCGGCCAGGACGGCGAATGGTTCGAGGGTCAGCGTGATCGCCTGGCCGCCATCCTGGTCCGGGCGCTGGAGTGCCGGGCGGAGGTGTACCTCTGGAACGGCGAGGCCGCGCTGGGCGTCGAAGCGGCCCGTGAGATCGTGCGCCTCCGGCCGTTCCGCGAGACCGGGTACCGGCTCCTCATGCGCGCCCACACCGCGGCCGGGAACGCCGCCGAGGCGCTCCGGGTCTACGAGCGCTGCCGCACGTTGATCTCCGAGGAGCTCGGCGTCCCGCCGTCGCCGGAAACCCGTGCGCTGCATGCCGAGGTGCTCCAGTCGCTGTAGCCTGCACCGCGGCGCCCTGCTCTAGTCTCCCGTGCGCAGCCACAGGGAGAACGTGGAGCCGGTGCCAGGCTCGCTGCGGACGGTGATGTCGCCGTTCATGAGGCGGGCGAACTCGCGGCTTATGGCCAGGCCGAGCCCGGTGCCGGTGCGAGGGGCGCGGCCGGAATCGATGATCTGCTTGAACGGCTGGAAAACCTCATCGAGGCGGTCCCCGGGGATCCCGATGCCGGTGTCCGCTACTCGTACGCGCAGCCAGGGCCCCGCGCCGTCGAGGCTGGCCCCGTCGTCGGGCTTGGAGACGCGGCTCCAGTCCAGCTCGACCTCTCCTCCGGAATCGGTGAACTTCACGGCGTTCGAAAGCAGGTTGACGAGGATCTGGACCACGCGCTCGTGCTCGCCGAGATACCGGCCCGGATCCGGGGTGCCCGGCCGGACGAGCCGGACGCCCTGCTCCTGCGCCTGCGGCTCGACCAGCGCCAGGGCGGCGTCGGCCGCGGGCCCCAGCTCGCCCGGCGTGACCTCGACGGCCATGGCCCCGGACTCGATCTTGGCCAGGTCCAGGACGTCGTTGACCAGGTGGAGGAGGTGCCGCGCGGCCTGGCGGACGCGCTCCACGTACCCGAGCTGCTGCTCTCCCATGGGCCGGCCCGCGTTCAGTTCCAGCAGGTCCGCGTAGCCCAGCAGGGCATTGATGGGCGTCCGGATCTCGTGGCTCACGCTCCGGAGGTAATGCGACTTCGCCTCGTTCGCCGCCCGCGCCTCGGCGTGCGCTGCCTCCGCCGCCTTCTTCGCCCGCAGCAGCTCGTCCTCGTACTTCTTCCGCTCGTGGACGCGGATGACCACACAGTGGCTGACCGGCTCGCCGTCCATCTCGGTCCGGCGGGCGTTGAGCAGCACCGGGATCCGCTCACCCTCGCGGGAAGACAGCTCGAGGTAGATCTCCTCGGCCCCGCCGTGCATACGGACCAGGGGGAACAGGTGCGTCTGATAGAAGATCCGGGCGGCGATCCCGAACAGGCGCTCCACGTGGAGCCCCATGAGCTCCTCCCGGTCGTACCCCAGCAGGTCCAGCAGCGTGTCGTTCACCGCCACGACTTCGCCGTCATCCCGGAAGGACAGGAATCCGGCGGGAGCGGCGTTCAGCAGATCGTGGTCGGCGGACGGCACGGCGGGGCCGATGTCAGCCGGTGTCGCGGAGGTAGTCCCGAATCGCCGCGATCGTCTCTTCCGGAGCGCTCATGTGGGGACAATGCCCCGTGGCGTCCAGGTAGCGGAGCGTGCTGCCGGGCATGGACGCGGCGACGTACTCCCCCACCTCGCGCGGCGCGATGATGTCCTCGGCGCACTGCAGGACCAGCGACGGCACGGCGACCGCGGCGAGGTCGGCCCGGTTGTCCGAGAGGAACGTGACTTCCGCGAACCTGCGGGCGATCACCGGGTCCGTCGAGCAGAAGCTCTCCGCCAGCTCCTCGCCCAGCTCCGGCCTCTCCGCGTTCGCCATGATGGCCGGCGCCAGGTAGTTGGCCCAGCCGATGTAGTTCTTCTCCATCGTCTCGAGCAGCTCCTCGATGTCCGCGCGCTTGAACCCGCCCACGTAGT
>JAHWKI010000051.1:0-13895 GCA_019347975.1 Gemmatimonadota bacterium
CAGGGGAACTTCGGCTCCATCGACGGCGACAACGCGGCGGCCTACCGGTACACCGAGGCGCGTCTGGAGGCCATCGCCGGCGAGCTGCTGGCCGATATCGACAAGGAGACCGTCGCCTTCACCCGCACGTTCGACGACCAGCGGGACGAGCCGGTGGTCCTCCCGTCCCGGCTCCCCAACCTGCTCGTCAACGGCGCCGCCGGGATCGCGGTCGGGATGGCGACGAACATCCCGCCCCACAACCTCCGGGAGATCGTCGCGGCCACCGTCCACCTGATCGACAACCCGGAGGCCTCCGCCGCGGACCTCATGACGTACGTCCAGGGGCCCGACTTCCCCACCGCCGGCTACATCCACGGCCGGGACGGGATCCGGGACGCGTACGAGACCGGGCGCGGGCGGCTGATCATGCGGGCGAACGCCATCATCGAGGAGGATGACGACGGGAGCGCCCGGATCATCGTCGACGAGATCCCCTACATGGTGAACAAGTCCCGGATGATCGAGCAGATCGCCGGGCTGGTGCGCGAGAAGAAGATCACCGACATCCGGGACCTGCGCGACGAGAGTGATCGGGACGGGATGCGGGTGGTGATCGAGCTCAAGCGGGACGCCATCCCGTACATCGTGCTGAACCAGCTGTTCAAGCACACGCAGATGCAGTCCACCTTCGGCGTGATCATGCTCGCGCTGGACCACGGCGTGCCGAAGGTGATGAACCTGGCCACGCTGCTGAAGCACTTCGTCGAGCACCGCCACGAGGTGGTGGTCCGCCGCAGCGAGCACGACCTGCGGGAGGCGAAGGAGCGGGAGCACATCCTCCAGGGCCTCAAGGTCGCCGTCGACAACATCGACCGGGTGATCGAGGTCATCCGCGCGGCCCCCGACACCGAGCAGGCGCGCGAGGCGCTCATGTCGGAGTTCGAGCTCAGCGAGCGGCAGGCGCGGGCGATCCTCGACATGCGTCTCGCCCGCCTCACCGGGCTGGAGATCGAGAAGCTCGAGGAGGAGATCGCCCAGGTCCTGGCCACCATCGAGGACCTGGAGGACATCCTCGGCAGCGAGACGCGCCGCTACCAGATCATCAAGGACGAGCTGACGGAGCTCGCCGCCAAATACGGCGACGACCGGCGGACCCGGATCGTCGGCGAGACCAGCGACCTGAGCATCGAGGACCTGATCCCCGACGAGCCGATGGTCGTGACGATCTCCCACACGGGCTACGTGAAGCGGCTGCCGCTCGACACCTACCGGACGCAGCGGCGCGGGGGACGGGGGCTGGTCGGGATGAACACCAAGGAAGAGGACTGGGTCGAGCACCTGTTCCTGGCCAATACCCACGACTATCTGATGGTCTTCACCCGCCGGGGGCACTGCTTCTGGCTCAAGGTCCACCAGATCCCCTCCGCCAGCCGCGCGGCACGGGGCAAGCCGCTCGTGAACCTCCTCCAGCTCGGACCGGACGAGGCGGTGGCCGCCGTGGTCCCGGTCCGCGAGTTCAGCGAGGATCTCAACCTGATCTTCGCCACGCGGAAGGGCGTGGTGAAGCGGACGGCGCTGAGCGCGTACCGCCACATCCGCGTCGTGGGCGTGAACGCGATCAACATCGACGAGGGCGACGAGCTGATCGACGCCCAGGTCACGTCGGGTCGCGATGAGGTGATGCTCGCCACCCACGAGGGCATGGCCATTCGCTTCCGGGAGGAGGACGTGCGGCTGATGGGCCGCGCGTCGCGGGGCGTCCGCGGAATCCGTCTCGGCGCGAAGGACGACTACGTGGCCGGAATGGTCGTCGTCCGGAAGGACGACGCGCCCGAGTCGGTCGACCCGCCCGAGTCGGTCGACCCGGCCGACTCGGTGGAGCCCGCAGAGTCGGAAGAGGCGACGTCGCCGAAGCCGGGGCCGACCGTCCTGGTGGTGACGGAGCGGGGGATGGGCAAGCGCACCGAGATCGCCGACTACCGCCTCCAGGGGCGCGGCGGGAAGGGCGTGATCAACATCCGGACGACGGAGAAGACCGGAAAGGTGGTCGCGATCAAGGGGGTGTACCCGACGGACGAGCTGGTGATGATCACCCGCAACGGGGTGGTGAACCGTCAGGGCGTGAGCGGCATCCGGGTGATCGGGCGGAACACGCAGGGCGTGCGGCTGATCATGCTGGACGAGGGCGATGAGGTGATGGACGTCGCCCGGCTGGTCCCCGAGGACGACGAAGGCGCCGTCGAGGTGCCGGCCGGGAGCGAGGACGGCGCGGCCGAGGCCGCCGGGGCCGAGCTCGTCGAGATCGCCGAAGCCGAAGCGGCCGAGGCCGAGGACGTCGAGTGACGTCGCTGGTGGACCTCGAGTCGGTACGGGACGCCGCGCGAGGGTTGCGCGGCGTTGCCGTACGTACCCCGCTCCTCTCGGCCCCGTGGCTGAGGGAAAGCGCCGGCTCGGAAGTCCGTCTCAAGTGCGAGGGCTTTCAGCCCATGGGGGCGTTCAAGCTGCGGGGCGCCTACACCATGCTCGCCCGGCTTCCGGAGGCGGAGCGGGCCCGCGGTGTCATCACGTACTCGTCGGGGAACCACGCCCAGGCCGTGGCCTTCGCGGCCCGCGCCTTCGGAGTGCCCGCGGTCATCGTCATGCCGGTGAACGCGCCCGCGATCAAGGTCGAGGGGACGCGCCGGCTGGGAGGTGAGGTGGTCCAGGAGGGGACGACGTCCGAAGAGCGGCGCGCCCTGGCCGAGTCCATCCGCGACGATCGCGGGATGATCATGATCCCGCCCTTCGACCATCCCGACATCATCGCCGGGCAGGGCACGGTCGGTCTCGAGGTGCTCGAGGACTGGCCGGATGTCGAGACCATCCTCGTCCCCATCGGCGGCGGCGGCCTCATCAGCGGCGTGGCCGCCGCGGCGAAGGCGCTGAAGCCGGGCGTCCGCGTCGTCGGCGTCGAGCCGGTGGGCGCCCCGTCCATGCGGCGCTCGCTGGACGCCGGCGAGCCGGTGACCCTCGACCGCGTCGAGAGCATCGCCGACGGCCTCCTCCCCACACGTGTCGGCGCACTCACCTTCGCCCACTGCCGCGACCTGGTCGACGACGTGGTCCTGGTCGAGGACGCCGACATCCGCGCCGCCGCCGCTCGCCTGCTGCTCCGGGGCAAGCTCCTGGCCGAGTATTCCGGCGCCGCCACGACCGCCGCGATCATCGCCGCGGCGGCTGCACGGGGCCCCACCGTCGCGGTGGTCTCCGGCGCCAACATCGACCCCGCACACGTGCGGGATTTCCTGACCGCGGTGTGAGGTTGCCGGTCTCGATGGGAACGATTCTATTCAGGCCAATCCCCCCAAACGAGATATCCAGCGCATGAAGCGAATTCTGATCCTGCTCACGCTGGCCGCGGCGGCCTGCGCGTCGCCGCGCCAGGCGTCGCCGCCGGCCGCGGTGGTCGGCGAGACACCCGAAGGTCCCTTCAGCGTGGTGCTGTTCATCGGCGACGGCGCCGGCGTGGCGTACTGGAGCGCGGCCAAGCTGTCGGCGTCCGAGCTGGGCATCGAGGCCCTCCCGGTGGTGGGGCTGGTCGACGTGGAGGCGAGCGACAGCCGGATCACCGACAGCGCCGCGAGCGCCACCGCATACTCGACGGGTGTGCGGACCTTCTACGGCGCGATCGGAGTAGGGCCCGACTCCATGCCGGTGCAGACGGTCCTCGAGGTGGCGGAGTTCCGGCGGATGGCGACGGGGCTCGTCGCCACATCGTCGCTGACCCACGCCACTCCCGGTTCGTTCGCGGCTCACGTTCCGAACCGCAACTACCACTTTGAGATCGCGGAGGGGATCGCCTCGCACGACATCGAGGTCCTGCTCGGCGGGGGACGCCGTTACTTCGACCCCGCGCAGCGTCCGGACGGGGTGGACCTCCTCACGCGGATCACCCGCCGGGCGACCTACGTCACCAGCGCGGAGGAGTTCCGTGCCCTGGACACGAACACCGTGCCGAGGCTGGTCGGCTTCTTCTCCGACACGTTTCCGCCCCCGGCCGGGTCGCGGGAGCCGAGCCTCGCGGAGCTCACGCGGGGCGCCCTGAACGTGCTGTCCCGGGAGGACCGTGGGTTCTTCCTGATGGTCGAGGGCTCGCAGATCGACTGGCGCGGCCACGACAACGCGCCCCTGATGCAGGTCATCTCCGAAGTCCTGGACTTCGATCTCGCGATCCGCGAGGCGCTCCACTACCAGAGGGAGCGGCGCTCCAACACGCTGATCCTCGTGGTCGCCGATCACTCCACGGGCGGGCTGGCCCTCCACGGCGACGCGATGGGCGTCTTCCGCGCCCACTACACGACGGAGAGCCACACCGCCGAGATGGTCCCGCTCTTCGCCGGCGGGCCGGGCGCCGCGCTGTTCGGCGGGGTGAAGGACAACGACCTGGTGGGACGGCTCTTGCTGGAGCTGGTGCGGAGCGGCGGGCCCGATCGCGCCCGCGCCGTGAGCGCAGAATCCGGAGCCGAATGGACGATTTCGTCGCCGTCACGACCACACTAGACCCGCACGGTGGCGGGCACCACCAGCCTCAGGTCACCCTCTACGCGAACTACCTGAGGGCGCTGGGGCGGGTGGGGCTCACGCCGGTGCTGATCACGCCCGCCCACGAGCCGGACGCCGTCCAGAGGCTGGTGGCCAGCTGCTCCGGGCTCCTCCTCTCGGGAGGGGAGGACATCGACCCCGCCCGCTACGGCGAGGAGCCGGTCCCGGAGCTGGGCACGGTCAACCCCGGCCGTGACGCCATGGAGTGGCGGGCGCTCGAGGCGGCGCTGGCAGCGGAATTACCCGTGCTGGGCATCTGCCGCGGGATGCAGGTCCTGAACGTGTACTTCGGCGGGACGCTCTACCAGGATCTCCCCACCCAGTGGGGGACGGACGCCGTGCACTACCAGGAACGGCCGTGGGGTGAGCACAGCCACGAGGTCCTGTGCACCGATTCCAGCCTCCTGCACGAGATCCTGAGCGAGTGCCGGACCATGGAGATCAACTCGTTCCACCATCAGGCGGTGAAGGACCTGGCGCCGAACGTCCGGTGCACCGCGCAGGCGACGGACGGCTTGATCGAGGGGATTGAGGCGACCGACTACGACTGGGTGGTCGGTGTCCAGTGGCACCCGGAGCGCCACGAGGCGGAAGCGCCGGATACCGATCCCAACCTCCTCATCCTGGCCGCGTTCGCCCGCAAGGTCCGGGAGCGCGTCGGGGCGTGAGCGGCCGGATCACGGACGTTCCGGGGCTCCGCGTGGGTCACGCCACCGACCGGAGAGCCGCGACCGGCTGCACCGTCCTTCTGGGCCCGTTCCGCGGCGCGTGCGACATCCGCGGCATGGCCACAGGGACGCGGGAGATCGAGGCGCTCTCCCACCTCCACCTCGTCGGTCGGGCCGACGCCATCCTCCTGGCGGGCGGCTCCGCGTTCGGCCTGGCCGCGGCCGACGGCGTCGCCGCGTGGCTCGAGGAGCGCGACCAGGGCTTCGACGCGGGGGTCGCGCGCATCCCCATCGTCCCCGCGGCCGTGATCTTCGACCTGGCCGTGGGCCGCGCCGACCGCCGTCCCGACGCGGCCATGGGTCGTGCCGCGTGCGACGCGGCGGGTCCCGACGTCGAGGAGGGACGGGTGGGCGCCGGCACGGGTGCCACGGTCGGGAAGGGGTTGGGCGCGGAGCGGGCCATGCCGGGCGGGGTCGGAACCGCGGCGGTGCACGGCGGTGGCCACGTCGTCGGAGCGCTCGCGGTGGTGAACGCCCTGGGCGACGTCCTGGACGGGGCAGGGAAGATCATCGCCGGCGCGCGAGACGAGCACGGCGGCTTCGCGGATTCCGCCCGCCTCCTCCGCTCCGGCCACCCCGCCCCGGGGCCGCTGCCGGGAACGAACACCACGCTGTGCGTCGTGGCCACGGATGCGCCGCTGGATCGCGCGTCGCTCCAGGGGCTCGCGCGGGCGGGCTCCGCCGGCCAGGCCCGTCGGATCGCGCCGGTCCACACGCCCTTCGACGGCGACCTGACCTTCGCCCTCTCCACGGCCGCCGCAGCCACGCCGCTCCCGCCGGACCGTCTCCTCGCCCTCGGCGCCATGGCCGCCGACGCCGTGGCCGAGGCGATCGAGCGGGCGGTGAGGGCCGATTCGTGAGGAAGCTGGTCCTCTTCGACATCGACGGCACGCTCGTCAGCACGCGGGGCGCCGCCTGGCGCGCGTTCCGCCGCGCTCTCCTCGAGGTCTATCAGGAAACGGGACCGATCGAGGACTACGACTTCCACGGCCGGACGGACCCGCAGATCGCCCGCGAGCTGCTCCGCATGGGGGGGCTCGATGACCGGGCGATCGACGCAGGGATGGCCCGGTTCTGGACCGCCTACCTGCGGGAGCTCGAGGCGGAGCTGGCCCTCCCCGATGTGACCGTGGACGTCCTCCCCGGCGTGCCCGCGCTCCTCGACAGCCTCCACGCCGGCGGCGAGCACCTGGTCGCGCTCCTCACCGGCAACATCGTGGAGGGCGCGCGGCTCAAGCTCTCCGCCGCCGGGCTCTGGGAGCGCTTCGATTTCGGCGCCTACGGATCGGACCACGAGCGCAGGGACCGTCTGCCCGCCATCGCGGTGAAGCGGGCACGCGAGCGCTCCGGCATTCACTTCCGCGGCCGCGATGTCGTCATCATCGGGGACACCCCGTTCGACGTCGAATGTGGCCGCTCGCTGGGCGTCTGGGCGGTGGCGGTGGCGACGGGCAAGCACTCGGCGGCCGAGCTGCGGGAGGCGGGTGCGGACGTGGTCCTGCCGGACCTCTCCGCCACCGGCCAGGCCGTCGCCGCCATCGAGGCGCTCGGGCAGTAGCGTGCAGCGCCGATCGGCCGCATCTTCCGGGCTGGAGCGCGGATCGGATCGGCATTCATCGGCAACGGAGCGAACGCGACGTGGCGCAGCGACAGCGGAAGGGAACGCCCCCGCGGCAGGCCGGCGGGAACAACACCATCTTCTACATCGTCCTCGGGGTGATCGCGCTGGCGGGGGTCATCGCCATTGCGTACGCGCTGTCCGGCGGGGGAGCCAGGAGCGCGGCGACGGAGCCGATCGATCTCCAGGCCTCCACGGCCCAGGAGATCTACCAGCAGGCGACGCCGGTGAAGCTCGGGAACGACAACGCACCGGCCAAGATCGTCGAATTCGCCGACTTCCAGTGCCCCGCGTGCGGCGCCTTCGCTCTGGGGATCAAGCCGCGGCTGTTGCCGTACATCGAGCGCGGTGATGCGCAGCTCGTCTACTATGATTTCCCGCTCGGCGGCTCCCACGTCCACGCCTTCCTGGCCGCGCGGGCGGCGCGCTGCGGCGGAGAGCAGGAGCTGGAGGGCGTCGACTACTGGACCATGCACGACAAGCTGTACCAGGAGCAGGCGAGCTGGTCGCTGGAGCAGAACGCCGCGGATGACTTCGTCGGCTACGCCGAAGAGATCGGACTCGATCGCCGCGCCTTCGAGCGCTGCCTCAACAGCGACCGCTTCGCGGACGTGGTCAGCGCGAACCGTCTCCTCGGTGAACAGCTCGGTGTCAGGAGCACGCCGACCGTGCTGATCAACAACCGGCAGGTCGGCGGCCGCAGCGTCCAGGAGATGGGCACCCAGCTGATCCAGATCCTCGAGGAGATCGTCGGGACGGGCGGCGGCCCGGCGCGATGATCCCGCGGAACCGGATGGTGGTGGCGGCGGTGGCCCTGATCGGCGTCTTCGTCGCCGCCTACCTCCTGCTGTACAAGCTCGGCCTGGTGGGGAGCCTCATCTGCGGGGTGGGCGGTGGCTGTGAGACCGTCCAGGCGTCCAGGTACGCGCTGTTCCTCGGGATCCCGGTCGCGGGCTGGGGGCTCGCCGGGTACCTCGGGATCCTGCTGGTCGCCATGGCCGGCGCCCAGCCTCGCTTCGCCGGCGAGCGCTGGGTCTCCTGGGCGCTCCTGCTCCTGACCGCCGTGGCGTTCCTCTTCTCCGTCTACCTCAGCGCCCTCGAGGAATGGGTGATCCGCGCCTGGTGCCGCTGGTGCATCGTTTCCGCCGTCATCGCCACCACCGCGTTCCTCTTCTCCCTCCCGGAGATCGCCCGGCTGCGGCGCGGCGCCTCCGACCGCTGAGGTCCGGTCGCGGCCGGCGCGCGCTAGCGCAGCGCCTCGTCCAGGACCCGGCTCCAGTCCTCCGCGCTGTGCACCCCCACCAGCCGCTCTACGACCTCCTGCCCCTTCATCACGATGAACGTCGGCGTTCCGGTCACCCCGGCGCCGACGGCCGAGCCGACGTCCTGCAGGATGAGCGTGGCGACCTGGTCCCCGTCCACACACGCCCGGTACTCCTTCATGGGAACGCCCAGGCCGCGGGCGTACTCGTCGAACTTCGACCCCGGATTCGACCCGCGCCCCCAGGCCTGCTGCTCCTCGAACAGCCGGTCGTGCATCGCCCAGAACCGGTCCCCGGCCACGCCGGCGCACAGCGCCGCCTCCGCGGCGTGCCAGGCCAGCGGGTGCGTATGCAGCGGCATGTTCACGAACACCCACTGCACCTTCCCCGTCGTCACGTACTTCTGGTCCACCGCCGGCGCCACGGTCCGGGAGAAGGACGCGCAGTAGGGGCACTGGAAGTCGGCGATCTCGAACACCACCACGCGGGCGTCCGCGTCGCCTTTCGTGCGACTCTCCAGCGCCCGCTGGAGCACGGCGTCCGCGTTGGCTGCCGGCGTCTGGGCCGCCGCGGGGGCGGCGGGCACGAGCAGGGGGATCGCCAGCGCGGCGAGAAGGGCGGCTCGGGCTCGTACGACGTGCGGCATCAGTCCTCCGGTTGGGATCGTTCCGTCGCCCGGGATACACCCGATCCCGCCGACGTGTGCCCGCGCTCCGCGGCGGACCGCGCTCGCTCCAGCGTCCACTCGCTCACCACGAGCGGAGGCCAGCTCCCCTGGAGGGCCCCGGCGACCAGGCGGGCGGCTTCGGCTCGCGCCTCCCCGGCCGTCCGGCCGTCCACCCACCCCTCCGCCACCGCCTCCTCCAGCTCCTCCTCGTCGAGGACGACCGGGTCACGACCGGGCTCCAGCAGCACGTCCAGGAACAGGTCCGTCGTCCGCCACTCGTCCCCGTCGATCACCACCGGTGTGACCACGTTGGCATAGAGCGCCGTGAGCTCGCCGTCGGGGGCGTGGAAGCGCCCGATGTCGTGGTGCGCGCCCGGAAAGGTGAACCAGACCACGGGCGAGTCCGCCTCCAGGAGGACGCGTCCGCCGACCACCACGGGCCGGGACACGCCGGCGCGGGGCAGGTACGTCACCCGCACCGAATCGGACTCGTGGACGAGCGTCTGCCGGAAGACCTGCTCCCGGTCCGGCGGCCGCAGGTAGCGGATCCGGATCTCCCGCGGCGTCCTCGTCAGTCGTAGAACCCCTCCCCGCTGTTCGCCTTGCGACGGAGCAGCGGCGCGGGCTCGAACCGGATCCCGTGCTCCCTCTGGAAGGAGTCGAGCCTGGCCACGATCTCGCGAAGGCCCACGTCATCCGCGTAGCGCAGGAGCCCGCCGCGGAAGGGGGGGAAGCCGGTGCCCGTGATCATCGCCAGGTCGACATCGCCCGGCGAGCGCGCGATCCCCTCCTCGAGGATGCGCGCCGCCTCGTTCACCATCGGCAGGATGCACCGGTCCAGGATCACGCGCTCCGGGATCTGCCGCCGCGCGTCACCGGCCACCGCATCCAGCTCCTGGTAGATCGCGGGGTCGGGGTGCTGCTCGCGGCCCTCCTCGTAGACGTAGAACCCCCGGCCGTTCTTCCGCCCCAGCCGGTCCGTGCCTTCCAGCGCCTTCAGCGCGGGCGACGGGGCAAGCCGCTCGCCGAACGCGTCGTTCATGGTCTGGCCGGCGTGTTGCGCGATGTCCAGACCGACCTCGTCCAGCAGCCGGAGCGGACCCATGGGCATCCCGAACGACACCAGCGCCTCGTCGATCTCCGCGATCGAGCCGCCCTCCGCCAGCAGGAAGCCCGCCTCGTTCAGGTAGGGCGTCAGCACCCGGTTCACCAGGAACCCCGGTCCGTCCTTCACGATGACCGGCGTCTTGTCCAGCTTCCGGGTCAGCGCGAACACCGTGGCCACCGCCTCGTCGCTCGACTCCTCGCCGCGGATGATCTCCACCAGCGGCATGCGGTGCACCGGATTGAAGAAGTGCATCCCTGCGAAATTCTCCGGCCGCTCCAGCGCCCGCTGCATCTCGGTCACGGAGAGCGACGACGTGTTCGTCGTGAGGATCGCGTCCCCCGCCGCCTCCTCCGCCTCCCGCAGCACCGTCTTCTTCACGTCCATCCGCTCCACCACCGCCTCGATCACGAGGTCGATGGTGCCGAAGCCGGAGTAGTCCAGCGACGGGGCGATCGCGTTCATCCGGTCCTCCGCCTCCCCGGAGCGCAGCTTCCGCCGCTTCACCAGCTTGTCGAACTGCTCCCGCGCGTGGCGGAGCCCCGTCGAGAGCGCCTCCCGGTTGATGTCCTTCAGCCGCACGGCGATCCCCCGGAAGGCCAGCAGCTGGGCGATCCCTCCGCCCATCACTCCGGCGCCGAGCACCGCCACCCGCTCGACGTCCCGCCCCCCAGTCGCGGGCCCCGCCTTTTTCGCGTCCTCCATCAGGTGGAAGACGTGGATGAGGTTCTTGGAGACGTCCGTGACGATCAGCTCGCCGATCGCCGCCGCCTCCATCGCCAGCGCCCGCTCGAGGGGCTTGCCCGCCGACTGCCGCATCACCTCGATCGCTTTCAGCGGCGCAGGGTAGTGGCCCTTCGTCTGCTTCAGGACCTGCTTTCGGGCCCGGGAGAGGATGAACCGGCGCCCGAGCGGCGTCGCCTCGGCCAGTCGCGCCACCCGCCCGGGCCCGTCGGCCGGCGAAGGCGCCTCGCCGTTCGCCGCCTCCAGGGCCACCGCCTTCGCGCGGCTCACGAGCACGCCCTGGTGCATCCTCTCGTGCACCAGCCCCAGCTTCTGCGCCTTCCGCGCGTCGACGGTTCGCCCCGTCAGGATCAGGTCCGACGCGGCGATGAGCCCGATCAGCCGCGGGAGACGCGTGGTGCCGCCGAACCCGGGGATGATGCCGAGTCGGACCTCCGGCAGTCCGATCTTCGTTTCCTTCCGGTCCGACGCGAGCCGGATGTCGCAGGCCAGGACCAGCTCCGTGCCTCCGCCCAGGCACGAGCCGTCGATCGCCGCGACCGTGGGGACCGACAGCTCGTGAACCCGCTGGAAGATCCGCTGGCCGGCCGCCGCCTTGCCCGTCGCCCGCGCCACATCGGTGATGGCCACGATCTCGTCGACGTCCGCGCCCGCGATGAAGCTGCCGTCCTTCCCGCTCCGGATCACCACCGCCCGGATGGCGCCGGCGCGGATCCCGTCCTCGATCTGATCGAGCAGCTCGTCCAGACGCTGCATGACCGCCGTGGAAAGCACGTTGACCTTCCGGTCGGGGTCGTCGAAAACGAGCCAGGCGACGCCATCGCCGTCCTTCTCCAGCGTCAGCGCCGCCTGGCGGTTCGTGCTCCTGGTCTCGATCACGTCACATCTTCTGTCGGACCTCTGCGTTTTCCCGATTCAGCCGCACCACCAGCTCCTCGCCACGCGCCACCTCGATCGGGACGTTCCAGTACAGCTCGTCGAACTGCTGGTCGTAGCGCGCGTGGACCCACCACTCGCCGGCCGGAACGTTCCGGAACCGCGCCACGCCCTGCGCGTCGGTGGTGTCCGCCATCTCCTGCAGCCCCGTCTCGTCCAGCCGCGCGTCGATCAGCGAGTCTACCGGCGCGAACGCCTCGTCCGCCCACGCCCGGTGGCGGAGCCGGACCTCCTCCGACTGCTGGTTCAGCCGCGTCTGCAGCGACGTGAAATCGCGGAACGCCTGGTCGGAGCGGCTCTGGAGAGTCTCTACCTCCTCCTCCAGCGCGTTGAAGTCCTGGAACGCCGCGAAGTACTCGCCGGAGCCCTGGTCCATCGCGTTCATCCGGTCCGCGAGCGTCTTCAGGCTGTCGCGGAGCATGCCCCACCGGTTCTGCGCGATCTGCCACTCCTGCTGCCGCTGCCCCACCCGCTGCTGGAGCTGGGCCACCGTGTCCGGAAGCTGCGGCTCCGGCTCCGGGTACGACTCGGTCAGCGAGTCGAATATCGCGTCGCGGTTGTAGGGCAGGAGCCGGACCGGAAGCGAGCCGAGCGCCACCACGTCCATGGCTTCCTCGCCCACCTGCTCCGACTCGATCGCCGCCACCACCGCTACATCGCCACCACCACACGCACTCGTGGCCGCTGCGGCGACGGCGGCGGCCAGCATCAGCAGTCCTCGTCTCATCGCGCGAATCTCTCGAAGTGGTGAATGTCCAGGAAGCGAGCCAAGGTACGACGCCCCGATCCATCCATCAAGGCAGCACCGCCCCGCGCGACGCCCGCGGGCCGACCACCGCCCGGGCCGGAGCGCCCAGCGCGCCAGCGGCGTGCCGCACCGCCCCGACGGTAAACGAAGCCGGCTCGACCCACCCCGCGGCCCCCGCGCCTCCGCGCGCTCCCTCCAGCGCGATCCGCGCCGCACGGTCCGCCGGCGACACGAGGGCCCGCAGTCGCTCGCCCCGATGACGACGCGCCACCCGCTCCACCACGCTCCGGGTCACCTTCCCCGCGGCCATCGACGATACCGCAGACTCCAGCGTCGAGACGACACGGGCGGCGGCGTCCGGCACCGCCACCACGGTCACCACCAGCGCGCCTCCGCCCCCGTGAAGCTCCACATCGCTCCGCGTGTGGAGCACGTCCGGGCGAGAAACCGCCGGCCCGAACGCGTCCTCCAGCACCACACCGAGCAGCCGCATCGCGTCCGGGTCGGCCCCCGGCCCGAACGGCCACGCCACCGCGACCCACGCCGTCACCGTGTTGCGCTCCACGTAGACCCGCCCCGGCGTGGGCGGCAGGGGCAGAGGGAAGGAGGCTACTCCCGGCGCTCGTCCGCCGAACAGCTCCGCCAGAAGCACGCTGTCGCCCCCCTCCACCGCCCCCACGGCCGCCACGCTCCCGACCCGGCCCAGACGCGCGGCCGCCTCCCCCACCGCCGCCACGTCGAAGAGCGGCAGCGCTTCCGTCACTCCGCACCCCGGCCTCGACCACGCCGACTCGCCTCCCTCCGGCGCGTACAGCGCCCGCCCCACCGCCAGCCGCGACTGCCACGCCGGGCTCCCCCGGTCCAGCGACAGCGCAGCCGCCAGCGACGCGCGCGCCCGCTCCACCGCCGCCGCCGAGGGACCCGGCCTCCTCAGCCCCTGCGCGAGGACCGCCGCCGCCCGCCGCCACGTCTCCGCCGGCGCGACCAGCCGGAAGACGAACGCCCAGCGCCCGCACGCGACCTCCGCCCGCGCACCCAGCGACCGGAGCTCCCCACCCACTTCTTCCAGCACCCCGTGCGCCGCCAGCATGCTGAGACCGCTCGTCCCCGCGTCCTCCCAGCCGCTCCCCGGCACCGCCAGCGCCACTCCCACCGCCGTCGCCCCCGCCTCGGGGACCACCCGGATCACAGCACCCGCACCGACCTCCGGCGCCGGCGGAGCCCCGGCGCCCGCGCACCCCCAGAGCCCCAGGACGAGCAGGCACGGAACGGCCGCGGACGACCGCCGCGTCATGGCCGCACCTCCACCAGCAGCGGCGAGCCCGCGAGCGCCCCGTGCAGCGCGGTCCGGACTTCGTCCAGCGTAACGCCGTCCAGCCGCTCGAGCACATCGTGCACAGGGGGACGACGGCTGCCACGCGGCCCGGACCAGCGGCCGAGCACGGACGCCCGGCCCGACGCCGTCGCCGCCTCGAGGAGAATCCCCCTTCGGAGCGACGACGCGGCGTCGGCGACGTCCTCGGC
>JAHWKI010000051.1:13995-18653 GCA_019347975.1 Gemmatimonadota bacterium
CGGCGATGAGGCGTCTCAGGAAGCGGGCAAGGGCGGAGACGTCATCCTCGCCTTGCGCGACGGGGAAGGCGGTGATGCGGGCGGCCCCGGCGACCGCGGGGTCGTCCGTGGCGGCGCCTCCGAGGACGACGAGGGCGTCCCGTCCCCGCTCCGTCCAGGCCTCCGCCGCGCCGCCGAGGACGGCGGCGGCCCGGATGCGCCGGGCCACGAGCTCGGCGGCGACCGCCAGCACGGCGGGGTGGTGGGGAAGGGGGTACGCGATCGCGGCCCATGCGTGGTGCGCCTCGGGGCGGGGGAGCGGCGGGGGCGCGTCGAAAGCGGCGAGGTACGCGCCGGGCGGGTGGAGTGTCCACCGCCCGAAGGCGGACCGGGCGATCTCCTCCGGAACGTCGCCGACGAGGATCACGCGCAGGCCGGCCGGGTGGTGGAGGGTGGCCGCGAGCCCGCGGATGGTCTCGGGATCCAGGTGGTCGGTGGCCGGTCCGCCGGCGGTGGTGCGGTCGAGCCGGGCGCGGAGGAGCGCGCGGAGCCGCGAGGCAGGGCGCTCGAGCGCCGCCAAGACCCGGTCCTCGGCCCGGGCGCGGGCGGTGCGGAGGGAGGCCACGGAGAGGTCGGGCGGGCCCACCGCGGCGCGGAGGATGCCGACGAGGGCGTCGAACGCGGCGGCGGGACCGGTCACCGAGATCACCGCTTCGTCGCCGCAAGCCTGGAGCTCGATGGCAGCGCCGAACCGCTCGGCGCTCCGTTCGGCCGCGGGCCGGGCGAGCTCCTGGAGAAGCTCGACGGTTCCGGGCGGCAGGTCGGGCGGGACGGGGACGGACAGCCGGAGCGCGACGACCGGGGAGGCGAGGCGCTGCCAGAGCACCTCCGGCCCGCCGTCGGGGCGCAGGGTATCGACGGCGAGGGGCGCCTGGACGAGGAGCGCCAGGGCGAGGATCGAGGGCATCAGCGGCCGGCACGGAAACGAGTCACCCCGGAAAGCTCATGCTTCCCGGGGTGACTCGAAAGGGTCCGCTGTCCGAGCCGGTCTCAGAACTGGAGGACGTCCTCCACGACGAAGTCCTCGGGGTTCTGGGCGCGGCCGTTCACCATGACCTCGTAGTGCAGGCTGGGGCTCGTCACGAGCCCGGTGCTGCCGACCTCGGCCAGCTTCTGCCACCGCTCGACGACGTCCCCGCGCTTCACCACGACGCTGCCCTTCGCGAGGTGAGCGTAGCGGGTCACGACGCCGCGGCCGTGATCGATGTCGACCATGTAGCCGTAGTCGCCGCCGGTGTTGGCGGCGTAGATCACCGTGCCCTTGGCCGAAGCCACGACGGGCGTGCCGCGGCGGGCGACCACGTCGATCCCCTTGTGCGGCCGGGCGACGTTCAGGATCGGGTGGAGGCGGTTACGGGAGAAGCGGCTGGAAAGCCAGCTCTGACCCGCCACCGGCGTGATCGACGGGGTCCTCTCCCAGATGTCCACCTGCGTGCTCATGGCATCCGACGCTTCATCCCAGCTCGACGAGAGCAGCTGCGCCCGGCGGATCAGCGCGCCCAGGTCCTCCGCGGTGCCGAACGTCATGTCCGCCAGCGACCGATCGACCTGCCACAGCGGGTTGGCTTCCACCGTGCGCGAGCCGGGACCACCGACACCGGCGAGCTTAACGTCCTCGTCCAGCGGCTCCAGGTTGGCCAGGAGGCGGTAGTGCTCATCCTTGCGGGACAGGTGCGCCAGCGAGCCTTCGAGCGCGTCGAGGTTCGCGCGGATTCCGGCGATCTCCGTCACCAGGAGTTGGTTGGCCCGGGCCAGCCGCTCCGCGTCCATCCGCCGGTCCTCCTTGACGAAGAATCCCGCAGAGAGGCTGACCATCACGATGAAGGCCAGGACCCCGAAGGACAGGCCGGTGCCGACCAGCCGGTTCGAGAGGCGGTACTGCCTCACACCGGAGTGATCGTCCGGGACCACCATGAGTGTCCAATGGCGACGTGCCATAGGGGGTTTCTCTGTTTTCCGGGGGAATTTCTTCGGCCGGCTTGCAGTGACCGACAACGATAGGACTCCGTTTCTGCCGTCGTCAAGGAGTCTCGCACCCGACGTGGAGGGCAAGGGGTGTTCCCTCAGGGTGCGTGACCGGGCTATCTCGTTACCCCATCTGCGGTTCCCTCATTCGGCCGCCTCGTCCGGACCGCGTCCGGACCCCGGAAATTGCGTATTTTTTTCTGTCGGATCGCAGTTTATGCGCGGTCGTCCCGCGGGAAGAGGACATCCCCCTTCGTGACGGACCGGCCGGTCAGGTCCAGCTCGACCACTTCGTCGAGGAGCGGGACCTCGCTCAGGCCGAGCGCGCCCGCCATCTGGCGCATCTTTTCGGGCATGAAGGGCTCCAGCATGGCCGAGAGCGCGCCCAGCGAACGGACCAGCCCGGCCAGCGTGGCGTCGAGGTCCGCCGACCGCTCGGGATCCCTGGCCTGGCTCCACGGCGCCTGCTCCTCGACGAATCCATTGGCCGCGGCCGTCAGCTCCATGGCGGCGGCGATCCCCTGGTGGAGGACGTTGCCGTCCATCGCCGCCCGATAGCGCACCAGGGTGTCGGGAAGCTGCTCGTCCAGGCTCGTGCGCGCGCCCGCGGGGATCACTCCCCCCCGGTACCGCTCGATCATGGAGATGCTGCGGTTGGCGAGGTTGCCCAGATCGTTGGCGAGCTCGGCTGTGTAGACGTCGTCGAAGCGATCCCAGGAGAAGTCGCCGTCCCCGTTCCACGGGATGTCGCGAAGCAGGTAGTAGCGCAGCGCCTCGGGGCCGTGCCGGTCGATGGCCTCATCGAGGCTCACGGCGACGCCCTCGGACTTCGACATCTTCCCCCCGCCGAAGTTGATGAATCCGTGCGCCCAGATCGAGCGGGGGAGCTCGAGGCCGGCGCTCATCAGGATCGCCGGCCAGTACACGCAGTGGAAACGCGTGATGTCCTTCCCGATCACGTGGATGTCCGCCGGCCAGAGCTCCCGGTAACCATCCTCGGGGAACCCGGTGGCCGAGAGGTAGTTCGTCAGCGCTTCGATCCACACGTAGATGACGTGCTCGTCGTCCGCGGGCCAGGGCACCCCCCACCCGAGCCGCGCCCGGGAGACGGAGATGTCCTCGAGACCGCCCTCGATGACCTTCCGTACCTCGTTGCGGCGGATCTCCGGCTGAACGAACTCCGGACGCTCCTCCAGCAGGTCCATCAGCCGCTCCTGGTAGCGGGAGAGGCGGAAGAACCAGTTCTCCTCCTCCATCCACTGCAGGTCGCGGGTGCGGTGCAGCGGGCAGACGAGCAGCGCCGCCCGCGCGGGACCCGCCTCGCCCGCCCCGGCCGCCCCCTCGCGCGGCTCCAGCTCGTCTTCCGTCTTGTAGGCCTCGCAGCCCACACAGTAGTAGCCCGCGTACGTGTCCGTGTAGAGGTCGCCCGCGGCCTGGATCCGGCGCACGATCTCCTGCGCGGCCGTGCGGTGGCGATCCTCGGTGGTCCGGATGAAGTCGTCGTGGCTCAGGGAGAGGCGGCGCCAGGCATCCGCGAACGTCGACGCGAGCTCGTCCACCCACTCCTGCGGCGTGATCCCCCGGGCTTCCGCGCTCTGGAGGACCTTCAGCCCGTGCTCGTCCATGCCGACGACGAACCGGACCGGCTCGCCCTTGCGGCGACGATACCGCGCCATGGCATCCGCCCCGATCTTCTCCAGCGCGTGACCCATGTGGGGCGCGCCGTTGGCGTAGTCGATGGCGCTGGTGATATAGCGGGTGCGACGTGGGTTCACGCCCCGTCGCCCTTCCCGGGCTCCGGCTCGCGCCGCTCCCGCCGACCCAGCCGTGACTCGTCGGCCACCTCCGACTTCAGCTCCGCGAGCTGCACCGTCCGCCGCTCCCCCTGCTCGTCCTTCAGCATCACGCGCTCGCGCCAGATGTCCACCGCGACCACCCGCTCGCGCCCCTGCGCCGTAACCAGCCACTTGCCCTCCCGCGGGAACCGCTTGCGCGCTTCCACGTACGCGGAGTGCTCGTAGGTCAGGCAGCACATGAGGCGACCGCAGCACCCCGAGATCTGCGCCGGGTTCAGCGACAGCCGCTGGTCCTTGGCCAGCTGCAGGCTCACCGGCTTCAGCTCCCGCAGCCACGTCGAGCAGCAGAGCTCCCGGCCGCAACGCCCCACACCACCCAGCAGCGCCGCCTCGTCCCGCACGCCGATCTGCTTCAGCTCGATCCGCGTGCGGAACGTCCGGGCCAGGTCCTTCACCAGCTCCCGGAAGTCCACCCGCCGCTCCGCCGTGAAGTAGATCGTGAGCTTGTTGCGGTCGAACTGCCACTCCGCCTCGCTCACCTTCATCTTCAACGAATGGCGCTCCACCTTCTCCCGCGTCACCCGTCGCACCCGCGGCTCGTCCGCCCGCAGCGTGAGCGACCGCTGCACCTCCTCGTCCCGCGCCACCCGCAGGATCCGTCGCGCCGGCGTGGGCGCCGCGCAGCCGGTCGAGCAGCCCGTGCATTTGCGCTCCGCGATGGCCCCGGCCGCGGTCACCCGCCCCAGGTCCTCCCCGCGGTCCGCCTCGACCACCACATAGGAGTCCACCGACGCATCCGCGCCGTCGGCCGCGAAATAGTCGCGGCGGTTTCCCTTGAAGCTGACTTCTACGATATGC
>JAHWKI010000242.1 GCA_019347975.1 Gemmatimonadota bacterium
AAGCCGGCTCGCACGAGGCGCGATCGGAGGGTCTCAGTCTCTGGCATACTCTCGAGGGCACAGAACTACAGAACTACAGAACTACAGAACTACAGAACGACAGAACTACAGAACGACAGAACTACAGAACTACAGAACTGCAGGGCTGCAGCACTGCAGGGCGCTAGGGGGCGAAGGCGTGGAAGGTCAGCTTCTCTTCCCGATCGACGGCGTGCCGCAGCCCCCACTCGCTGGTGAACAGGATGAGCGGCCGCTCCTTCGAGTCGAACACCAGGAGCCGCCCCTCGCCCCGTGCGACGCGCCGGATGTCGCTCTCCGGGCCTTCCACCCAGCGGGCGTGACGGTACTCCATCCGCTCGAGGCGCGCCTTCGCCCCGTACTCGTGCTCGAGGCGATGGACGAGCACGTCGAACTGCAGGAGCCCGACCGCGCCGACGATGGGCGTGTGGCCCGCCTGGATGTCCTCGAAGAAGACCTGCGCCGCGCCCTCCTCGGATAGCTGCCGTAGCCCGGTGTCCAGCTGCTTCCGGCGCAGCGGGTCGCCGGTCATTACCCGCGCGAAATGCTCGGGGCTGAAGCGCGGGATGCCGCCGAAGGCGAGGTCGCCGTTGCTCGAAAGGGTGTCGCCGATGCGGAGGGCGCCGCGGTCGTGAATGCCGATGACATCCCCCGGCCACGCCTCCTCCACCGCCTGCCGCTCCCGGGCCATGAACTGCTGGGGCTGGGCGAGGCGGACGGTGTCGCCGCTCCGGGTGTTGCGCACCTGGAGCCCCGGCTCGAAGCGACCGGAGCAGATGCGGAGGAACGCGATCCGGTCCCGGTGCTTCGGATCCATGTTCGCCTGGATCTTGAACACAAAGCCGGTGAACGCGTCGTGGTCCGGGCCGATGATCCCCTCGTCGGACTCGCGCGGCGCCGGGGGCGGCGAGTCCTCGAGGAAGTGCCGGAGGAGGGGCTCGACGCCGAAGTTGGTCAGGGCGCTGCCGAAGAAGGTGGGTGACAGCGCCCCGGACAGGACGTCGCCGCGGTCGAAGTCGGAGCCGGCGAGGTCGAGGAGCTCGAGCTCCTCCTTCACGTGGGCGACGACGTCCTCCCCGAGCCGTCCGACGACCTCCGGATCGTCCAGCCCCCCCTCCACGACCTTGGCCCGCTTGGAGCCGTGGTCGCCGCCCTTCTCGAAGAGCCGGACTGCGCCCTCGATGCGGTCGTAGACGCCGAGGAACTCGCTGCCGCGGTGGATCGGCCACGTGACCGGGAAGCAGCGGATGCCCAGGTCCTTCTCCACGTCGTCGATCAGCTGGAGCGGGTTCTCCCCCGCCCGGTCGCACTTGTTGACGAACGTGAAGATGGGGATGCGGCGGAGCTTGCAGACCTCGAAGAGCTTCCGCGTCTGCTCCTCCACGCCCTTCCGGTTGTCCAGCAGCATGATCGCGCTGTCGGCGGCCACCAGCGTGCGATAGGTGTCCTCGGAAAAGTCCTGATGCCCCGGCGTGTCCAGCAGGTTGATCCGGTAGCCCAGGTAGTCGAACTGGAGCACGCTCGACGTGACCGAGATCCCGCGCTCCTTCTCCAGCTCCATCCAGTCGGAGGTGGCGTGGCGCGCGGCCCGGCGCGCCTTCACCGATCCGGCGAGGTGGATCGCGCCGCCGTACAGCAGCAGCTTCTCCGTCAGCGTGGTCTTCCCCGCGTCCGGATGGCTGATGATGGCGAACGTGCGCCGCCGCGCGATCTCCTTCGTGGCGTCCATAGCCCTGAACATTCGCGGATCGCGGGGTCTGGATCAAGGCCCGGCCCTCGCCGGAAGCCCTCGCTCTCGAGGCGGGCACCCGGGCGTCGGCCGACCCGGCGCGTATCCGGCGCCTATCCGGCGCGGCGGGCGAGCAGCGCGGTCGATTCAGTCACCGTCAAACGCCAACGACCGGCGCGCGGCGGGCGCGCGTGGGCCATTGGGGGCGCTGAGTGCGGTGGAACCACCGCGGGCGAGGCGGAGGCGGCTTGCGTGGGGCTTTGACGACATTATGTGCCGTGAAAAGAGCACGGACGGCGCGGAGGCGTCTCGCGTGGGGCTTTGACGGCATTCCTGTGCCGTGCGAAGACCACGGACGGTGCCGTGCCGGTACGCCTGGACTGTTGAGCGCACCGTGTGTCGGCAGGACTCCATCGACCCGCCCGGCGCTCAGAACCCGAAGACCCTCGCGGCGTTGTCGTGGAAGACGGCGGGGTGGTGCTCCGGGGGGATGGCGGCGGCGTAGGCGCGGACGTAGGACTCGATGTCGACGAGCGGCCAGTCGCTGCCGAACATGAGCTTGGAGGGGTCCTCGATGTATCCCCATACGTAGCGGATCGCGTCGGTCACGTAGCGCTCGAGGTGCTCGGGGTCGAGCTCGTCCATGTCGCCCGTCATGAGGGCGGAGCACTCGATGTAGACGTTCGGGTTCTTGTAGGCGATCTCCGCCGCCGTCTCGATCCAGGGATTGCCGCAGTGGGCGATCACGATCGTCATGTCGCGCCGGTCCACCGCGAGCTCATCGAGGGCGAGGGGGTGGGCGTACTTCAGCTTCGCGTCGCTGGTGGACGTGTCTCCGGTGTGGAAGACGACGGGAACGCCGTGGCGGGCGGCCAGGTCGTAGATCGGGGCGTAGGCCGCGTCGTCCGGCGCGCGGTGCACGTAGCCGAGATAGATCTTGATGCACGCGACGGCGTCCGCCTCCAGGGCCGCCGCCACCCCGGACACGTCCGGCTCGGGACCGATCCCGGCGCACTGCCTGGAGGGGACCGGAACGTCGCGGGTACCGGCGGATCCGCGAGGCAGCATGACGACGGCGCCCGTCACGTTGGCGGCGGCGAAGGCCCGCTCCATCTCTGCCGCGGAGTAGGTGCCACCGGCCGACTCCGCGCCGTCGAACGCCGCGTGGACGTGGGCGTCGAGGACCCGGTCCGGAAGAGGGTGGTCGGCGGCGCAGCCGGAGGGTGCGAGGACCAGCAGGAGCACAGCGAGGGCTCCGCGGCGGCCGTGTGACCGGAAACCGATGAAAGGCCAGGCTACCATGCGTCGCTCCCTCACCAGACCCCGACGATGAACGATGAAATACCGGGTCCCTCGGCCGCGTCCTTCAGCCGCTCCTTCAGCCGCGGAGCCAGCGACGCGCCATGAGGACGAAGCGCCGGTCCCGGAGGTCGCCGTCGCGGGCGAGCTCCTTCTCCAGGAGCGCCTCGACGTGGGAGCGGAGGTGCGCGTCGCCCCAGCGGTAGCCGGTGGCGCGCTCCGCCTCATCCAGGTGCCCGTCGCGCGCGGCCTCCAGGAGGACGAGGGTCGCGGCCGCGTCGTAGGAGGGGTCCTCGACCGGCGGGAGCCCGAACGCCCGGGTGGGCTCGAAATCCCCGCCGTCCTCCTTCACGAATGCTCTGGACATCCATCAGGCTACCGCGAAGGCCCGGTCACCGCCAGCGGTGGCCCCCGGTGGTTGGCCGCACTGGATGCCACCGGCCCGCCCGGCGATTGTCCGTCAGCCTTCCGGGCGGATCTCCCTGAGGGCGAGCAGGACGCGCTCGGGCGTGTAGCCGTCGACCGGGAAGTGGCAGGGGACGGACTCGGCGAGCTCGATCAGGTCGCCATCCATGCGGCCTTTCCGGCTCACGTCCGCGTCCGTGACCAGGTCGAGCGTATGGCCGCGGACGACGTAGGTTCCGTGGATCGTGATCGGCTCGACCCACGCCTGCTCGATCCCTTCCATGGCGGCGTACTGCTGGATGGTGTAGCGCCAGGTGAAGGTCCGCTCGGGGTAGAGGATCAGCTCGCCCTCGACGAAATGGGCGCCGGTGACCATCCCGTTGACGGGGGCCGGGCACTCCTGGTGTGCGGGGAGGAGCTGGTCGTCCGCCTGGGTGACGCGGAAGAGGCGAGCGCTGGGGCCGGTCGGCCCGGAGAGCTGAGACTCGCACGCCCAGAGTGCGGGGATGAGGGCGAGCGCGGCCATCCGGGCCACGCGACCTGCCGTGGTGCTGCGACGCACGTTCCTCACTCGATCGATTGAAGGCTGGAGCGGCGCCCGACCGGGGCGCGCCGGCGCGGAAGATAGCGGGAGGCGCCGGCTCGGGGAAGATGAGGGACGACGGGAGCGATTCCGTCGGCGAGAGCGCCTCTCCCTGGGAGTGACCCGGCGAGTGGAGCTAGAGAGCGGTCGAATCCCTTAGCGCCAGTTGAAATCGGGGCGGAGCGTCGTCATGCCGGCGACCGGTAACCCATCGTGGAGATGCGGCCGGAAGGCGGTGTTCCATGCGAGGGCCAGGACGTAGCGATCGAGGAGCTGGCTTCCGGAGGTGCGGGCGATCTCGACGTCGATGACGCGGCCGCGGTCGTCGAGGAGGACGCGTGCCTCGGCGGTGCGGCCGCGGGCTCTGCGCAGCTCGGCCACCTCGTAGGCGCTGCCGAGAGGGAAGGGCGTCGGCATCCGGGAGACGGCCTGGGCCGGGCAGATCACCGCGGGCAGGACCCTCGCGACGCGGCCGTCGCCGGTCAAGACGAGGCGGACGCCCCATTCGGGCTTCCCGTCGATCGGGACGGCCGATCCGACGAGCCGCTCCAGCTCGGCGGTGTGCGGGTCCTCCAGCGTATCGCCGAGGACCCGAACCCACTCGAGCGTTCCCTCGAGCCCGTAGCGGATCGACAACATCAGGGTGTCCGCGCGATCTCCGCCGTAGCCCCAGAGACGGAGGTTGGCGGCGGACCCGGGCGAAAGCACCATGTCGATGGTCGGCAGCCGGTCGATCTCGTCGGCGTAGGTGCAGCGACGCCCCGGGCTCACCTCCACGGCGTGGGCGGCCGGGCCCAGGTCGCCCCAGCGGTCGGACCGCTGACCGCCGCAGGCGCCGAGCGTCAGGGTCAGGACGGCGAGGCCGAGCGCCAGCGGCGGCCGCAGGCCGGGCTCCGGGCGCGGCTGTTCGAGGACAGGCATGCGGTCAATGTAATCACGGCGTGGCG
>JAHWKI010000243.1 GCA_019347975.1 Gemmatimonadota bacterium
GCGTCCGACAACCTGGTGCGCGGCCAGTCCACCTTCATGGTGGAGATGAGCGAGAGCGCGTCCATCCTCCACAACGCCACGGAGCGCTCGCTGGTCCTCCTCGACGAGATCGGCCGGGGCACCGCCACCTACGATGGCGTCAGCATCGCCTGGGCGGTGACCGAGCACCTCCACGAGCGGACCGGCGCCAAGACCATCTTCGCCACGCACTACCACGAGCTCACCCAGCTCGCGGACCTGCTCCCCGCGCTGGTCAACTTCAACGTGGCGGTGAAGGAGACCGGGGATGACATCGTGTTCCTCCGCCGCCTCGAGCCGGGCGGCGCGGACCGCTCCTACGGCATCCAGGTCGGCCGCCTCGCGGGCCTCCCGGACGCCGTCGTCGAGCGGGCGCGGGAGATCCTGGCCGAGCTCGAGGGCAGCCACACCGGGCACGGGGAAGGGCTCGGCCGCCGCGGGGCCCGCCGGCCACGCAGCACCGCGCCTCCCGACCAGCTCTCCTTCTTCGGCGCGCCCGCGCACCCGGTAGTGGATCGCCTGAAGAAGATCGACATCGACCGATTGACCCCCATCGAGGCGCTCAACCTCCTGGCCGAGCTCAGAAAGGACGTGGACGGGTGAAGCGCGTGATCGGGTTCGTGGCCGCACTCCTGCTCGTGGGCGCCGCCGCCGCCGGCTGGCTCATCGGGGACGACGATGTCCCCCTCACCGATCCCGTGCCCCTTTCCGACGAATCCCCCTTCCGTTATCCCATCGGGCTGTGGGACCGGCGCGTCGAGGGGGAGACCGTCCTGATGGTGCACGTGACCGACATGGGTGCCGTGGATTCGGCCTACGTCCTCCTCTCCAGCGGAGAGGCGGCCTTCGACTCCGCGGCCCTCGCCGGCTCCGGCGCGCTGCGGTTCGCCCCCGCGCGTCGCGGTGAGGACCGCGTCGCCTCGTGGGCGCGGCTCCCGGTCCGCTTCCGGATGCCCGCCGACCAGGCTGACAGGAGTGACGGATGAACGACCGCACGCCGGCACGCAACGCGCGCCCGTACGACAGCGTCCTCGAGACCATCGGCTGGACCCCCCTCATCCGCCTCCACAGGGTCACCGACGGCGCGCGCACGCCCGTCCTGGCGAAGGCCGAGTTCTTCAACCCGGGCGGCTCCGTCAAGGACCGCATCGGCCTCGCCATGATCGAGGCCGCGGAGAAGGACGGGCGGCTCAAGCCCGGCGGCGTCGTCGTCGAGGGCACCAGCGGCAACACCGGCGTAGGCCTCGCCATCGCCGCCGCCCTCAAGGGCTATCGCTGCATCTTCACCATGCCCGACAAGATGAGCCAGGAGAAGGTGCGGCTGCTCAAGGCCTTCGGCGCCGATGTCATCATCACCCCCACCGCCGTCCCGCCGGACCACCCCGACAACTACATCCAGACGGCCAAGCGCATCGTCAGGAACACCCCCGGCGCCATCCTGGCCGACCAGTTCTACAATGACGTGAACCCCGAAGTCCACTACGCCTCGACCGGACCGGAGCTGTGGGAGCAGACGGAGGGGCGCATCACCCACTTCGTCGGCGCAGCCGGCACCGGCGGCACCCTCAGCGGGACCGGGAAGTTCCTGAAGGAGCGCCGCACCGGGCTCCGCGTGGTCGCCGGTGACCCGGCGGGCTCCATCTTCGCCGGCTACTTCGAGACCGGCCAGAAAGGCGAGGGCGCTCCCTACAAGGTCGAGGGGATCGGCAACGACAAGCTCCCCTCCACGCTCTGGCTCGACGTCATCGACGAGTTCCACACCGTCTCCGACCGCGACGCCTTCCGCATGGCCCGCCGCCTCACCCGCGAGGAGGGACTCTTCGTCGGCGGCTCGGCCGGCCTCATCGTCCATGTCGCCGTCGAGCTCGCCCATCGGCTCGATGACCCCGACGCCCTCATCGTCTGCGTCCTCCCCGATACCGGCGAGCGATACCTCTCCAAGCTCTACAACGAGGAGTGGCTCGAGGAGAACCAGCTCATCGAGCCCGAGCGCCTCGACGCCACCGGCCTCCTCCGCTCCAAGGGCGCCGCCACCCCGCGCCTCATCGTCGCCGAGCCCCACCACACCGTCCGCGACGCACTCGCCCTCATCACCGGCCACGACGTCGCTCAGCTCCCCGTCCTCCAGGACGGCGAGCCCGTCGGCTCCGTCTCCGAGCCCACCCTCATGGCCCGCGTCATCGAGAACCCCGCCCTCCTCGATGCCGCCATCCGCGACGTCATGGATCCGCCGTTCCCCACCGTCGACGGCGAAGCCGGGGTCGAGGCCGTCGCACGCCTCCTCACCCGCCAGAACCCCGCCGTCGTCGTCCGCGAGAACGGCGCGATGACCGGCATCATCACACGCTACGACATGGTCCGGCAGCTCACCGGCTGAGACCCCCGCCTCGGTCCCTTTCCGCACCCCCCGGCCGGCTCGATAATTGCGCCCGCCGCACCCGCGCTACCATCCTCTTCCACCGGAACGCGTGTCATGAAAATACTGACGACGGCTCTGCTCACCATCGGTCTCGCCGCCTGCGGCGCGGCCACCTCCCGCCTACCGGCCGGAGATCTGGCCATGACGGCGCGGTCGGCATACCTGGAAGCCCGTACGGACGCGCGGAGCTGGAGCGCGGGGGCGACGCTGCGCTACGTCGAGGGGCTGGGGATCACGGCGGACGGACGGGCGGTCCAGGGTACGGGCGAGTGGCGCTTCCATTACACCGCGCCGGGGCAGCCGGGGGAGCTGCTGGTGCGCGTGACGCCGCTGGAGATGGTACGGGAGGAGCGAGCCGCCACGTCCCCGCCGGGGTACGTGCTGGGTGAGAACGCTCTGGGGGAAACCTGGGTGGATTCCCCCGCGGCGATGGCGGCCGTGCTGGGGGCGCGGGCGGACGGGGCGGCGGCGGTGACCGCGGCCGAAATGCTCCTGGTGCCGACGCGCCCCGCCCGCTGGGTGGTCCGCGTGCCGGCGGAGGGCAGCACCCGCTGGATGGTGAACGCGGAGACGGGGACAGTGGTCGACGGGGGTCAGTGAGATGAAGATCGCGGTGCTGTTCGGCGGGACGAGCGAGGAGCGGGACGTCTCCATCGCCAGCGGCGCCCAGGTCGTGCAAGGGCTGCGTGAGGGCGGGCACGAGGTCGTGGCGGTGGATACCGCGCGCGGTGTGCTCTCGGACGCGGAGGAGAGTGAGCTGCTGGGGGCCGGGATGTCGAAGCTGCCGCCCGGGCGGGAGCAGCTGGACATGCTCGAGACCGGCGATCCCACGGCGCTCACGCGCGCGCCGGAGATCGAGGGAGTGGACGTGCTCTTCCTCGCGCTGCACGGCGGGGCGGGGGAGGGAGGTACGCTCCAGGCGCTGCTGGACCTGGTCGGGATCCCGTACACGGGGAGCGGGCATCTGGCCAGCGCCATGGCCATGGACAAGGACATCACGAAGCGGCTCGCGCGCTTCGCGGGGATCGCCACCCCCGACTGGCTGATGGCGCCGGCGAAGGAGCGGGACGTGGCGGGGAAGCTCGGCTATCCTGTCATCGTGAAGCCGAGCAAGCAGGGATCGACGGTGGGCCTCAGCCTGGTCAAGAGCCCTCATGACCTCGAAGCGGCCCTGGAGCTCGCCTTCCGCCACGACGACGAGGTGATGCTCGAGCGGTTCGTCCCCGGGCGCGAGCTGACCGTGCCGGTGCTGGGAGAGGAGACGCTCCCGGTGGGCGAGATCATCTCGAAGAACGAGATCTTCGATTACGAGGCCAAGTACCAGCCCGGGATGGCCGACGAGATCTTCCCCGCGGAGATCCCGGACGAGCTCGCGGGCGAGGCGCAGCGTCTCGCGCTGGCGACGCACCGCGCGCTGAAGCTGGAGGGGTTCAGCCGGGTGGACTTCCGCCTGGACGAGGAGGGCCGCCTCTGGATGCTCGAGGTCAACACGCTCCCCGGCATGACGGCCGCGAGCCTGGTGCCCAAGTCCGCTCAGGCCGCCGGCATGGCCTTCCCCGACCTGTGTGAGCGGATCTGCCGCATCGCCATCGAGGAACACCGCCGGCGCGCGGGGGGTTGAAGCGGTCGATGGCCTACCGCGACAACTACGGCTACGGGTACTCGTTCGGCTACGGGCTCACCCCGTGGGTCAAGCGCATCATCATCGCCAACGTGGCGATCTATCTGGCGACGCTGGCGTTCCCCGTCATCCAGCTGTGGCTCACGCTCATCCCGGCCCTCACCTTCGTCCGGCCGTGGACGCTCGTGACGTACATGTTCGCACACGGTGGCTTCTTCCACCTCTTCTTCAACATGCTGGTCCTGTTCTTCTTCGGACCGCCGCTGGAGGGGATGTGGGGCGGACGGGAGTTCGCCAAGTTCTACCTCATCTCCGGCCTGGGCGGCGCGCTCTTCTCCTACTTCTTCGCCTTCGAGCTCGGCGTGCTCGGCGCTTCCGCCGCCGTATACGGCGTCATGCTGGCTTTCGCCATGAACTGGCCGGACATGACGATCCACATCTGGGGGATCCTCCCCGTCAAGGCCAAGTGGCTGGTGGCGTTCCTCGCCGCCGTCTCCGTCGCGAGCATCATCGGGGGGACCGGCGGCGGGATCGCCCACTTCGCTCACCTCGGAGGCTTCGCGGCGGCGTACCTGTACCTCCGCTTCGACCAGCGCCTAACCGATCGCGTCGCGCGGCTCAAGAAGTTCGTCAGCCGCCGCAGGTTCCAGGTCAGCACCGGTGACCCCGAGGAGCCGGGGCAGCGGCCCCCGCCCCGCGCCCGGCGCCCCCGTCGTGACGAGGACCGGGTCCTCGACGAGGTCGACCGCGTGCTGGACAAGATCAGCGAGTCCGGCCTCCAGAGCCTCTCCCCCGACGAGCTCCGCCTTCTCGACGACGTCAGCAAGCGCTACCGGCAGAATTAGGCGTTGAGGCGTTCGGGCGTTCGGGCGTTGAGGCGTTGAGGCGTTGAGGCGTTGAGGCGTTGAGGCGTTGAGGCGTTG
>JAHWKI010000244.1 GCA_019347975.1 Gemmatimonadota bacterium
GTCGCGGCGATGGAAGCCGCGGGGGGACGCGGCCGCGAGGTACGCGAGGAGGGCGGTGCGCTTGGGCTGACGCGACAGCCTCTCGGCCCCCTTGCCCTCGGTCCCGAGGAGCTGGGGCGGGCCGAGGATGCGGAGCTCGACCACGGGCGGTATCTCGCCGGAAGGGGGAGGGCGGCCTCAGCGAATGCGTAAGGGGCGGGTCAGAAGCAGGTAAGACCTGCGACCTACGTTGGCGAACGTTACCTCCGGCCCCGATCGGCCGCAAGCACGCCGTTAGCGCCTCGCGGGGCCGAACGTCGCAGAACCAGCCACGAAGGAGTCCCTATGTCCGCCCGGTCCCTATCCCGGCTCCTGCTCCTCCCCCTCGCCCTCGGCGCCTGCCGGGGCGACATCACCGACACGCACGCCGAAGCGCCGCTCGCCGTCGGCGGACCACTGCTCGCGGTCGAGGAGCAACCACGCTTTTCCGAATGGTCCACTCCGGTCCACCTGGGAACGGTGCTGAACACCCGGTTCGTCGACAGCGATCCCTTCCTCTCGAGGGACGGGTCGTCGCTGTATTTCGTGGCCGGCCGCGGCCGCGGAGGCGCGGGCGGGCAGGACCTCTGGGTCTCCCACCGGCCAAGTGGAGCGGATCCCTGGGGCACGCCGGCCAACATCGCGGCCGTGAACAGCGCCGGACACGAGAACGCGCCCACCCTCTCCCGCGACGGCCACCGCCTCTACTTCGCGAGCAGGCGTCCGGGAGGCCAGGGCGGCTTCGACCTCTACGTCTCCCGGCGGCGCGATCACCGCGACGACCTCGGCTGGGGGCCGCCGATGCCGGTCGCCGGCGTCAACACCTCCGCCGACGAGACCGACCTCACGTTCTTCGAGGACGAGGCGACCGGGACCACCATCGCCTACGTCGCGTCCGACCGCCCGGGAGGTCCGGGGCTCGACGACATCTACACCGCGACTGTGCAGCCCGACGGCACGTTCGGTCCTGCCGTGCTCGTCCCGGAGCTCAGCACCCCCTCCCTCGACATGCACCCGGCCGTCCGGCGCGACGGACTGGAGATCTTCCTGACCTCCGACCGGCCCGGGACGACCGGTAACGCCGATATCTTCGTCGCCACGCGGGCGAACACGGCCGAGCCGTGGTTCGCCCCGGTCGATCTCGGCCCGACGATCAACACCGCGCCCCGGCCCCCGGAGCTCGAGCAGCCGAACGACTTCCGGCCGGCGCTCTCGTTCGACGGCACCACCCTCTACTTCGCGGCCGCGTTCCGCGCGGGAAACGTCAGCGACATGTTCGACCTGTGGGTGACGACGCGGAGCCGGGTGACGGGGCCGGGTACGGACGGGTAGCCGGTATCGATGAACCTCAGACAGGAGTCCCCGATCATGCGCGCTTTGCTCCCTGCACTCGCTCTGCTTGCAGCCCTGCCGCTGCTCCTCGGCTGCGATGCCGACGCGCCCACGGCGGCCGACGCCTTCGCGCCCGGCGAGGCAACGAGTTCCTTGACCGGGTCGGAGTGGTCCGAGCCGGTGAACGTCGCGGAGGTCAACACGGAGGCGGCGGAGCAGAGGCCCGCGCTCTCCAAGAACGGCCTGAGCCTCTACTTCCATTCGAACCGCGAGGGAGGGTTCGGCCGGAACGATCTCTGGGTCGCGCGCCGGGACTGCCTCGACTGTCCCTGGCAGACGCCAGTCAACCTCGGGTCCGTGATCAACACCGCCGGCTTCAACGAAGCCGCCCCCGCCCTGTCGCGCGACCAGCACTGGCTCTTCTTCGGCTCGAACCGCCCCGGCGGCCAGGGCGCTGGAGACATCTGGGTCACCTACCGTGACCGCGTCCACGATGACTTCGCCTGGGGACCGCCCGTGAACCTCGGCCCTGGTGTCAACTCGGCCGGGGGCGAATCCCAGGCGAGCTATTTCGAGAACGACGGTGGCCGGCCCCAGCTCTTCTTCTCGAGAGGTCAGAACATCTTCATGAGCGAGGTGCGGCCGGACGGGACGTGGGGGACCGCCACACAGGTCCAGGAGCTCGCCGGGTTTCTCGGCCCCTCGATCCATCCGAACGGGCTCGAGATCTACATGTTCGAGCTGTTCAAGGACCACCGGATCTGGTATTCGCGACGTGAATCCCTCGACGCGCCGTGGTCCGCGCCCATCGAGCTGGTGGACCTTACCCCCGGAGTCGCGAGCGTCTTCCAGCCATACATCCACGCCCACGGGCACACTGAAACGCTGTACGTGTGCGGGGTTCCGACCAAAGGCGGGGTCGGGGACATCTACGTGACCACCCGCAGGCGGTAATGCTCACGGGGCGTCCGTCCGCCCGGTCGTGGAGACCGGAGGTACTCATGGGTTGCCGAGTGATGTCGGCCGCAATGCTCGCAGTGCTGGTCGGCTGCGCCGACGAACCCTCGTCACCCGCAACCGGCGACATCGTCTTCCACGGCGGCCCCGTCCTCACGATCGAGGACGGCGTGGCGGAAGCGCTCGCGGTCCGCGGCGACCGGATCCTCGCCGTCGGCACGCTGGACCAGGTGCTGCGCGAGGCGCGGGACCCGCGCCGGGTGGATCTCGGGGGCGCCGCGCTCCTGCCCGGCTTCATCGACGGCCACACCCACCTGGTCCGGCAGCCGGGGCGGCAGGGCCGGAGCGAGCGGGACGCGATCGACACGGCGCTCCGCCTCGGGATCACGACCGTCGCCGAGACCGCGGGGTGGCAGGAATACGTCGACCGGCTGCTCGCGCTGGAGGCCGGCGGCGAGCTGCGCGTCCGCGTCGTCTTCTATCCCGACTACAACCTCTCCGGCCCGGGCGAGGAGGAGCCGTTCGCCTATATCGGGACGTGGTACCCCGCGAATCCGCCGCTCGTCGACGACGGGCGGCGCCTGCGGATCTCCGGGATCAAGATCTTCGTCGATGGTGCGTTCTCGGAGAACCGCGGCTGCTACGCGCTCACGGACCCGTACCCGCAGGAGGCCCAGGACGACCCGGACTTCCCGTGCCCGGACCCTCGCGGGGCCCTGCTCATCGAAGCCGCCCCGCTCGCCGACGTGCTGGTCGCCGCCGAGGAGGCGGGCTACGCGGTCGCCATGCACGCGATCGGCGACCGCGCGCTCGATCACGCGCTGGACGCGCTCGAACAGGCCCGCGCGCGCACGGGCGGCCCCCCGCGCCCACACCAGCTGCACCACAACTTCTTCATGCGCCCCGACCAGATGCAGCGCTATCTGGATCTGGACGTACCGTTCTCGGTCTGGGCCTACGCGCACACCTGCAACGCGGAGGTCCACCGCTACTGGTTCGGCGCCGAGCGCGCGCAATGGTGGGCCAACCGGTTCGCGCTCGCCCGGACGGGGGGACGGGGCTTCGTCGAGAGCGATTTCAGCTGGCGGTCGCTGCCGGAGGACCGCTTCTACCACCGGCCGGTCGACCCGCTCGTGCTGTTGTGGGCGCTGGTGACGCACCGGGAGAACCGTCACGGCGAGATCTGCGAGCCGGAGCCCTGGCTGGCGGACCAGTCCGTCGACATCGAGCTCGCGCTGCGAATGTATACCCTGAACGCGGCGTACGCGCACGGCATCGACCACCTGGTGGGCTCGCTGCGCCCGGGCAAGCGGGCGGACCTCGTCGTGCTCTCGGCGGACCCGACGATAGTGGCCCCGGACGCGATCCCGGACATCCAGGTCCTGCTGACGATGGTGGATGGCCGCGTCGAGTATTGCGCGGCGAGCTGCCCCTGGGGTTCGATCAGCTGAGCATCCAGGGTCCCGCGCCGAGAGCTGTCGCGTTGTTCAGGTCTCTGGCGTGCGATCCGAGCCGGACGGCAGCTCCGCCGGGCCGGCTTTCTGCCGGCCCGGCAGCGGCAGGCGCAGCAGGGGCGGGCCGGCGGCCGCTCAGTTGACGAGCCTGGTGCGCGTGCTCCGGTAGAGGTCGAAGAAGCAGGGCCCCGCGTCGCCGAAACAGGGGCCGGAGGCGCCGGGGCGGTTCGCGTTGGACTGGAAATAGAGCTCGGTACCGTCGAAGGAGAGCGCGGGCCGGCCGTCAATGAAGGCGCTGTTGACCGCGGAGCCCAGGTTCACCGGCGTCGACCACGGGTCGGCGGTGCTGCCCCGGGTGGAGACCCACAGGTCCAGTCCCCCGAGCGTCCCCTTCCGGTTCGAGGCGAGGAACATCTCGAGGCCGTCCCGCCGGATGGCGGGCTGCCGGTCGACGCCCCCAGAGCTGAGCTCGTCCACGCGTGCGACCGCCCCGAACGTCTCATCCCCTAGCAGCGTGGCGGCGTAGATGTCATCCGTGCCGGCCCGGTCGGAGGCGAAGTAGAGCGTAACGACCTCGGTCGCGTCCTCCTCCAACACGACGGGCTGGCTCTCGTTGGCGCCCGTGTTCACGCCGCTACCAAGGTTCTCCGGAGCTCCCCACGCGCCGTCGGCAGGGTCGCCCCGTCTCGTCGCGACGTACAGGTCGTTGCCGCCGAAGCCGCCCGGGCGGTTGCTGTTGAAGAACAGCCGGTGCCCGTCGAGCGAGACACTCGGCGCCGTTTCGTTGAAGGCCGTGTTGACCGCCGGGCCGAGGTTCACCGGCGGGCCCCAGGGGTCCCCGGTGTCGGCGCGCCGGGAGACGACGAGGTCGGTTCCGCCGAAGTCGTCCGGGTGGTCGATCCTCCCGAAGTACAGGCTGAGTCCGTCCCTCGAGACGTATGCACCGACTTCCGCCAGGGTCGTGTTGACGGGTGCGCCGAGGTTCGTGGGCGAGGACCAGTCCGAGAGCTCGGCCTCATCGAGCAGTGGTGCCGCCGGGACGTGGAGCGCAGGATCCGTCGGCAGCGCGCCGGAGTCGACGCCGCAGCCGATCAGGGCGAAGACGCCGAGCCAGGCGCCGGGGGCGAGGTTCTTCCGCATGGAGTCCTCCTGGAGCTGAGTGGGGCCGCCTGCGGCC
>JAHWKI010000245.1 GCA_019347975.1 Gemmatimonadota bacterium
CGCAACGCCGCCACCATCTCGGGGTTGTTCGCCTCGGCTTCCGCCAGCACAGAAGACAGGGTCGGCTCCTGCGCCGAGCTCCACGAGGGGATCCCGAGCGCGATCGCGCTCACGATCACAGGCAATCTGGGAATCGTTCTGATCGACATGGTCCTATGCCCCGTCCGGTGCCCATTCAGCGTCAACGGCCGCCTGAATCTCTCCGGTGTCCGTGATTCCCTTCTGCACCATGTCGTATGCGATCATCGCGGTACCCTGGCATACATCACAGCTCACTCCCATCGAGTCCTCGAAACAGCCGAGGTTCGATCGGTGCACTCCCCGGTTCTCGCACCCGCACCAGCAGTAGAGCTGGTTCAGGACCTCCGGGATCTGCGTAGCGATCCAGTACGCCTGCCGTGTCTGCCCACCGAACTGATCGGGGTAGAGCACAGCCGAGGCATCGCTGGACCCGCTCGGTATGATCCGGAGGCCATTGTGGCGGAGCTGACCGACAGTCCAGGTGGTGTCGGCAGTCGCCGCGAATGCCATGGCTCCAGCATGACGGGATTCCCCCGTCGGGTGTCCATCGTGCGATAGCCAGGCGAGCAGAACGCCCGCACCGATCGCGAGGAGCACCGCCCCCAGTCGAACGACATCCTTTCGGGTGAAACCATCCCCTGTCTGCTTCCTCGTTCGGTTCATCATGCCCCCCCTTCCTGGTGCCGCATGTTGCTAGGATCATCAGCGGACCCGTTGCCCATGCCGCCATGCATCATCGGGCAGTTCTTCATCATTTCCATCATCTCCATCATGCCCATGCCTGACATGCCCTCCATGCCTTGCATGAGCCCCATCCCCTCCATGGAGCCCATCATGCCCATTGCATTGGAGCGGAGCCCGGCGAACGCTTCTCTCTGGTCAGCGGTGAGCACCTGCGAGGTCTGATGCCGAGCGCGCAGCACGGCGACGCCGATGTCCCCGTGCAGATCGCCCATCGGGCCGAACGCTTCGCGGACCGCGGCGTCGTCGAAAGTCTGACCGGTGGCAGCCGCAGCGATCTCTTGATGTATCACACGCATGCGCTCCATTGCAGCCTTGCGGGTGTCTCGGATCTCGACTCGGAGGGATTCCAGCCGGTCGATCTGGTCGGACGTGAGGCCGAGGGTCTCCGCGTGCCGGAGCGCAGCCCCGGGGCCCTCGGCCATTCCCATCATCATCGGGCAGTCCTGCATCGTGGCCATCATGCCCCCGGCCTTCTGCTCGGACTGGGCGTGCAGCAGACCTGCGCCCCCGATGGCGAAAGCCCCGGCGAGCGCGAACGCGAGCGTTTTGTTGCGAACCATGGTTGTTCTCCGTTGTCGTAGTCCGTTTGTCCCCCGACGGCGGAGCAATTTCCCGAAATGGACGATGAATGTCCTTGCGGGTGCTACCGAGTGTCGGGGCCGGTTCGGGACACACGTGTGACCCGAGTCCGGTCATGTCAGCTGTGGTGCTGGGAGGCGCGCCGGAGGTGCTCCGGAGCGCTACGGACTACGCCCGGGGAGGACGGAAGAGGGCGTTGTCGAGAAGGGTGTTGTGCTCTGTGGGCCCGACGAAGACCACGGTCGCACCCTCCACCGGAGGGGCGAAAGCATCCGCGACATGGGCGGGCAGGGTTGCCACGGCCGTGCAGGTCTGACCGGCGGTCGGCGTGAACGGACACGGCCGTTCGTCCTGGGCGTCCGTTTCGCCGTCACCAGAGTGGGCTGCACCGGGCGTGCAGTCCTGCGCCGGCATATCCTCGGCACTCGCCGAGGAAGCAGCAGCCATCTCCATGGCCGGTGCGCACGTCGAGGCCCAAGCCGTCTCCGCGAAGGAGAAGGTGATCGCCACGAGGGCGAAGATCCCGGCGATCAGTCGAGTGCGTCGTCTCATCTATCTGCAAGTGTATAGCGCTCCGGTGGTACCAACAACCCCCGGGGGTGTTCCATCTCCGGCCGCCCCCAGAAACGTTCCGTCTGGTGCTCGCCCAGGTCCGCAAGGATCCAGGACTACCACGGCCTCCCGACGAAGTCGACCGTCAGGGCGAGCTCCGGATAGCCCGCACGGCGCACGCAGAGCGTGCCCCCTACCACGCCAGCCGGGCGATCCGGCCGTCGGGCCCCGAGATCCAGGTCGCGCCCACGCCGCCGGAGCCCACCGCCCACCACGCCCGGTCATCGAATGTCATCCAGCTCTCGCCGCCGTCCACGGATGCGGCCGCGCCCCCGGGGCCGACCGCCACCAGCCCCCGACCGTCGGTGCCCGGCACGGCCAGCCCGCCGTACGCGGCCCCGGGGAAGGAGAGCGGGGGCAACTGCGTCCAGCTCTCGCCGCCGTCCTCCGTGCGGGCCAAGTTGCGCGTGTGCTCGTCCGAGGCGTGCAGGATGCCGCCGAAGACCACGCCGCGCCGGGCGTCCACCATGGAGATCGCGGTCAGCCCCGCCCCCTCCCCGGCCTCCACCGGGACCCGCACGGCCCGCCAGCTCCGTCCGTAGTCATCGGTGAGGAAGACGCGGGTGGCGGCGGCGTTCCCCGCCGCGATCCAGGCGCGCCCGTCCGCCCCCGTTTCCACGCACAGCCCGCTCGCGGCGAAGCCGCTCTCGCCCGGCAGCGCTCGCGGGAGCGCGTCGTCCGGGACCAGCCTCCAGCTGCGGCCGCCATCGTCCGTGACGAGAATCCGGAGGTTGCCATCAACCGCATCCCCGTAGGCCAGTCCTCGGCGGTTGTCCCAGAAGGACAGGCAGTCGTAGAAGCCCTCCGGCTCCCAGTTGGTCCACTGGAGCGACCACGTCGCCCCGGCGTCATCGGTGCGGTAGATCCGCGACAGCTCGCCGGTGCCCGCGGCCAGCAGCCAGGCGGTGCGGGCGTCGAGAGCGTGCACGTCGCGAAACTGGAGCGTGTCCGCCCCCGGTACGACGGCGGCGCGCCAGGTGGCGCCCCCATCCGTCGTGCGGGCCCAGGTCCCGCCATGGCCGCTGACCCAGACGACGTCGTCGTCGACCACGCTGACCGCCTGCAGCAGCTCCGTCGTCCCGGAGGCCTGCTCCTCCAGCGCCGGCGGGACCGCCGGAGTCCAGGAGGGCGGACTGCCGGCGCAAGCGGCGTGCAGGCAGGTGGCACCGAGCGCGAGGAGGCCGAGCGGGTGACCGGATGTCGGGTGGTTCAACGGGCTCTCCGTGGTACGAGGAGGTCGCGCGCGGGGTACACCTAACCCGCGCCGGGGACCGAAGTCAATCTCCCGCCACCGCCCTTTCCGGTCCCCCGGTGCCGAAAGAAGTGGGCCGGGAGTTGCATCCGCGATCTCTTCGTGGCGTTGGATTGAATGCAGAACTTTCGTCAGCCGGCAGGCGCAGGGGTTCCTTGGCGCCTCGCTTGCTTTCCCACTCCATGGGTGACGACGCTCCTTCTGAGCAGGCACGGTGGATGGAGAAGGCTGATATCGAGGCACCGTTGGTCCTGATCGCCGAGCGCGATCAGAGCGTACGCAGGCTCCAGGCGCTGTTTCTGGAGCGAGCGGGCTTCGTCGTGGAGTTCTCCGATGACGGGGAGCAAGCGCTGGAACGGGCCCTGGCGATCCGGCCGGCGGTGCTCGTCACCGAGATCCTGATCCCGAAGCTGGACGGCCTGGCGCTCTGCCGGGCGGTCAGGGAGAACCCGCTCACCCGGGATACGCCGATCATGGTCTTCAGCATTCTCGGCGCCGCTCAGCGTGCCGCCGAGGCGGGGGCAACCGCGTTCCTGCGCAAGCCTCTCGTCGATTCGATCTTCGTTGCAGCCGTACAGGACCTGATCGCGGCGCAGCCCCCCAGATTGAGGGAGAAGCAATGGGCCTCGAAGTCATAGCGGACCGCCGCGCGGATCCCCGGATCCCGCCCGAGGATACGACCGACCGGATGAGCGCGGGGAACGAGGAAGCGGATCACATCCTCGGCGGGGGATTCCCGGCCAACTCGATCAACATCATCATGGGCCACCCGGGGTCCGGGAAGACGATCTTCGCGGAGCAGCTCATCTTCCACAACGCGGAGGAGGGTCGCCCGATCCTCTACCTGACGACGCTCTCCGAGCCGCTGGCGAAGGTCGTCCGGTATCTCCAGGGCTTCGAGTTCTTCGACGAGGAGAAGCTGGGGACCCAGGTGATCTACGAGGACGTGGGCCCTCAGCTGGCCGAGAAGGGAGCGGGCGTCCTGATCCCGCTGCTCCAGAAGGCGATCGAGGAGCTGTCGCCGAAGATCATCGTCATCGACTCGTTCAAGGCGGTCCACGACCTGGCCCCGTCGGTCACGGAGCGCCGGCAGATGGTCTACGAGATGACCGCGCTGCTCACCGCCTTCGGGACCACGGCGTTCCTGCTCGGCGAGTACACCGAGGAGGACATCCTCCTCTACCCGGAGTTCGCTGTCGCCGACGCGATCGTGGAGCTCTCGCGGCTCCGGCTCGGAAACCGGGACGAGCGCTACTTCCGCGTCTACAAGCTGCGGGGGAGCCGCTACCTGGAGGGGGCGCACGCGTTCCGGATCACGGACTCGGGGCTGGACATCTACCCGCGGCTCGTCAGCCCCAGGATGCCGGCGGGGTACGAGCCGGCCACGGAACGGGTCTCGACGGGGGTGAGCGGGCTGGACGAGATGCTGGACGGCGGCGTGTGGCGCGGCACGACCACCCTGCTCGCGGGGCCGTCCGGGGCCGGGAAGACGACGATCGGGCTCCAGTTCGCGGTCGAAGGCGCCCGGCAGGGCGAGCCGACGCTCTACATGAACTTCCAGGAGAACCCATCGCAGCTGATC
This sequence comes from Gemmatimonadota bacterium, assembly GCA_019347975.1. Taxonomy (GTDB): domain Bacteria; phylum Gemmatimonadota; class Gemmatimonadetes; order Longimicrobiales; family RSA9; genus JAHWKI01. The sequence goes on from JAHWKI010000245.1 coordinate 4,791, forward strand.
CGCACCATCGGCTCCCTCGGCGTGGACCTGGAGGAGGCGCAGGCGCAGGGTCTCGATCTCGTCTACGCGTCGCCGGTCGAGCTGCAGATCGACAGCATCATCGTCGACATGTTCCGCCGCATCCAGGAGCGGG
>JAHWKI010000246.1 GCA_019347975.1 Gemmatimonadota bacterium
GTGGTAGTAGTCGGCGAAACAGCCGCCCGGCCACCGCAGGTTGGGGATCTCGATCCGGCGCAGGGCCTCGATCACGTCATCGCGCAGGTGCCATTCCCCCGTGCCCGCCTTCGTCCAGAAGCCGTCGTAGATGTCGCGGCCGAGGTGCTCGGCGAAATGGCCGTAGATGTGCCGGTTGATGGTGTGCTCGCCGAGATCGGCGTTCACCACCATGCGGAGCGGCGTCTGCCCGGCGGCCAGCGCGGGCGTGGCCAGGAGGAGGAGGATCAGGGTCGTCGCAATCCGTCGCGGCATGGTTCGCTCCGGTCGGTGAGGGAGAAGGTGCGCGGTCACGAGAGCCAGAAGCTGAAGTACACGTACGCGCCGAGGACGAGGGCGAGGACCACGCCGGTGGCGATGAAGTCGGGCAGACCCACGCTCGCGCGGTTTTCGACCGCCTGCTCCGCCGTCACCGACTGGTAGGTGAGGCCGACCACCTGCTCGTCCGGCTGCGCCGGCGTCAGGTACGAAAGCCCGAGGACCACCAGGATGCTGATCGCGAACAGGACGCCCGTGAAGTAGTAGCCGTTGAACGCCCCGATGGACCCGAGCACACCGGTGGGCTGCATGAGCCCGCTCTGGACCAGCGTCTGGAGCGTCAGCTTGGCCATCCCGAGGATGAAGCCGATCACCAGCGCCCAGAACGCGCCCTGGCCGTTGGTCCGCTTGTGGAAAAGGCCGAGCAGGAAGACCGCGGTGATCGGGGGGGCGAGGAAGCCTTGGACGTTCTGGAGGTAATCGTAGAGGCCGCTCGCGTTCTCGGACACCACCTTCATGATCGGGATCCACAGGAGCCCGAACACGACCACCCCACCGGTGGCGATCCGGCCGACCCGGACGAGCTCGCGCTCGGAGCGGCCGGGGCGCAGCTTCTCATAGATGTCCTTCGTGAAGAGCGTCGCGCTGGAGTTGAACAAGGAGGCCAGTGAGCTCATGAGCGCGGACAGCAGGCTGCCCACGACCAGGCCGCGCAGCCCGAGCGGCAGGAGGGAGGCCACCATTGTGGGGAAGACCATGTCGCCCATGATCTGGTCCCCGGTGCCGGGGATCGTCATCAGCCCCTTCTGGTGCAGCGCGTAGCCGATCATTCCGGGAACCATGAAGATGAAGACCGGCCACACCTTCAGGAACCCGGCCCAGATCGCACCCCGCCGCGCGTCGGCGAGCGACCTGGCGGAGAGGGTCCGCTGGATGATGTACTGGTCGGTACACCAGTACCAGACGCCGATGATGGGCGAGGCGATGAGCACGCCGAGCCACGGGAACGCGTTGTCGCTGTTCGGCCGCCAGAGCGCGAACTGATCGGCTCGCTCGGACAGCACCGACTGCAGCTCGCCCCAGCCGCCGAGCTGGGACAGCCCGAAGAACGTGATGAACGCGGAGCCCATGATCAGCAGCCCCGTCTGCAGCACTTCCGTGTACACCACCGCCCGCAGCCCCCCGAGCACCGTGTAGATCCCGGTCAGGATCACCGTCGTGAAGGCGCCGACCCAGAACGCGTTGTCGGGCGTGCCGAAGGTGTCCGGGAGCAGCGTTCGGAACACCAGCGCGCCCGCGTAGACGGTCACCGAGACCTTCGTGAAGACGTACGCCACGAGCGAGACGACGGAGAGCACCCACCGGCTGCGGGCGTCGAATCGCTTCTCCAGGAACTCCGGCATGGTGAAGACGCCGGAACGGAAATAGAACGGCACGAAGAACCAGGCGAGGAGGAGAAGGATCCAGGCCTGCAGCTCCCAGTGCGCCTGCGCCATGCCGTTGATCGCCCCGCTGCCGGCGAGCCCCACGATGTGCTCGGAGCCGATGTTCGACGCGAACACCGACGCGCCGACGGCGAACCAGGCCACGTCGCGGCCGGCGAGGAAGTAGTCCTCCGAGGTATCCTGGTGACGCGACGACCACCAGACGATGGCGGCGATGCCGATGAAGTAGACGACGATTATGGCCCAATCGATCGGACTCATGGGGCAAGGCTCTCCTGACCGTAGTACGCATCCTTGCCATGCTTGCGCATGAAATGCTTGTCGAGCAACTCCCGATCGATCGGGGCGGCATCGCGTTTGATGGTCAGCGTGTTCAGGGCCATGCCGGCGACGGCCTCCAGCACGATCCCGTTCTCCACCGCCTCCCGGGCGCTGCCACCCCAGGCGAACGGTCCGTGGCCGGCCACGAGGACGGCCGGCACATCCGCGGGCTCGATCCCGCGTGACCGGAACGTCTCCACGATCACCACACCCGTGTTGTGCTCGTACGCGTCACGGATCTCCTCCGGCCGCATCCGACGGGTCACGGGGACGGGGCCATGGAAGTGGTCCGCGTGCGTGGTCCCGAAGCAGGGCAGGTCCCGCTCGGCCTGCGCCCAGCTCACGGCGTGGCGGCTGTGCGTGTGGACCACGGCGCCGATCCCGGGGAACTCGCGGTAGAGGTGCAGATGCGTCGGCGTGTCCGAGGACGGCCGCAGCTCGCCATCGACGGCCGCGCCGTCCTCGAGCGACACGACCACCATCTGCTCCGGACGCATCTCCTCGTACGCCACGCCGCTCGGCTTGATCGCGACCACGCCGTTCTCCCGGTCCACGGCGCTCGCGTTGCCCCACGTGAGCACGACCAGCCCCGACTCGACCAGGTCCAGGTTCGCCCGCCAGACCGCCTCCCGCAGCGCCTCGTAGGCCACGCCTACCGCCGGGCCTCGTCCCGGATGTCCAGCAGCGTCTTCATCACATCCGCCAGGTCGTCCCGCGAGCCCGCCACGCCGAAGGCGTCGTGGAGGCGGCGGTAGAGCGTGAAGAGCCGGTCGTAGACCGCGCGGTTCCCGGGGATCGGCTCGAACACCGTGTCCTGCACACCGGTCATCGACTCCATCGCCTCCTCGAAGCTCGACGGCCCGCCCCACTCCGGACCGGCGACCACCGCACCGGTGACCGCGGCCCCGAGGGCGCAGGTCTGGGGGCTGCGCGAGATCTGGATCGGCCGCCCCATGACGTCGGCATAGACCTGCATGATGAAAGGATTCTTCGCCGAGATCCCGCCGCAGTTGACGATCCGGTTCACCTTCACGCCGTAGGCCTCGTAGCGCTCCATGATGATGCGCGCCCCGAACGCCGTCGCCTCCACCAGCGCCCGGTAGATCTCGGGCGGCGGCGTCGCGAGCGTCAGCCCGACGACCAACCCCGTGAGCCGCTGGTCGACCAGAATCGTGCGGTTGCCGTTGTGCCAGTCCAGGGCGAGCAGCCCGCTCTCACCGGGCACGAGCCGCTCCGCGGCCGCCGTCAGCTCCTCGTGACCGCGCTCGGCCGAGCCGAGCATCCCGACGAACCAATTGAAGATGTCTCCCACCGCGGACTGCCCGGCCTCGAGCCCGTACTGCCTCGGCAGCACCGATTCCGGCACGATCCCGCACAGCCCGGGGATGTCCTCGAGGTCGCGGTCCATCGGCGCGATCATCAGGTCACAGGTGGACGTGCCGATGATCTTCACCAGCGTGCCGGGACTGACGCCCGACCCGACCGCCCCCAGGTGCGCGTCGAACGCCCCCACCGCGACAGGGATCCCCGCCCGCAGCCCGAGCCGCCCCGCCCACTCCTCCGTCAGCGCGCCCGCGGGCTCCGACACGTTGTACGCCCGGTCCGGAAGCGTTCGCCGGATCGCGACCAGCCGCTCATCCAGAGCGGCGAGGAACTCCTCGTCCGGGTAGCCGCCCCACGCCTCCGCGTACATCGCCTTGTGCCCGGCCGCGCAGATCGACCGGCGCAGCTCCGCCGGATCGTCCGTGCCCGACAGCACGGCGGGGATCCAGTCCGCGATCTCCACCCACGTGTACGCCGCCTCACCGACTTCGGGGTCCACGCGCAGGCAGTGCAGGATCTTCGACCAGAACCATTCCGAGCTGTAGGTCCCGCCGCACTTCGCCAGGTACTCGCCCCGCAGCTCGGAGGCCTTCCGGGTGATCTCCGCCGCCTCCGCGTAGCCGGTGTGGTCCTTCCACAGCCAGACCTGCGCGTTCAACTCGTCGCGGAACCGCGGATCGAACGCCAGCGGCCGGCCCCCGGCGTCTACGGGCATCGGCGTCGACCCGGTCGTGTCCACGCCGATGCCGATGACGTCACGGGCGTCGAACCCGTCACGGGAGCCCGCTTCCTCCAGAGCACCCCGCACGCTTGCCTCGATGCCGTCCAGGTAGTCCTGCGGGTTCTGCCGTGCGAGGTGCGGATCTCGGGCGTCCAGCAGAACCCCCGCCGAGCCGGAGCCGTACGGGGCGACCCGCGTCCCCACCTCCTCGCCCGTACGCACGTCGACTACCAGCGCCCGGACAGAGTTGGTTCCGAAGTCGAGACCGATCGCGTAACGTGACATGACGGGTTCACCTGAACCGGTTCAACAAGGTTCCGCGATGGTACGGGGCAGGTCAAACCGTGTCAAGTGATCGCCCCTCCCGCCGCTGCCTCGCCCGGGTGCCGGGGCGGCGCCGTGGTTTCGCGGACCACGAGCTCGGCGTGCAGATAGACCTTGCGAGGCTTCGCCGCGCCTCTCTCGATCTCCTGGTACAGGATCTCGGCCGCGGTGCGGCCCACCTCGAATTTCGGGACGTGGACGGTGGTGAGGCGGGACGTGGATGAGAGGTAGTCGATCAGCTGGAGGTCGTCGTAGCCGACGACGGAGACGTCCTCCGGCACCCGGAGCCTGAGCTCCTCGAGGGCGCGACAAACGCCGAGGGCCACGAGGTCGTTGTAGCAGGTGACGGCGGTGGGACGGTCGCCGGCCGGACGCTCCCGGAAGTAGCGCAGACCGGTCCGGTAGCCGTCTTCGAGGCTGTCGCCGGCGGGGATGACGAGGCGGCCGGAGAAGACGAGCTGGGACTCGCTGTACGCGCTGCGGACGCCG
>JAHWKI010000052.1 GCA_019347975.1 Gemmatimonadota bacterium
TCTCGGCCTCCATGGCCTGGAGGATGGAAAGATGAGGAGGGGGTCTGACAGTCGATGTTCGATCTTCGATCTTCGAGCGGGGCGGCTCGTCACCGGGCGGTGCTGAAGGCCGCGTCGTTGGCGAGATCCACCGTCGCATGCCTCTGCTCCCGGTCCTGCCCGGCCGAGCACGAAGAGGACGCCGAGCGTGGTTCGCCGCGCGGTGTCGTAGTCGGACGACCCCTCCAGCCATGGGTCTGCCCCATCCTCCCCCGCACCTTTTGCCCCATGAAGAGTCGGGATTTTCCATGTCCTTGCCAGTTATCGGAATGGCGTATAACGTGCAGGAAGAGAAGCCCGTCGTATGGCTCGGCAGTGCGCGGCGGGACCTGCAGGGATTTCCGGCTCCTGCCCGGGCGCAGGCGGGTCGGGTCCTGCATGTCGTTCAGGGCGGCCGCGATCCGGCGGACTGGAGACCGATGAGGGTGATCGGAAGCGGCGTTCGCGAGATCCGGATCAGGACGGCGGAGAGCGGGAGGGTGGACCACCGCGTCTTCTACGTCGCGAAGTTCCCGGAAGCCGTATACGTGCTTCACGCGTTCAAGAAGACCACCCGGAAGACGAGCGAACGCGACATCGGGCTGGGCAGACAGCGCTACGCGGAGCTGCTGGCGCTCCGCCACCGGAGGGAGGAACCCCGTGGCCGTTGAACACGTCACCCCAGCGGGGGGCAACGTCTTCGAGGACATCGGCTTCAGCGCCGAGGAAGCGGAAAACCTGAAGATCCGCTCGACGCTGATGCTGGCGATCGAAAGATTGATCGAAGCGGAGGGGCTCACGCAGCAGCGGGCGGCCGCCCTCCTGGGCACTACCCAGCCGCGCGTGAGCGACGTCGTCCGCGGAAAGATCGACGAGTTCACGATCGACTCGCTGGTGAACATGCTCGCGAACGCCGGGATCCACGTGGACGTTCGCGTGTCCGGCGTGCGCTGACCGGCCGAGCCCGCACGCGCGCCCCTTGAGAGGCGGCGCGTCGGCTCTCGAGAGAGGGCGTCGCTGGCGATCTCCGCTCGGCTCTCGAGGTCGTCGAGGCGAGGCTGCCCTGTAGCTGGGGAAGCGGAGCTGAATCAGACCGCCGCGGCTTCGATGTCCGTCATCCGGAAGTCCTCGCCCCTGAACAGCAGGGGCTCGCCGGCGGCCCGGGCGACGCCGTAGGCGAGGCAGTCGCCGTAGTTCAGGACGGCGGGGGAGCCAATCCCTTTCCCGTACCGGGCGTAGGCGGACCGGGCGAAGCTCGCCGCCTCGGGGGTCATGGGGATCACGTCGATGTCGAGCCGCTGCAGCAGCGCGTCCAGCGCGACCTCCCCCTGCGGCCCCTTACGCGCCGCCATCACCGCGGCCGCCTCCACGAGCGTCGGCGCGCCGAGCAGCCTCGGCTCGCCGGCGACGATCGCCTCGACCAGCGCCTCCGAGTCGCGCTCGGCCAGCAGGATGGCCACTAGAGCGGACGTGTCGATCACCACGGCTCAGCCCGGGAGCCCGTGCTCATCGTAGCCGAGGATCTCCTCGGGGGAGCGGTCGTCCCGGTCCGGGAGCGACGCGACGAGCTCCTGGATGTCCGCGACCGCCGCCCGCACCCTCGCCCGGTCCCGACGACGACGCAGGGCGTCCAGACGCTCCCGCAGCGAGTTCGTGACCGCCGCCGTCAGCGTCTCACCCGTGGCGTCGGCGAGCTCGCGCGCCAGCCGATACGCTTCCCGGCTCTTGATGTTGAGCGCCATGTCCCATGCTCCTGTCGGAGGATGGTAGAAGGGTAGCAGCGTTTCTACCGTTCTTCAAGAGAGAGGGTGCACGTGAGGCCGCCGTACGCTGCTGTAGCCCGCGCCGTCGTCGTCGAGTTGCCCCTGGAACGTCAGGCCGCCGACCTCGTCGCCCCGCTCGTTGAAGAAGATCATGCCGGATGCCTGGACGCGGGCTTCCCCATGCCACGCTTGTATTCCCGCGCGGCCCGCACTACCCTTCCCCGACGCGACGCCATGACCCAGACCCACCAACTTCAACGGCTCAGTCGCCGTCGCTTCCTCACCCGCATCCTCGCCGGCCTCGGCGCCACCCTGGTCCTCGGCGGGGGCAGGCCTCTCGTCGCGCTCGCGCGGGGCGGCCCCGCGGGCGGCCGCGGCGCGGCGGACCGGCCGGAGCACCCGGAGCCGCGCCCGGGGATCGACGCGTCCAACGTTCTGGGCGCCGAGGCGCTCGCCGACACGCCGCGCGCGATCCCCATCTATGACGGAGTCCGGGCGATGCCGCACATCGCGGACGGGCTGCGCTGCTACTGCGGGTGCGCGGAGTGGGAGGGCTACCGGTCACTGCTGACCTGCTTCGAGCAGAACGGCATGGCGAGGCACTGCGACGGGTGCCTCTCGGAGGCGGAGCTGGCTCACCGTCGCTGGAAGGAAGGCCAGTCGCTCGCGCAGATCCGGCGCGCGGTGGACGCCCGGTTCGCGCCGCGCGGCCGTTCCTGATCCCCCGAATCCCCGGAGGAACCATGTCCGAACGATGCCCAGCCATCCCCGGCTTCCCGGCCCTTGCCGCGCTCCTCGCCGGCGCCGCCGGCGTCGGCCTCCTCGCGCTGTTCCCCGCGGCCGCCGCCGGCCAGGTCCGGGCGAGCGAGCGGGCCGCGGTGTCGCAGACGGTGGACGGCACCGTGATCACGGTCGAGTACTCGCGGCCGCAGGCGAAGGGTCGCGCCCCGATCTTCGGCGGGCCGGTCAAGTGGGACCGGTCGTGGACGGGCGCGAACGAGGCGACGACCCTCGACGTGAGCCGGGACGTGACGATCCAGGGCCGCGAAGTGCCCGCGGGCCGCTGGTCGCTGTGGCTGGTGCCCCGGCAGGAGGGGTCGTGGGAGATGTTCCTGGATCCGCGGACCGAGCTCTGGCACACGGCGCGCCCGGGCCCCGCGGACGACCAGATCCGGTTCGCCGTGGAGCCGTCCGAGGGCGAGCACGTGGAAGCGCTGACGTGGAGCGTCCCGCGCGTCGGCCCGGACGGCGCCACCATGATGCTCGCGTGGGGGACCACGCGGGTGCCGGTGGAGGTCGGGGTCGAGCCGAGGTTCGAGACGACGATCGCCGAGGCCGCCGCGCTTCCCTACGTCGGCGAGTGGTCGCTCCGGTTCCAGTTCCCGGGGCTGCCGGAGGACCCGGTGCCGTTCGACGTCGCCTACACGGATGACCGGGAGCTGCGGGTGCAGACCATCTACCCCACGCCGGAAGGCGGGATGGTGCCGACGGAGCTGCTCCTGCTGCAAAAGGCGGAGGGGATTTTCGTCCCGATCATCCTCCGCGATGGCGAGTTCTTCGACACGGCCGCGTACCTCTTCTTCGAGTTCGAGCTCGAGGGCGACCGGCCGAACGGGTTCCTGGTGCGCTGGGCCGCCAACGACGCGGTCATCGGGAGCGGCGCGCGGGCCCCGAACTGAGGCGGCCGGGAACGCCACGAGCCCCGGGCGCACGCCGCCGCCCGGGGCCCGTTCCCCTCCCCCGTCGCGCTCACAGCCCGAGCGTCAGCGTCCTCGCGTACTTCAGCATGAGCGTCTGGCGGTCGCGGAGCGGCAGCGTCGGATCGGCGCCGTGGCGGTCGGTGTTCAGCCCCTCGTTCCACACCACGTACAGGTCGTTGCCCTCGCCGGGGTTGTAGCGTAGCCGCGCGTTGGTGGTGAAGCGGTCCGCGGCGCTGTTGTACTGAATGAAGGCGGCGGCGGTGAGCCGGGTGGTGACCATAACGTCGCTCCGGAGCCGGGCGATGTGCGCGGTGAAGCGCTCGTCGCGATCGGGGAAGCGGATGTCGTCCCACCGGTAGGTGGCGGTCAGCTCCAGGTGCCGGGACGGGTTCCAGGCGGGGCTGGCGGAGAAGGAGCGGATCCGGCCGTCGTAGAACCCGCCGACCATCACGGACCCGCCGACGCGGAGCAGCTTCGCGTCCGGCGGCCGGTAGGAGAGGCCGAACGTGCCGAACCGGTGCTGGCCGGCGGGGACGGCGGCGTCGTCCGACAGGGCGAATCCGGTAGGGAGGTCCTCGTACGTGGCGTTGGCGGTCGCGGTGAAGGCGTGTCCGCTCTTCAGCTCGACCACCCATTCCGGGGTGATCTCGGCGGTCTCGGTGGCGCCGAGGAAGCGCCGGGCGTACGTGGCGCCCTCGATGGCGAAGCCGTGCCGCAGCAGCGGCGATTCCTCGCCGGGCCGCCAGCCGTAGGCGATCCGGCCGCCGGTGCGGCTGAAGTCGCGACGGCGCAGGAAGCCCAGGCCGGGATCGAACGCGCTGCCGGCGCGGCTGAAGTCGATGGCGTATGTGAACCCATCCTGGCCGCGGCGCTCCCAGTACAGGCGGGAGAGGCCGCGGTCGAGCGGGTCCGGGGCCGTCGCGGGATCGGCGTCATCGGCTTCGCTGAAGGACTGCGCCCACATGAGCGTCAGGTACTCCTGGCCCATGACCCGGAGCAGCGCATCCAGGCCGTAGACGACGTTGTGGTCCACGCCCCCTTCCGCGAACCGCGTGGTGACGAGCCCACCGACGTAGGAGTTCTGGTTCAGCACGCGGCGGCGGAGGCGGAGCACGCCCAGGTTCTCGCCGGGGGCGAACGCGGTCTCGCGGGTCTGCATGTCCAGGAGCCCGACGTCCCATCCGCCGATCCGGCCGTTGAGCCGGGCGCCGGCGTAGATCGGCACCTGCTCGCCGTCCACGAGGCCGATCCGGCGCGAGTGGAACAGGCGCGCGTCCCCGCCGAGGCTGAAGTCGAAGAGGCTCGCGCGCTCCTGGAAGAACAGGCGCTTTTCGGGGAAGAAGAGCGAGAAGCGGGTCAGGTTGACCTGCTGCGCGTCCGCCTCGACCTGCGCGAAGTCGGTGTTCACGGTGACGTCGAGCGTCAGGTTGGAGGCGAGCCCCAGCTTGAGATCGATCCCCACGTCGCCGATCCGGTCCTCGACCCGGGCGTAGCCGGCGCCGGCCGCGTCGAGGGCGTGCGACCGGCCGATCCCGCCGAGCACGTACGGGGTCACGTAGAGAGGCCGCCGCGACCGGAGCCCCTCCAGCGCGACATCCCGGAACTGCGACGCCTTCACGACCGCGAAGGCCCAGCGGGGCGAGATGGCCGGGAAGCTGACCATCTCGTTCTTCCGGCCGATGTTCCGCCACACCGCCAGCCCCATCACGACCCGCCCGTCCGCGGCGTCCTCCTGGAAGCGGAGGCTCGTCCACGGGACGCGGATCTCGGCGTACCACCCGTGCTCGTCCCGCGTCACCGCGGCGTCCCAGAAGGTGTTCCAGCTGAAGTTCATCCCGGCGCCATCGCCGAAGAAGACCAGGTCCGTGCGGATCCCGGCGGGCGTGGTCCCGAAGAGGAGGGCGGTCTCGTCGTCGTCGTACGTGTCCAGGTTCAGCACGCACCAGTCGTTCGACAGGCTGCCGTCATCGCGCTGGAGTGAGATGGCTCGCAGGCCGGCCACGTCCGAGTCATAGGCGCGGCACGAGAAGTAGATCGCGTCCTCGTCGTAGGCGACCCGGAACTCGGTCCGCTCGCTCGGCTCTCCCTCGAACGTCGGCTGGTGCATGGTCGCCGGGAGCGGGTCGAGCGCGTCCCACGCGGGCTCGTCGACGCGGCCGTCGATGGTGATGGGCCCCGCGATCCGTGGAAGCTCGAGGGCCTCCTGCCCGGCGCCTCCGACCGGGAGGGCGGCGATCAGCAGGGCGGGCAGGACACGGGTCGTCATGCGGACCATCGAATCGGCTCCGGGAGCAGAATGAGTGAGCGGGGCGGAGGCGGCGCTTCAGCCGGCGTGCGCGCAATCTGCGGCCGGCCCGTCACCTCGCCGTGAGCCCGCCGTCATGTGCCCGGCCGATCGCGACCTCGCGCCAACGCGGGTGTCCGCGCAGCGGGCGCCACCACCAGTTGTCGTTCAGGTCGACGCCGGGGTTCACGGCGGCGTAGCGCTTGAGCAGCTCGAGCGCCTCGTCGTGGTCGCCGAGGAGGGTGCGCATGTGGGCCTCGAGGGCGTAGAGGAAGCGCTCGACGTCGACGTGCGGGGTGACCCGGCCGCGGGCACGCAGGAGCACGCTCCGGGCGCTGTCGGCGAGGCCCGCGCGGGCGAGGACGCCGCCGACGAACAGCTCGGCGCGGATCCGGGCCCACTCGCCGCCGTGGGCGGGGGCGAGGCTGTCGACGCGCGCCCGGAGCGCCCAGGCGCGCTCGATGTCGGGCTCGGAGCGGGGCGCGGCCAGCAGCTTCAGCTCGCATTCGACGAAGCGGTGGTCCTCCGGGAAGCGGCGCTGGCCGGTTTCGCACCAGCGGCGGGCCTCCGTGAACTGCTCGAGGGCGTAGCTCGTGTCGATGTTGCGGGCGACGATGACGTCCGCGTTGTCGAGGTAGGCGTCCTCCTGGTACGCGTTGCGGCCGGCCATCAGCGCGGCGGTCAGGTCGTGCACGCGGAGGTACACGTGGCTCAGGAGCGCGTGCGCGGGGGCGAGGGTGGGATCGAGGTCCACCGCGCGCTCCAGGTCGTCGCGCGCCTGGCGGAGCAGCGCCGCCTGCGCCTCGGGGTCGTGCTCCATCTCGAGCAGGTGGTGGTAGTAGTGGAGCGTGCCGCGCAGCTCGAGGGCGCGCGCGTGGTTGGGGTCCAGCCGGAGCGCCCTCTCCACGTGCGCCACTCCCTTCCGGATCCACTCCACGCTCTCCCGCGGGTGCCCTGCGATGCCCGCGCTCCGCGCCCGCCGGGACGCGATGTACCCGCGCAGCGTCGCCGGCTCGGGCCAGGAGGGGTCCATGACCTCCGCGTGGGCGAGCAGCGTGTCGGCCCGGTCGAGCGCCGCGTCGGCGGCCTCGGCATCGTGCCGGTGGAGCGCCTCCGCCGCGTCCTTGCGCGCCTTCTCCCCGCGCTGGTAGAGCGCCCAGGCGCTGACGCTCTCGGTCTCGCCCCGGGTGCGCCGCAGCCGGACCTCCTCGCCCAGCCACTGTCTCAGCAGCCGCGTCGCCTGCTCCACGGCTTCCTCGCGGGCGCGCACCAGCTCGGTCGCGGGCAGCTCGAACCCGGCACGCCGGAACTCGGCGCCGCTCTGCCCATCGATCAGCCGGATGCCGACACGGAGCCGATCGCCGGTCTCTTCGATCGAGCCGTCCACGAGCGTGCCCGCCTCCAGCAGCCGGCCGACGCTGTCGCGGCGCAGCCCGGCCCCGCGGAAGGGGGCGACACCGTTCCGCGAGACCACGTCCAGCTCCCGGACGGGCGCGAGCCTGTCGATCATGGCTTCGGTGAAGCCGTCGGCGATGTGCCGCGCCCCGGCGCCGGGGGTGAGATCGTCGAAATAGAGGACCGCCACCCGTCGCAGATCGAGGCTGGCGCGGGCGGCCTCGAGGCGCACGCGTCGGGCGAACTCATCCGAGAGGGTCCCCACCGAGAGCAGCCCGCCCAGGGCCACGATGGCGAGGAGAGCGGCGACCTCCGGCCTCGTCGCCGTCTGCCTGCCCTTCTCGCCATGGTACCAGCCCACGACGACGGCGGCGGGGATGCCGACCAGGAACCAGAGAAGGGCGAGCTCGTAGAGGAAGCCGGGCAGCACGCCCTGGTCGGTGACCTGGTCGACGACCTGGATGGCGACCCAGCCGCCGGCCAGGTAGGCGGCCACGATCTGGAAGAGCCGGCGCTCACGGATCCTCTTGAACAGCGACATGCGGCGCTCCTCGTCCTGGCTAGGGCACTGGCGGCGACACGGGCACGGGAATCCCGCTGTTGCTCGCGACCCCGTTGCCGAGCCGGCCGTTCCCGCCCCCGCCCCAGCAGAACGCCCGGCCGTCGCTCGTCAGCGCACACGTGTGCACGTTGCCGGCGCTCACCTCGGCCCACGTCACCGGACCGGTGGCCGGATCCGGGAGGAGACGCGGCGTGCTCGTCCTGAAGCTGAAGCCGAACTCGTTCATGAGATCGCCCCAGCAGTAGATGGCGCCGGCCGTGGTGACGCCGCACGCGTGGGCGGAGCCCGTGGCGATGGCCGCGAACGTGTGGCCGCCGGACACGGGCAGGGGCGTGCTGCTGCACGTCACCCCTTCGAAAGGCGGTGGGCAGGCCTCTGTCGTGGACGTGCCGAGCTGACCTTCCGAGGCCCGGCCCCAGCAGTACGCCTCACCGGCGCTCGTGAGGCCGCAGGTGAAGAACAGGCCGCCGTGGATCGAGGCGAAGCCGAGCCCGCCGGAGACCGGGAGCGGACTCGTGCTGCACGGGTCGGCGTTGATGGTGCAGGTCTCGGTGGTGACGGCGCCGAGCTGCGCCCACTGGTCGTAGCCCCAGCAGAACGCGGCGCCGTCGGAGGCGCGGATGCCACAGGTATGTCCGCCGCCGGCGCTGACGGACTGGAACGCGATCCCGCCGGCGACACTGTCAGGGGTGGCGCGAGGGCTGCGGTTGCCGTTGCCGAGCTGACCGCGCTCGTTCAGGCCCCAGCAGTAGGCCGAGCCGCTGGTCGTGACGGCGCACGTGTGATTGCCGAACCCGCCGCCGGTGCTGATGGAGTGCCACGTCAGTCCGCCAGACACGAGCGCGGGGGCGTCACGGTTCGTCGTCGTGCCATCGCCGAGCTGGCCGTTGCCGTTCCACCCCCAGCAGAACGCCCGCCCATCGGGCGCGATCCCGCACGTGTGGGCTGGCGATGGACCGTCGCCCGTCGAGGCGAAGGTGATGCCGCCGGCAACGGCGAGGGGGACGGTGCTGCACGGGCTCGTCGCCGAGCCGCAGATCTCGATCGTGGGCGCGCCGAGCTCTTCCACGTTGTCGGCTCCCCAGCAGAACACCGCGCCGCCCGGCGCGGTCGCGCACGTGTGCGAGGAGAGCGCGCTCACGCTCTCGAAGACCGCGGGCGTGCCCCGCGGCGTCCGGATGTCGTCCACCAGGATCACCTCGCCGGCGGTCGCGCCCACGCCGATCTCGGTGATCGGCGCCGAGTGCGTGATCACCCGGTGCATGATCCTGTAGGTGCCGAAATCGGTGATCGTCGACGCGACGCTCGCTCCGCCGGGAGCGGTGACGAACGGGAAGCCGACGCCCGAGGGCGCGATCTGGTCGAATTCCACCCTGGTGGCGCCGTCGGTGAAGCGGATCTGGAGCGTGATGCCCTCGTCGGACGCGGTCGAGCACGGCTCCCCGCCCCCGACGGCGATCACGTGGTTCGTGGCGTCGAAGGGATCGGTGCAGATGACGGGCACGCCGTCGGGCGTGGCCGTAGGCGTGAGGACCCTGCGGAACACCGCCCCCTCCGCGGTGAGCTGGTTGGTCACCGGGAGCGGCGCCAGGGCGTCGACCGACGAGCCGTCCGATAGCGTCTCGAAGTCGATCACGTGGGGGACAATCCCGGCCACGTCGAACGTGAGCGGGCCGCCCTCGGCCTCGGGCGTGCTCGCCTCGAGCGTGTTGTCCCCTGCGGCCACGGTCCAGTCCACGGTGGCCTCGCCGTTGACGTCCGTGAGCAGCCGCATGCCGATCACGGTGGCGCCGTCGCCGGCCAGCGTGGTGCTCTCGGGAGTCACGCCCGCGGGAGCCGCCAGCGAGCCGGCGCCGAGCGCGATCAGGAAGTCGACCGGCTCGCCTTCGAGCGGCACGTCCGGCTCGGGGTGCGTGCCCACGATCGTGACCGTCATCGGCAGGGTGCTGCCCGCCTCGGCCGTGGTGCCGCCCGGCTCCGTGGACGCCTCGGCGTCCAGCGACCAGAACAGGTCGCTGGTGCCCTGGAGCTGCGCGCCGTCGAAGTCCTCGGCATACAGCGGTCGGATGATCCAGTCCAGCACGCGGTGGAGGAACGCGGTGCTCGTGGGGCAGGACAGGAAATCGCTGACATCCACCTCGGGCGGACGGTTGATCGCGCCGTCATCCACCTGGAGGATGCGCCACACGCCCTGCCCCTTCGGGACGTCGACCGGGCAGATGCCCATGCGCACGGGGTTGTTGAACGGCACGGACGGCGTGATCTCGTAGCGGAAGCAGTTCTTCTTCTCGAGGTTGACGCCCACCGCGCAGTTGGCGCCTTCGCCCTCCTCGATGCGCTCGTCGATCACCAGCACCGAGCTGGTGCTCACATCCCCCGGCTCGAACAGGATCGCGGTCCGCTCGACGCCGTCGTCGTCGACGAGCGAGGCCTCCGTCGTGTCCTCGGTCGACACTACGGTGATGGAGCAGTTGATCTCGCACAGTGCGCCGATCCCCGCGGCCTCGGTGGCCTCGGAATTGGTCACGAGCTCGTGCGGGTAGGCCTCCTCGTTCACGAAGAACCTGATCGGCAGCGTACGGCCGTCGACCAGCGCGATCGTCGTGGTGTCCTCACCGGAGAGCTTCTTCACCTCGTTGCCCGTGTCGGCGAGCTGGAAGTCCGCGTAGCCCATCACGAACGGGCCGCCGAAATCCGGGAGCGCGTCGGTGAACGCGAGGATGCGATACACCGTCGTGTCGCCGGAGACGGTCGGCTCCAGACCGAAGGCGTCCGTGTCGAGCTCGACCTTGAAGTGGTCGGCTTCGACGGTGAGACCCGTGCCGATGCCGAACTCGGCGAAGAGCCCGGGCATGTCCGGACTCTCGACGGCCGTGTTCCCGGGCTCGCACGTCACGGTCTCGTCCAGCGACTTCCGACACAGGATGACCTTCACAGTGGGCGAGAACGCGGACTGGAAGCTCCCGGACAGCGTCGCCTGGTCCACCATCGGCGGCAGCCACCAGAAGCCGGGGTTCTGGTCCTCGATGTCGCCGTGCGCCGCGTCGCTGATCGCACGGCCGGCATCCGGCGGCGCGTGCGGGGCGGGCGCCATGGTTTCGTCGCACGCGGAGAGCAGGAGCGTCAGGGCGCCGGTGAGCGCGATGGGCCGGAAGGAGAGCTTGCGCATGGGACAGGGGGTTCCGGGTGAGCGGGTGTCGTGGCGTGAAGCGGCTCGGGTCATCCTCGCGGTCGCAGGAAATCGATGAACCCGGGGTGGCCGCCCAGCTTGCTCCGGAGCACCGGATCGCGGTGGATCCAGCGTGCCCACGCGCCCGTGCCGTCGAAGAGGGCGACGGCTTCGTCGCGTTCACCCCGAGCGGCGGAGATGAGGCCCCGGAAGAAGCTGCTGTTGAGCGGCGAGAGCTGGATCTCTCCGGCCTCGATGCGCGCCGAGACCTCTGCCGCCGTCGCCGGATCACCGTTCTGGGCGGCCAGGAAGCCAATCCATGCCTGGTAGACGGGGATGTCCGGGAAGTCGGCCGCCAGCGCGCGGTAGGCCGCCGCCGCCTCCATCGGCCGCCCCGCCGCGTACAGGGCATACGCCTGCTGCTGGCGGTGCAGCCGGCTGCCCGCCTGCTCGACCGGCGCCGCGGCGAACCAGCTCACCGCACCCTCATGGGCTCGCCGGGCGGCGGCATCGTGGCCGTGGGCAGCGAGCTCGAGCCCGACCATCGTGTAGATCTGCCCGGGCGAAGTCGCCTCCGCCGCGGGCAGGCTCGCGATCTCGTCCAGGACGCGGTCCAGCTCTGCGGTGCGGCCGAGCGCCGCCAGCGCCTGCGCCTCCAGACTGCGCGGCCCGAGGTCGTTCGGGAAGGCCGCGCGCGCGCGCCGCGCCATCGCGAGCTCATCCTCGTGCTCGCCCAGGGCATGAACCGCGCTGGTGTACACCGAGTAGTAGGAATACCAGCCGCGCATCGGCTCCCGGTCCGGGTCCAGCGTCCGCAGGGCGGCCAGCGCCTCCGCGGGGCGCCGTCGCCCCACCGCGCCCTGCGCGACATTGTACGCCGCCTTCGTCCCCGGCGCGGCCTCCGCCGCTTTCCTGTTCAGCGCGACGTACTTCTCCCGGTCGCCGGCCCGAGACGCCATCTGCGCCTCCAGCCGGGTCCGGAAGTACGGGCTGAGCCGCTGCTTGTGCGCCGCGACGATGGCGTAGAGGGAGTCCGACTGCTCGCCGCGCCCGGCGTTCCCATGGCTCAGACCGGCCATGAACAGCGCGACATAGAACGTCGGGTCCAGCTCGTAGGCCCCGTAGAAGTGCTGGATCGCCTCGTCGTAGTCCGCGGCGAGGTAGGCGGCGATCCCTCGCGCGTGCGCCGCGACGGCCTCGGGGCTGGATTCCGGCAGGTCCTGGGCGCGCGCACCGGTGGGCAGCACGAGGAGCGCGAACAGCACGGCTGCGGTCATGGCTCTCATCGTTGTCTCCGTCGAGGTTCGGAATCTCCCACCCCTATCGGGCCTCCCAGGCTAATAAGCGAGGGTGAAATCTTCGTGAACCCGGCGTGAAGCCGACGGCGGTTGAGATCGCCCCGCGACCGCGAACGCATTGCACTGCGGACACATACAGCCGTACCTTGGCAGTCCGGCATGCCCGTGACCCGGGCGTGGATCCGGACCGAACCCCCGGCCTCGTCCCTTCCAGCCCTCTGCTCGTGATCGAGCTACGTGTCCTCGGGACCCTGGACCTGCGCGATGCCGATGGCCGCGTGCTGCACGCGGTGCTGTCGGCGCCGAAGCGGTTCGCGCTGCTCGTCTACCTCGCCGTCGGGCGATCCCCCGGATTCCACTCCCGCGACGAGCTGCTGGCGGTCTTCTGGCCGGACCACGATATCCCCCACGCCCGGGCCACGCTCCGCCAGACGGTGCGCCTGCTGCGCCAGGCCCTCGGCCCGGACACCATCGAGAGCCGGGGCGGTGAGATCGGGCTGAATCCGGACAAGGTCCGGTGCGATGCCGTCGAATTCGATCGCCTGCGGGAGGCCAGCCGTCTGCGCGAGGCCGTGGAGCTGTATCGCGGGCCGCTCCTCGAGGGATTCCATTACGCGCACGCGGGGACGGGGTTCGAGGAGTGGCGTGAACAGGAGGGCGCCCGGCTCCGCGACGGCGCCGTGCGGGCGCTGCGGTCGCTCGCCGAGGCGGCCGAGCGGAGCGAAGACAGCGCCGCGGCGGAGCTGTGGTATCGACGTCTGCTGCGGATCGCGCCCTACGACGAGGCCGCCCTGCGGGGGCTGATGGAAGCGCTGGCCCGGGACGGCAATCGCGCCCGGGCGGTCCGGGAGTTCGAGACCTTCGAGCGACGACTGACACGGGGGCTCGAGCTCACCTCCTCGGCCGAGACCCTCGCGCTGGTCGAGGGGCTCCGGGCACAGCCGACGGACGAAGCGATCGCCGCCGCGCGCCCCGACCGCCCGGGCCCCGGTGCTGTTCGCGCGGACGCGACGCTCGCGCCGCCGGTCGTCGGCCACGTCCGGGAGGACAGCCCCACCGCGGACGGCGCTCCGCCGCCCCCGGCCGGCCCGCCCGGCGGCCGCCCTCGGTCTCCCCACCGGTACCTCCGGCCGCGTTTGCCGGCGGTGGCGCTGCTCGTCATCCTGGTCGCCGCCTGCGGGTGGGCCGGCTGGCTGGCCTTCCGGCCGGAGTCCGGGAGCCCGTTCGTCGAGCGGGTCGCCGTTCTCCCGTTCAGCTACCGCGGGTCCGATCACCTGGCTTATCTGGGTCCGGGCATCGCGGAGCTCCTGGCGGTGGCGCTGGACGGCAGCGGTTTGGGGGCCGCCACCGCCGCGGAGCCGACCGACCCGACGCTACTGGTCACCGGCGATCTGGTGGAGGTCGACGGGACGCTGCACGCGACCGCCGAGCTGCACGACCCCGTCCGGGGCGCGTCGGCCGTCACGCGCGCAACCGTCCGGGGTGCGGCCGACGACGTGTTCCGTATGGTGGACGACCTGGCCGCCGCGCTCCTCACCCGCCGCCCCGGCGCACCCGGCGGGCGGTTCAGCAGCATCGCCGGGATCACGACCGCCTCACTGCCCGCGCTAAAGGAATACCTCGGAGGCGAGGAGCACCTCGGCGCCGGCCGATACGACGCCGCGATCGCCGCGTTCGAGCGCGCCATCACCCGGGACAGCGCGTTCGCCCTCGCACACTACCGCCTCGGCGTCGCCGCGGAATGGGCGCCGCGCCCGGACCTGATGAGCGTCGCGACCGAGGCCGCGGTCCGGCACAGCGACAGGCTCCCGCCACGCGAGCGGCAGCTCCTCCAGGCTTCCCTCGCCTGGCGACGTGGCGCCGTCGACGATCCGGAGGCCCGTTACCGGGAGTTCCTCCGCATGTACCCGGATGATCCGGAAGGGTGGTTCCAGCTCGGCGAGGTGCTGTTCCATTTAAATCCGCTCCGCGGGCGACGCATCGGGGAGTCCCGCGAGGCGTGGGAGCGCGTCATCGCCGCGGACCCGCAGCACCTCCCGGCGCTGCTCCACCTGGCCCGCGTCCTGGCGGCCCAGGCCGACGCACCGCAGCTGGATCGACACGTGCCGGCGGTGCCCCCGGTCGACACCGAGCGCGACCGACGGGTTCTCCAGATGGCCGGCCTGCGAGCCGTCGCCCATGGGGACGAGCGGGCGGCGAAACGGCTCGGGCGCCTCATCGTCCGCGCGAGCGACACCTACTGGGTCGACCTGTGGTATATCGCCGCCTTCGCGCGGGACCTGCGCGGCGCACTGGGGGTCCTGGAACCCCTCGTGGAGGAGGAGCAGCCGGCTGCGCTCCGGGCCATCGGGCATGCCATGCGAGCGCACGTGGAGCTGGGGCGTGGACGGTGGCGGAGCGCACGGGTGGAGCTGAGCGCGGCCGGGGTCGTGGACCCCGCGCTCGCGCTGCCGTACCACGCCCTCCTGGGGGTGCTGCCGTTCGCCCCCTCGACCCGCGCCGAGCTGGCGGAGATCCGGACCGCTCTCCTCCAGTGGGACCCCGACACCGTCCCACCGAGCCCGGATCCGAGGCCCGCCTTCACCGTCCATGCGAGGGTCTACCCCCAGCTGAGGACCTACCTGCTCGGGGCGCTGGCCGCCCGGCAGGGGTATCTCCTCGAGGCCGCCCGCCGGACGGCCGAGCTCCGCGAAATGGGCGGATCGGAGCGCGCGCGCGAGCTCGCGGTGGACCTCGCGGGCGGCCTGGACGCGCTCGTGGCCGCGCGCGAGGAGCGCTGGGAGGACGCGCTCCGCGCTCTGGAAGGGGTCCGGATCCGGACCACGTTCGACCAGGCGTTCCTCTCCCCCTTCCACGCACGCGCCCTCGAACGCCACCTCAGGGCTGAAGCGCTCTATCAGCTCGGCCGCGACGCCGAGGCCCTCCGCTGGTTCGACGCGGCCGCCCAGGTCTCACCCTACGAGCTCGTCTACCTCGCCATCTCGCACCTGCGGCGTGGACAGATCCACGACCGCCTCGGCGACGGCCCGCGGGCCCGCCACCACTACGCCCGCTTCCTCGAGCTCTGGGATCGCCCCGACCCGGAGCTCGGGCACCTCACCCGCCGTACGCGGGCCCGGCTGAAGGAGCTCGACGGGTAAGGCGCCGCCGACTTCGACTTCGACTTCGACTTCTACTCGAGGCCGTGGCCCGTTTGGCGTGTGCCGACAGCCGTGATCCGGTTGTTCTCTTCCGGCGATTGGACCGCCCGGGATCCCTCGTCCGGTTCGGGGTCCCGCAGATCACGGCCGCGCGCTGCGCCGGGTCGCCCGCGTGACCAGCGGCTCGAGCTCCGGGTCGCACCCGCTCCACAGCGTGGCGAACCGGCCGTAGTGATAGGCGGCGCGGTCCCGCTCGCCCAGGCGCTCGTAGGCCTCGGCCATGCGAAGGTGCTTGGGGGCGAGGAGACCGACGTCGCCCCAGAGCCAGCCGAGCGGCGCGTACCAGTCGAGCGCTTCCCGGTCCCGGCCGAGGGTGGTCAGGACCTCGGCCATGAGCCACGTCTGGGTCGGGTCCATCCCGAGCCCGTACCCCTGGGCGCGGATCCACCAGCGCTCCGGGTCGAGGCGGTCCAGGATCGCCAGGGCATCGCCCGGCCGGCCGGCCTCGAACGCGATCCAGCCGCGGAGTCCGCGGGCGAGCTCGGCGGCGAGGCCAGCCTGGCGGCCCGCGGCCGCGGCCGCCCGGGCGTCGAGCTCGCGAGCGCGGTCCTCGGCGCCCGCGGGGTCGCCGAGCCGGCTCCGGGCGAGGCCGAGGAGGTAGATGCGGTGGAGCTGGAGCCTGGGGTCCGGGGGCGACGCCTCGAGGAGCCTGGCCTCCGCGCGGGCGATCTCGGCGTGGGTAGCGGGGACCAGCGGCCGCAGGGAGTACCGCAGCACGGCGACGGGATACAGGTGCGGATCGGACTCGCGCAACCGCTCCAGCCCGGCCCGCGCGTCCTTCCAGCGGCCTCGATCGAGGGCCGCGTAGGCACCGCTGGTTTGCCCCAGGCGCTGGAAGCTCGGCGTGCGGTGCGGCTCGGTCAGGAGCGTGGCCACCACGGCGCGGCCGTCGGGGTCGCCGCTGAAATGGGCGGCACGCTGGGCCCAGTTCACGGCGTAGGAGTCCATGAGGGGCAGCTCGGCCATGGCGCGATCGCGCGCGGCGGCGTCCCCGCGCCAGAACGCGAGCCGGACGCGGGCGAGGGGCGCGAAGGGCCCGTCGGGCTGGAGCTCGAGCATCCGGGCGACGAGGGCGGCGCCCTCATCGAAGCGCTCCTCGATGGCGGCGATCCAGCTGAGGGAGTTGAGCGCGCCGAGATGCGCCGGATCCAGCGCGAGGGCGCGCTCGAACGCGACGCGCGCTTCCGGGACCGGCCGGCCGCGCCAGAGCTGGTAGTACGTCAGCACCTGGCCGAGGAAGAACCACGCCTCGACCTCGTCCGGGTGCACGCTCAGGACTTCGCGGTAGAGCGTCTCCGCCTCGCTCGCGCGATGCTCCTGGAACGCCGCGAACGCGCGGAGCAGGAGCCGATCCCGGGGCCGCAACCGGTCGGCGTGCGCGAGCGCCCGCGTGTGGGCGTCCTCGCGACCCTCCGGCGTCGGGTCCTGCTGCCGTGCCACCGCCAGCCGGTAGTACGCCAGCGCGAAGCCGGTATCCGCCGCGACGGCCCGCTCGTAGGCGGCCACCGCCGCGTCGTACCGGCCTCGCCGCAGCAGGCCCTCACCCTGGAGGTAGGCCTTGAGCGCGGGGAAGGAATCGGTGCCCTGTAGCCCCAGGCGGGTCAGCCGCCCGGCGTCGGTCGGGGGCAGGGCCGCGAGCAGCTGCCGGGCGAGGTCGTCGACCAGGTCGAACAGCTCGCCCTCCGTGGAGGCCAGCGACTCCGCCGCGCCACGCGCCGCGCCGGTCGCGTCGTAGAGCTCGGCCCGGGCGAGGAGCCGGTCGCCCGACTCCATGACCGTGCCCAGCACGAACCACCCGGCGTGCAGCGTTCCGGCGACCTCCCGCCCCCGCTCCGGCCCGATCCGCCCCGTGTCCGCGGGCGACAGCGCGCCCAACACCGCGTGGACGTCCACGGCCCGCAGGTCGCCCGCACCGTCCAGCCGGCTGCTCAGCAGGTCCGCCAGCCCCTCCCGCAGGTAGCCCCTGGCCGGGTCCCCCGCGACCGGGAACGGCAGCACGACGACGCGCTGCCCGGCGGTGGCGTCCGGTGCCGGGCGGCCCCGTGTCGCCGACAGCAGGACGGCGGCCGAGGCCAGGACGACGAGGGCCACCGCCCCGGCGACCCGGCGGCTTCCGACGCGCCCCCTTTCCCGCGGGGGCGACGGGCTCGTGACGGGTTCGACCGGTGGCGGCCCGGCCACGCTCACCGGCGGCCGGGGCCGCGTCCGGATCGTGCGGACCAGCGCCTCGATCTCGTCCCCCGGCGACAGCTCCAGGTCCTCCGCCATACGCATCGCGTAGGCCTCGTACGCCTCCACCGCCTCGCCCGTGCGGCCTGCCGCGTCGAGCAGCGAAACCAGCTGGAGCGCCGTCGTCTCGTCGTGGGGCGCCAGCGAAGCGGCGAAGCGAGCCCAGCGGATGGCGCCGGCCGGGCCGCCCGTCGTCTGCTCGCGCTGCGCCAGCGACGCCGCCGCGACCAGCGCGCGCCGCCGCAGCTCCGCCCGCTCGTCGTCCAGCCACCGCTCCAGCTCCGGGCAGCCGGAGACGTGGAGGCCCGGCAGGAGCTCGCCCCGGTAGAGCTCGACCGCCGCCTCGAGCCGCCCCGCCGCGAGGTGGCCGCGGAGCTCGAGGGCGTCGCAGGCGACGGCGCCCGCGTCGACCCCGACCTCCTCGTCGCCGCGCGTCACCAGCACACCGGACCCGAGCGCCCGCCGCAGGTAGTGGAGGGCCTGGCGCAGGGCCGCCCGGGCGTGGGCGTGGTCCAGGTCGGGCCAGAACAGCGCGACGAGCGTGTCCCGCCGGTGGAAGCCCTGCGGGCGGGCGAGGAGGAGATACGCGAGGAGCAGGAGGCGCTTGGGGTGCCGGAGGACCGGCTTCGCCTCGACGCCGTCGGAGGTCCCCAGCTCGATGCCGCCCAGCGCCTGGAATCGGATCATGGGAGCCGGCGCAGTCCGGGAGGCGGGTGACGGTCGCGAACGCGCAGGTAACGGTGCCGGACTAGCTATCCCGAACGTAAGCGCCCGCCCC
>JAHWKI010000053.1 GCA_019347975.1 Gemmatimonadota bacterium
AATGCTGGGGGGATCGTCACAGAGGATGTGCTGCGGTCAGTGATCATCTCCTACCACATCGGAGGGACACGGGAACTCATGATCATCAACAACACGAAGTGCGGCATGCTTACCTTCAAGGATGAGGACTTGGCGTCGCGATTACGGAGCGATACGGGCAAGGTGCCAATCATCCCCGCTCGCTTCCTCGCCTTCACTGACTTGGAAGAGAACGTGCGGGAGCAGATCCGCAAGGTGAGATCGCACCCATGGATACCGGAGAGTCTCGGAGTCCGTGGCTTCATCTATGACGTTGATACCGGCCGATTAGTGGAACTATCGTCCTGACGAGCGATGAGGAGACTGCCGAACGCCAGCACGCAGCGGGCTACGCTGCGCTCCGTCGCGTTTGTTAGCCGCCGTCACGCCTTCCGGAGGCCATCCAGCCGCCGACATCCTGTTAAACGTCCATACCCGTTCTCCCAGGTAGACGCCATGAGTCCCCCTTGGGATTATTTTCGAACATGGATAGGGAGATCGAAGCGTTCTATGACGGGCTCGCAGGTGATTACCACCTGCTCTTGCGGACTGGCATGCGTCGGTCGAACGTCAGGGTGCGGTCCTCGACCGTCTCGTCCGCGACGCGCTCGGTCCGGGTCCGAAGCGCGTGCTCGACTGTAGCTGTGGGATCGGGACGCAGGCGATTGGATTGGCTCGGAGAGGTCACTCTCTCACCGGCACGGACCTGAGTGCGCCTGCGGTGCGCAGGGCCGAGGCCGAGGCGGAGCGTCTCGGTGTCGAGATCGATTTCCGCGTCTGCGATATGCGCGAGCTCGCACGATGCGTCGACGGCGAATTCGACGCCATCATCAGCTGCGACAACGCGTTACCCCACCTCCTGAGCGTGGAGGAGCTCGGCGCCGCAATCGGCTCGGTCTACTCGTGTCTTCTGAGCGGTGGCGTCTTAATCGCGAGCACGCGTGATTACGATGCGATTTGCTTGAGAGGCTGATCGGTACTCCCGTCGGACTCAGCACGATCGACGGCACGCGGCGCCTTGTCTTTCAGGTGTGGGACTGGGAGGAGGACGGCCGGACCTACATGTACGAGCAATTCATTGGCTCGGAGAAGAATGGACGGTGGGAATTGCGGAGCTGGCGCTCGAAGTATCGGGCGGTCACGCGAAGCGAGTTAAGTGCAGCCCTCCATCGCGGCGGCTTCACGGAGAGTCGCTGGATCATGCCAGCGGAAAGCGGCTACTTTCAGCCTTTGATTGTGGCGAGCAAACGATAGCTAATGGTTTCGAATTGATGCAGTCAGAAACCGTGGTGTCGCAGTCGTAGCTTGGTGTTGGACCCTGGACTCTTCGAGCGAATAGGTGCACCCGACTGAGTGGAAGCACGCGTGCACTGCAGAGGCTGGCGACCGGCTGCGCATGCGCTCCCTTCGCGAGCTCCGGAAACCCGGCGCGGCGGTCCTGGAGAACCACGGGTTGATGGCCGGTAGGATCGCCTGAAGAACGTGCTGATATTCACATGGTGAGCGAGATCCGAACGGACCGCATGCGGCTGCGCCCCCTCACCGCGGCGGATCGGGCAGAGTTCGTGCGGATACACGGCGTGAGCGAGCTCCACTTTCGCCCGTGGTTTCCCGAACGCCAGGGTTCGGTCGACGACCTCTTCGAGGGCGAGCTGGAGAAGAGCGTGAGAACGGACGTCCATGTCCGCTGGGCGGGGGAGCTTCCGGACGGGCGCCTGGCGGGGTTCTTCAATCTCAGCGAGATCGTGCGGGGCATCTTTCAGAACGCGTACGCGAGCTGGGCCTTGAGCGTGGACGTGACCGGGCAGGGCTACGCCACGGAGGGGGTGTGGGCGCTGCTCGAGCTCGCCTTCTCCGGGAGCCGGGGCCTCGGCCTGCACCGGGTGCAAGCGAACATCGTCCCGGAGAACGAGCGGAGCATCCGTCTGGCCGAGCGTACGGGGATGCGAAGGGAGGGACGAGCGGAGCGTTACCTGAGGATCGCGGGGGCGTGGCGAGATCACTGGATGTACGCCAAGACCGCCGAGGAGCATGCATTTCGCTATCTGACGTGAGCAGAGTGGGACCGCTGGAACCGTGAGGGAGTCGTCATGAGCGAATTTCTGGATCCGGATTTCGCCCCGTTTACGGTCGAGGAGCTGGTCAGGGCGGAGATGCTCCTGGGCGAGGCGGAGGAGGTGTCTCGCGACATGTGGACGCGAGCGGCTGAGGATGCCCAGCGAGCGCGCGACGAGTTCGAGAAGAGCACGGATCCGAACGCGGCCTACGGCCTCACGCTGGGAGAAGGAACGCTCCTGGCGCTGGCGCTGCTGTCCGAGGAGACGGCGGAGCGGGTCGAGGAGATACGTACGCGCGGGTGGAGACTCCACCGCGCGATGAACCCGGCCGAGCAGGAGCGCTTCGACCGGCTACACGAACAGGAGGAACGACGATGGCGGGAGCAGCTGGCGATGCTGAGGAAGCACATCCGGGGAGACCCCGGTTGAAGCGCGCCGGCGACCCCGCCGCGGTCGGTGTGGACGTGCAGCGGTCGTCCGAGGCACGGCTTCAACAGAGCTGGACCGCAAACGCCGGAGCGTGGACGGAGGCGGTGCGGGAAGGCCGCATCGAGAGCCGGCGGCTCGGCACGGACCGGGCGCTGCTCGAGGCGGTCATGTCCCGGGCGCCGGGGCGACTCCTCGATGTGGGCTGCGGCGAAGGCTGGCTCGCGCGAGCGCTCGCGCCTCACGGCTTCGAGGTGGTCGGCATCGACGGGAGCGAGGAGCTGATCGCGTCCGCCCAGGAGCTCGGCGGGGGGACGTTTCACGTTCTGGGATACGAGGAGCTCACGAGCCGTCCGGACGTGGTGGCGGGGCCGTTCGATTCCGTGGTCTGCAACTTCTCTCTCCTGTCCGAATCCCTGACCGGGCTGCTCCGGGCGCTCGCGGACCGATTGACGCCCGACGGAGAGCTGATCGTCCAGACCGTCCATCCGTTCGCGGCTGCGGGCGACGAGCCGTACCGGGACGGCTGGAGAGAGGAGGCCTTCGAGGGATTCGGGGACGGCTTTACCGCGTCCATGCCGTGGTTCTACCGGACCATGGGCTCCTGGGTCCGGGAGCTCCGGGCCGCCGACCTGGGGCTGGTGGACTGCCTCGAGCCCCTCCACCCGCAGACGACGCGCCCCCTGTCCCTCGTCCTGATCGCCCGGCTGGCGCATCACGACTGACCCGGGGAGCCCCGCCCGACCGCGGCGCCTACACGCCCCGCTTCTCGATCACCTGGTAATCCCGCTCGTCCTTGCCGACGTAGACCTGGCGAGGGCGCGCGATCTTCTGCTCGGGGTCCTGGAGCATTTCCAGCCACTGGGCCAGCCACCCCGCGGTCCGCGGGATCGCGAAGAGGACGGGGAACATGTCCACGGGGAAGCCCATGGCCTTGTAGATGATGCCCGAGTAGAAATCGACGTTCGGGTAGAGGTTCCGCTCGACGAAGTATTCATCCTCGAGTGCGATCCGCTCCAGCTCCATGGCCAGGTCCAGCAGCGGGCTCCGACCCGTCACCTCCAGCACCTCCGACGCCATGGACTTCAGGATCCGCGCGCGCGGATCGTAGTTCTTGTACACGCGGTGACCGAAGCCCATCAGGCGGAACTCGCCCTTCTTGGCGCGCTCGACGTACTCGGGCACCCGGTCGACGGTGCGGATCTCGTTCAGCATCCGCAGCACCTGCTCGTTCGCCCCGCCGTGGAGCGGGCCGTACAGCGCGGCGGCGGCGCCGGCCACGGAGACGTACGGGTCGGCGTGGGAGCTGCCGATCCCCCGCATGACGCTCGCGCTGCAGTTCTGCTCGTGGTCGACGTGCAGGATGAAGAGCAGGTCCAGAGCGCGCTCGAGGACCGGGTCCGGGTCGTACGCGGGCTCGGAGATCCGGAACATCATGTTCAGGAAGTTGCCCGTGAAGCTGAGCTCGTTGTCCGGGTAGATGTACGGCAGCCCGATGCTGTGGCGATACGCGAACGCCGCGATGGTCGGGACCTTGGCGATCAGCCGGTGGATCTGCTTCAGCCGGACGTCCGCGTCGTGAACCTCCCGCGCCTCGGGATAGAACGTCGACAGCGCGGCCACGGTGCTCACGAACATGCCCATGGGGTGAGCATCGTGGTGAAACCCGTCCATCAGCTTCTTCACGTTCTCGTGGACGAACGTGTGGTGCAGGATCTCGTACGTCCACCCGGCCAGCTCCGATTCGGTCGGCAGCTCCCCGAACAGCGTCAGGTACGCCACCTCCAGATAGCTGCTCTCCTCCGCCAGCTGCTCGATCGGATAGCCCCGGTACCGCAGGATCCCACGGTCCCCGTCGATGAACGTCACCGCGCTCTTGCACGACGCCGTGTTCATATACGCCGGGTCGTAGCTCAGCAGCCCGAAGTCCTCCTCCGACCCCTTGATCTTCCGCAGGTCGATCGCCGGGCTCGATGCGCCGTAGTCCTCATACGTACCGTAGTTGATCGGCACCTCGTACTGACGGCCCGTCCGGTTGTCCGTGATTGTCAGCGTATCTGCCATGACTCCCTCTCTCTTCCTCTGCCCGCCGGCGCCCGTTTCCCGAAGACCGCGGCGGTGGTTACGATTGTCGCGACCACCCGCACCGCGTCAGCCGGGGCAAAACGTAGGCAACTTCGCGTCCACCTGCGAGCCCCCATGGACACCGGGATCGCCAACTCGCCGCCCAACGGTTCGCCATGGACTCCATACGCATCAACCAGCGCCTCGAGATCCCCGCCTCCGAGCTCCAGTTCCGCGCCACCCGCTCCGGCGGTCCCGGCGGTCAGCACGCCAACACCAGCTCCACCCGCATCGAGCTCACCTGGAGCCCCGCCGACTCGCCCTCCCTCTCCGACCGGCGACGCGAGCTCATCCTCTCCCGCCTGTCCGGCCGCCTCGACTCCTCCGGAACCCTCCGCCTCGTCAGCGACACCCACCGCAGCCAGCTCCAGAACCGGAAGGAGGTGGCCGAACGCTTCGCCGAGCTGATCGCCGACGCGCTCCGGCCGCGGAAGACCCGCAAGAAGACCCGCCCCACCCGTGCCTCGAAGGAGCGCCGCATCAGGGCCAAGAAGAAGCGCGGCGAGCTGAAGAAGCTGCGCGGGAAGCCCCGCCGCGACGACTGAGCGCCAGGATTCTCTTGCAGCTACGACCCCCTTCGTATACTCTGGAGCCATGGCCACGAAACAGACGGGAACCGGCGCGCTGCCGCTGCCCACGGACGCCGAGCTGGGGATCCTCCAGGTGCTCTGGCGACGCGGCCCGGCGACGGTGCGGGAGGTGCTGGGCGAGCTCGCCGCCGACCGCCCGGTGGGCTACACGACGGTGCTGAAGCTCCTGCAGATCATGCACGAGAAGGGGCTGGTGGAGCGTGACGAGTCGGAGCGGTCGCACCGCTACCGTGCGTCCGTGGCGGAGCAGGTGACGCAGCGGCGGCTGGTGGGTGACCTGATCGACCGTGGCTTCGAAGGGTCGGCGGGGCGCCTGGTTCTGCGGGCGCTGTCCTCCCGGGCGGCGACGGCGGAGGAGCTGGCGGAGATCCGTCGCCTGATCGACGAGCTGGAGTCATGAGCGGGGCGGCGGAGGTCCTCGGCCGGGCGCTGCTGCACTCGATGTGGCAGGGCGCGCTGGTGGCGGCGGGTCTCTGGCTGGTGCTCCGGGTGGCCGGTCCCTCGCTGGTCCGTGTCCGGTACGTCGCCGGTCTCCTGGCGCTGGTCGCGCTGCTGGCGCTGCCGGTGCTGAACTACCGCGCGACGATGACGCTGTGGACGGGCCACCGGTCGTGGGTCCTGAGCACGGCCGACGGGATTCTGCGGGCGGAGCTGGCGGCGTGGGGGCGGGCGGAGGTCGGGGAGGTGCGGGAGGAGCTGCGGCGTCGCGAGGCTACGGAATGGGCCGGCGGGGCGCTTCCCGCTCGTGACCCGGGCGACCGGGACCTGGCGCGGCTGCTGGGGCTGCTCTGGGTGGCGGCCGCGGGTCTGCTCGTGGCGCGGCTGGCGGTCGAGCAGCGGGGGGCGCTGAGGCTGGCGGAGAGCGGCGTACCGAACGAGGGGTGGCGGCGCTCGGCCACGGCGCTGGCGGAGCGACTCGGCGTTCGGTCCCGGACGCGCGTGCGGGTGACCGACCGCGTCGAGGTGCCGGCCCTGGTCGGGTGGCTGTGGCCGGTGGTGCTGGTCCCGACCGCCGCGGCCGGCCTGCCGGAGGAGGAGCGAGACGCGGTGCTGGCGCACGAGCTCGCCCACGTGGCCCGGGCAGACTACCTCGCCAACCTGCTCCAGTCGGTGGCGGAGAGCCTTCTCTTCTATAGCCCGGCCGCGTGGTGGATCTCCGCGCGGATCCGCGAGGAGCGGGAGTGCTGCTGCGATCGGACGGCGCTCGAGGCGGTGCCCGGCGGTCCCGCCCGCTACGCACGCGCCCTCCTTTCCCTCGAGACCGGCCGTGCCCGCGGGCACGCCCGCGCCGCCCTCGCGCTGACCGGCGGTCCTCTCCTCCGCCGCATCCACCGCATCCACGCGGTGGCCACGCGCCAGCGGCCGCCGGGCCGAGCCCGCGGGGTGGCGACACTGCTCCTCGCCGGGTGCCTGGGCACGGCCGTGGCGGCGGTCACCCCGGACGTGGCCGCGCGCCGGAGCGCCGGTGCCCTCATGGCGGGCGACATCGAGTCCGTCCGGCTGGTCCTGGTCCCGGCCGCCGCGGCCCGCCCCGGATCTCCACCGCCGCCGCCGGCCGCCTGCACCGGCGCGGTGTTGAGCGACCGGGCCTGAACACCGCGCCGGCGCTCCCTGGCGGCTCTCCCGAGAAAATTGCGCGAACGGAACTTGCGAGGCCGGAAATCACGGTCCTCGTGCGTCCGGCTGTCGCGGTCGGTCGATCGGGCGATCCGGGCAAGAGACGAGCACGGGCGCCGCGCTCCACGGGACGCGGCCGCCGGAGGGGGATGAGTGGCCAAGGGCGAACCGGTGTCGGAGCTGGTCGGCGACCTCCTGGAGGGGATCGCGGGCCGAATGGAGGATGTGGCCGAGGAGGCCGGGGTCTCCTATTCCGCGCTGTACTCCTGGGCGACCGGGCGGCGGCGGCCAGGCCCCCGGAACCTCGAAAAGCTGGCACGACTGGCCGAGCAGCGGGCCGGCCACCTGGAGGAGCTGGCGGGGCAGCTTCGCACGCGCGTCTCCGGGAACGGTACGACGGAGGACGGGGAGAGCTGACCGGGCGCCTCACTCATCGGCGGCGCGCTGCCGCCCCACGTCCTCGAGGCGAGCGGGGTCCATCCAGCCCCTCTGCACGGCGTGCATCGCGGCGGCCATCGTGTCCCGGACCAGGATCAGCTCCGGGGCCGCGTCACCCAGCTCGGCGTGCGCTTCCGCGATCTCCTGCGCGAGCGCACGCACCTCCCCGATACGCATCGGCGCGGGCACGACGCTCCGGATGTACACGCCCAGAATGCGACCCGGGCGATCGTGTACGACGTCGCGGTAGATCTCCGGGTCCTCCTGCCCGCTGTCGCCGACGAGGATGAACGGCAGGTCCGGAAAGGTGTCGAGGATCGCGTCGATGGCCTGTCGCTTGTGGTCCCGGTGGCCCAGCGGCAGGATCTCGGCGCTGTTCAGCCCCCAGTCTCTCAGCTCCATCGGCCCGGCGGGTACCTTGTGGAGCCGGAGGAACTCCGACAGCAGGTCGTACAGGTTCCACGGGCTGCTCGACACGTAGAAGATCGGGTTGGTCTCCCCTTCGACGCCCCGGTGCAGCGCACGGTAGAACGCGCCGACGCCCGGGAACGGCATGCGCGTGTGGACGTTGCCGAAGAGCACCTCCCTCGCCATCCGGATCAGGTTCCGGGCGTCCGTCCGCAGTACCGTGTCATCCAGGTCCGAGATCACACCGAAGCGGGCGCGCTGCGGGATCGCCACCGTCGCCGCCGCGGAGTCGCGGGCGGGCTCCAGCAGATCCAGCCTCGCATCGTGCCACAGCCGGTCCTCCGGGATGGCGCTGGAGGGGTGGAGGTCGGCGACGAAATGGCCTTCGCCGTCCGTCACCACCTCCGCTTCCGCTCCCCGGAACGTCACCCGGACACGGGCGCCGGGAACCTCGTCGCTCTCCAGGCGGCGGTACGTGTTCGCCAGGTTGACCCACCAGCGGTCCTGGGGGGTCGCGGGGCCGGGGGCGGGGCCGTGCAGGACGCGGCCGCGGACGCGGACGTTCCGGGCACTCCCGTAGCCGCGGTACGCGACCAGGCGCACGGGGCGCTCCCGACCCGAGCGGCGGCCCGTCTCCACCAGGGCGCGGTCCACCCGCTCCTCGACCTCTACGGCGATCCGTGCGACGACTTTCTTCCAGTCCACCGCTCCTCCGTCCGCTCCTCCCCGCGGCGTTGCCGTGCGTGCTCTGCCCGCTCCATCATGGCGGCATGAGCCCGACCGCGCGAGCCAAGGGCTCCACCGACGAGAGGGGCAGTTCGCCCGTCACGGGGTATGGAAGGCGCCGCCCCACTCGCCGCGGGTCCCGGTGATCTGCAGCTGGCCGTCCACCGCCATGCCGTCTACGGTAGTCGTGCAGGAGTAGCTGCGGACCGGGTCGACCTCGCCCCGCACGGCGGCGTCCGAGGCGGGCGTCGTCTGGTCGAACACCGAGGCGCAGGCGAGCGCGAAAACCGCGACGATCCAGAGCGTGTGCTTCATGGCAACCTCCAGGCAGGGTAATGCGACGAAGATAAGCGGAGCCTCCGGGGGAGGCGATCGGGTCGAGCGGCTGCCCTGGAACATCGAGCCTTCAACCGCCGTACCGTTGCGCATGAGACGCTGGGTCATCGTCATCCTCCTGAGTATCGCCGCCGGCTTCTGGCTGGGACGCCTGACCATCGCGGAGATCACCGACGCGTTCTTCCCGACGACTCCCAGGGATGCCTACGTCCATACTCTCGCCAGCGCGGGTGTCCTCGAGACGGCGCTCGGCCGCCAGTGGGCGCGGAGCGGTGAAGCGGTCCTGGAGCAAGGCGCCGTGCTGGCGACGCCGTTCCGCGAGTCCGGATACCTCGATCCCGCCGTGCCGGCGGCCGTCGCCTACCGCTTCCGGGCCCGGGCGGGTCAGCGGTTCGCCGTCGGCGTCCGCATCGTGCCACCCTCCAACGCGCTGATCTTCGTGGACCTCTTCCGCGCTCCCACCGAGCCGGGCGAGGCGCCGGTCCACGTCCTGAGCGCGGACAGCGGCGTGACCGCCGTGGAATACGAGCCACGGCGCGACGGGGAGTTCATCGTGCGGGTCCAGCCGGAGCTGCTGCGCGGGGGGCGCTACACCCTCACCGCCGAGATCGGGCCGACGCTGGCGTTCCCGGTCTCGGGGGCGGGAGTGCCGAACATCCAGAGCTTCTGGGGAGACGCCCGGGATGGCGGCGCGCGGGACCATCATGGCCTGGACATCTTCGCGCCCCGTGGAACGCCCGTCCTGGCGGCCACCGACGGCCGGGTCTCGTCCGTGCGGACCACCGGTCTGGGCGGGAACGTGGTCTGGCTGCGGGACGAGCGCCGGGGCACGTCGATCTATTACGCCCACCTCGAGCGGCAGCTGGTCGAGCGCGGCGCCATCGTACGGCAGGGCGACACCCTCGGCCTCGTCGGGAACTCGGGAAACGCCCGCACGACGCCGCCCCACCTCCACTTCGGCATCTACCGGCGCGGCAGCGGCCCGGTGGACCCCCTCCCGTTCGTCCATCCGTCGTCCGGCGTCCCCCGCGACCCCGCCGTCGACGTCTCGGCGGTCGGTGGGTGGCGCCGGACGGTCGGCGCGACCGGCTCGACCCGCGTCCCTCTCCGCAGCGCCCCCACCGATCAGTCCCCCCCGCTGGCCGCGCTGGACGGGAGGTCTCCGCTGCGTGTGCTGGCGGCGACCGGCGACTGGTACCGGGTACGGACGCCGGACGGCCGGCAGGGCTACATCGCCGGGCGCCTGACGGAGCCGCTCGCCCCGATCCGGACCTCCGCCCTGGTCGATTCCGTACCGCTCCGCGATGTCCCCCACGACCGCGGCGTCGAGATCGCGCGACTCCCGGCGGGGGAGCGGGTGGAGGTCCTCGGCGAGGCGGCGGGCCACCTGTACGTGCGGGTCCGCGGACGTCAGGCCTGGGTCTCCAGGGGGGCCGCTCCGTGACCGCGGCTTGACAGGTGCGGGCACGGCCGTGGAAGATGGAGGGATGGAATCGAATGCGTTCTGGACCATCGTCATCATCCTGGCCGTCGTCATCCTCGTGTGGCTGGTCTTCGGCTTCCTGCGCCGGCGCCCCGCGCCCGACCGGCCGTCGACCGGCCGGACGCGCGGCAAACCGGCCGGCCCGCCCAGCTTCTCCGACATCGTCGAGCACGACGAGATCCGGCGCGGTCTGGACGTCCTGGGCTGGCGCAATCCGCGGCTGATCCAGGAGCGCGCCATCGACGCGATGCGGAGCGGCCGCGATCTGCTGCTCAGCGCGCCGGAGGGCACCGGCAAGACCGGCGCGTACGTGGTCCCGGCGCTGGAGCGGCAGCTGCACCGCGAGGGGCTGCACACGCTGGTCGTCTCGCCCACGATCGACATGGTGAGCGACATCGCCGAGCAGGCGCGGACCATCGCCAAGGAGGCGGACCTCTGGGTCGGCGAGCTCCACGGCGGCGAGCCCGCCATCGACCAGGTGCGCGACCTCCGGGCCGGCTTCGACCTGCTCGTCGCAACCCCCGACCGGCTCCTGGAGCACGTGGACGCGGGCAACGTCGATCTTTCCCACGTCGAGGTTCTGGTCTTCGACCCCATCGACACGCTGCTCCAGCGAGGAAAGCACGCCGAGGTCGAGCGGATCCTCGAGGTCGTCCCCGCGAGCAGACAGACGATCTTCGTCGGCCGCATCCTCTCCGGCGAGGCCCAGGAGCTGGGGCGCAGCGTGCTGAAGGATCCCATGCGGGTCGAAGTCGAGGAGCCGGCCCTGCGCCCCTCCGCCGGCGCCGGCTTCGAGCGCCCCGACCGGGTGATCCCCGGCGGTCTGGAGGTCTCCGCCACCGGCGACGAGATCACGGGAACGGTGCGCTGGTTCAGCAACAGCAAGGGCTTCGGCTTCATCGAGCCCGACGACGGCGGCGAGGACGTGTTCGTCCACCACTCGAACATCGCCGGCGATGGCTACAAGTCGCTGGACGACGGCCAGCGTGTCCGCTTCAAGCGGGTCCCCACGGAGAAGAGCCCCGAAGCGCGCGAGGTCGTCGGCCTCTGACCCTCCGGCCCGAGGCACGCCCCCTGCGTTCCCCGCCCCACGAGAGCTCCGCTCGATTTCACGACAGCCGGAGGACCCGTGGCCGACCAGAAGACCGACCGCCGATGGAGCTCCCCCACCGAGCCCCACGCTCCCCCGATGGAGCCCAGCGACGAGGCTACGGATGACGAGCTGGATCTCGCCCGCGAGCAGGGCGGCGTCTACGTCAGCGCCCTCGAGCACATGGTCGACGAAGTCGCGGATGGCGGGGGCGAGAAAAAGGCCGGCGAGTATGTCGTCGCCTACGCCCACGAGGAGGCGGAGGGCATGTACGCGCTCGAGGATGGCGAGCTGGTCTGGCGCGAGCCGGATGGCAACGTCCACATCGAGATCAGTGTTCGCGACGCCTCCGACGACCGATTCATCCCCGGCCTGAAGGTCCACCTGACCGTCCTGGGACCCGGCGGGGAGGAGGTCGGGACCCGGGAGATGCCGTTCCTGTGGCACCCCTGGCTCTATCACTACGGGCTCAACTGGAGCATCCGCTCGGCGGGGGCCCATACGCTCCGGGTCCGCATCGAGCCGCCGTCCTTCATGCGCCATGACCGCGAGAACGGCCGACGCTTCGCCGAAGAGGTGCTGGTGGAGTTCGAAGGCGTGGAGCTGGAGCCCGTCACGACGAGCTGACGCCCCGGGGCGGAGGCTTCGGTCCCGTAGGTGGTTTCGAGCCATTGTCGCTGCGGCAGGTCGGATGTACCCGCCTGCCGCTCGAACTTTCCTGTAAGGTTTTCCCTCCGGCCGGCATCTATAGGCTGATTGGGAGCAATCGAACTGCCGAGGGCAGCCGTGACGGACCCGGAGTCCGCCGTCGGTTCAGGGGGTTCGGGCGGTCGGACGAAGACCTGATCGGCTGTCCCTCGCGTTCGAGGGACGAGGAGGGCGGGGCCTACACGGGTCCCGCCCTTCGCGTTTCCCCGTGGCGGACCGCGAGATTGAACGGCGGTCGGCGCCCGTGTATCGTTGAGCCGCGCGCGCCGTCGCGCATCTCCGGACGCCACCGCCAGGAGCGACGCATTGCTCGAAGTCCACGGCCTGACCAGGTACTACGGCGACATCCAGGCGGTCCATGACCTGTCCTTCCGGGTGGGTCCCGGCGAGGTGCTGGGGCTGGTGGGGCCGAACGGCTCGGGGAAGACCACGACGCTCCGGAGCATCGTCGGCATCATCCGCCCCTCGGCGGGACGCGTCACGGTGGCGGGCCACGACCTGGAGCGGGCGCCGCTGGAGGCGAAGGCGGCGCTGGCGTTCATGCCGGACGAGCCACAGCTCTTCGACCACCTCTCCGTGGAAGAGCACCTCCGCCTCGTGGGGCGGATCTACGGCGTGCCGGACGTTCAGCCCCGGATCGAGGCGCTGCTCGAGGAGTTCGACCTCTCTGCGAAGCGAGCGGTCCGGCCGGAGGGACTCTCCCGGGGGATGAGGCAGAAGCTCACCATCGCGTGCGGGCTGCTCCACGACCCGCGGGTCCTCCTGTTCGATGAGCCGCTGACGGGGCTGGACCCCGGCAGCATCCGCAGGATGAAGACGACGATACGGTCCAGGGCGGAGTCGGGCGCGGCGGTGATCCTCAGCTCCCATCTGCTCAGCCTGGTGGAGGAGCTGTGCACGCGGGTCTTGGTGATCCAGGCAGGGCGACAGGTGGCCATGGGGACGATCGCCGAGATCGTGTCCCACCGGCCGGAGCTGGTCGGCCGCGGCCTGGAGGACGTCTTCATCGCGCTGACCACGCCATGACCCGCCGAGCGCCCGGCGCGCTGGAGTGGCTCGCCGCGCTGGAGACCCGGAACCGCCTGCTGACCATGGCGGCCCGGCTCCGCGACCCGCGCTACCTGGTCGCTTTGCTGTTCGGTCTCGGCTACTTCGTCCTGCTGTTCTCACCGCAGCTCTTCGATCCCGCCGGAGCGAGGATGGAGCCGCCGCCCTGGGCGCTGCACGTGGTGCCCCTCCTCCTGGCGGGCCTCGCCCTCTTCTGGTGGGTGAGGGGGGGATACGAGAAGGCGCTGGGCTTCCGCCCGGAAGAGGTCCACTTCCTGTTCACCGCCCCGCTCACCCGCAGCGGGCTGATCCGTTACAAGCTGCTCCGGGCCCAGGGCGGCCTCCTGATCTCCGCCCTGCTGATCACGATCCTGCGCCCCGCCGCGCTCCCCTGGCCGCTGGCGTTCCCGGCCGCCTGGGTGATGGTCACCACGCTGCACCTCCACCAGCTCGGCTCCTCGCTGGTCAGGGTCACCGCCGCGCAGGGGGGTCGGTCCGGCATCAGGCGGGCGGCGCTCCCGCTGATGGTGGCCGCGGCGCTGGCCGGGGTGCTGATCTGGACGGTGGGAGGCGCGATCCGGGCTGCCCGGGTGGCGGACACGCTGCCGGCCGCGGGCTACGCGGCCATGGCGGCGCTCTCCTCGCCCCTGGCCGAGGCCGCCCTCCTGCCGTTCGTCCTCCTCCTCCGTCCGCTGCTCGCCGCGACAGCCGGGGAATGGGCGCTCGCCATGGTCGGCGCCCTCGCGCTCATGGCGCTGCACCTCCTGTGGGTGCTCCGCACGGATGCCGCGTTCGAGGAGGCGGGCGCAGAAGCGGGGCGGCTCCGGGCGGAGATGCTCGCGGCCGCCCGCTCGGGGCAGGGCTGGTGGCGGCTGGGCAGGAACGAGGATCAGACCGTCCGGCGCTGGCTCCGACCGCCGCTCCGTCCCACCGGGGAGCCGGCCACCGCCCTGGCGTGGAGCCAGACGCTGGCGTTCTCCGGCGACATACGTCCCGCGACGCTGGCCCTCGTGGCCGCGAGCGTCGCGGCGGTCTTCGCCATGCTCGTCTGGGCCGCCGGCTCCGTCGCGGAGGCGGCTGGCGCCGCGGCCGGAATCGCGGCGGTGCTGGTGGGCATGGTCTTCATCTTCGGGCCCATGGCGCTCCGCTACGACCTGCGGCGCGACCTCGGCCGGCTCGAGCTCCTTCGGACCTTTCCCCTCGACCCTCGATGGCTCGTCATCGGCGAGCTGGCCGCTCTCGTGATCCTGCTGACCTTCATCGAGCTGGCGCTCCTCGCGGCGGTCGCGCTCCTGGTCGCGCTCTCCGGCGCCGGGCCGGACGTCCTCGCCACCGTCCTCCCCGTAGAGCTGCTGGTCGCCGTCAACGCGCCCGGGCTGCTGACCCTCCAGGTGGCCGTGCAGAACGGCCTCGCCCTGCTCTTCCCGGGATGGGTCCGCATCGGCGCGGGCGCCCCCCCGGGCGGCATCGACGCCGTGGGCCAGGGGATCCTCGCCACCCTCACCGCCCTGCTGGCGTTGCTGATCGTCCTGATCCTCCCCCTGCTGGCCGCCGCGCTGGTGGCCGCGGCGTACGCCGGCCCGCTCGCCGGCTGGTCGGCGATCCCCACCGCGATGGCGTTCACCGGTGCGGTATGGCTCCAAGCGGCGTGGCTGGTCCGCGGCCTCGGCCGCGCGTACGACCGGCTCGACCCCGTGGAGAGCGCCCTCCTGCACTGACCCGTCGTCGCGGCCCGGCTTTTGAATGAGCAAAACCGCGGGCATCGATACACAGGAGGCGGGCATGGGCAGGGTACGGGACCGGCGCAAACGATCGAGCGAGCTGACGACGCGGCCACCCTCCAGTCCGGCCAATCTCTTGATTTTCGCCATTCTCAGCGTTCTCGGCGTCACCGCGGCCGCGGCGGCGGTGATGGGCAGCGGCTTCGACGACGTGACGCCGCATGGGCAGCTGCTCGGCGACCTCCAGCGCGTCGCACAGGCACAGGAGACCCATTACGCCGAGACCGGCGCCTTCGCCGGGTGGGTCCGCACTCTGCAGGTCGAGCCCAGCCCCGGCGTCCGCATGACGTTCGTTCTCGGCGGCGGCGACGCATGGGAGGCCGTGGCGGACCACCCCGCCGGGCTGACCTGCACCCAGGGCGGGCGGGCCGTGGGCGGCGTCGTGAAGACCGACCCTCCGGCCTGCTTCACCACCACGCGCTGACCCCGGGGCGCGCCCCCGACCCGCCGCGGCGTCCGCCCGTCGACAACGATCGCTCCGGCCCGCGCGTCGGAAGTACGAGGGGCTTCGGATTCGCCCCCGGATCGTGTTAGGTTCAATCCAACACTCTCCGTTCGAGAACCTTCCCCCGGAGGACGCGTGCGCCGGTTGGCTCCCGCAGTCGTCTTCGTGGCCGTGCTGTCTCTGGGCGCTTCCGCGTCCTCACCCGTCGCGCCCCCGACGGCCGCGGAGCGCCACTCCTTCCAGTTCACGCGGGCGATCTACACCGGCTGGGGTCGCGGGTGGGGGCGAGGGGGAACAGGAGGCGGGGGCGCCTGGTCGACGGACTACCCCGCGGCGGACTGGCACTTCGGGGTCGTCGCGCGGCGGGTGACGAACCTGGACGCGTATCCGGACCAGAACGCGATCCGCCTGGACGACCCCGAGCTTCGCCGGTTCCCGTTCCTCTACGCGGTGGAGGTCGGGCGAATGGCGTTGACCGATGCGGAGGTGGCCGGTCTCCGGTCGTACCTGGAGGCGGGCGGGTTCCTGGTGGTGGACGACTTCTGGGGCAGCTACGAGTGGCAGCGCTTCGAGGAGAACATCCGCCGCGTGTTCCCGGACCGCGAGATCGAGGAGCTCTCGATGGACGACGAGCTCTTCCGGGCGTTCTACCGGATCGACGAGATCGTGCAGGTGCCGGCGATCAACAACGCGCGTCGCGGCCGCACGTGGGAGCAGGACGGGTACGTCCCGCGGGTGTTCGGAATCCGCGATGACCGCGGTCGGCTCATGGTGGCCATCAACTGGAACACGGACCTCGGCGACGCGTGGGAGTGGGCGGACAGCCCCGACTATCCGCTGGAGTACTCGACGTTCGCGTACGAGATGGGCGTGAACCTGGTCGTCCACGCGATGAGCCACTGATGGCCGGGTCCCTCTTCGAGTTCCTGTTCAAGTACCGCCCGTTCCTGTTCCAGCGGGGCGAGCTGGCGTTCACCGCGCCGCCGCCGTGGCTGCTCGCGGTGGGCGCGGCGGTCGCGCTGGCGTCGGTCGCGACGTACCTCCGGGCGCGAGGCCGGAGCGGCCGCCGGGACCGCGCGGTCCTGGCGGGGCTGCGCCTCGCGCTGCTCGCCCTCGTGCTCGCGCTCCTCTCCCGCCCCGTGCTGCTGCTCGCGACCATCGTTCCACAGCAGAACTATCTGGCCGTGCTCGTGGACGATTCGCGAAGCATGCGCCTGGATGACGGCGCCGCCCGGGCCGGCTTCATCCAGGAATCGCTGCTCGACCCCGGGAGCGCGCTACGCCGCTCGCTGGAAAGCCGGTTCCGGCTCCGCTTCTACCGGTTCTCCGGAGAGGCGGAGCGGCTGGGTGACGGAGAGTCCCCGGAATACGCCGGCACCAGGACCCTCATCGGCCGCGCCCTCGACCGCGTTCGCGATGAGCTGGCCTCGGTTCCGCTGTCGGGCATCGTGCTGGCCACCGATGGCGCCGACCAGGCCCCCGGTGACCTGGACGCCTCGCTGACGCGCCTGCGCGCCGCCGGGCTGCCGGTGTTCGCGGTGGGCGTGGGCAGCGAGGAGCCGAGTCGCGATGTCGAGATGGTCTCCGTTTCCGCTCCCGCCACCACCCTGGCGGGGTCCCGCACCGCCGCCGACGTGGTCCTCGAGCATCGCGGCTTCCGCGGCCGAGCGGTGACCATCAACGTCGAGCAGGACGGCCGCCTGGTCGGCTCACGCGACGTCCGCCTCCCGGACGACGGCGCCACCACCGTCCGCGTGGAGTTCGACGCTCCGGAGGCCGGGTTCCTCCCCTTCCGGTTCAGGGTGCCGCCGCAGGATGGCGAGCGGATCGACCGCAACAACGAGCGGGACGCGCTGGTGCGGGTACGTCGTGGTCCGGAGAAGATCCTGTATTTCGAGGGTGAGCCGCGGCACGAGGTAGCGTTCCTCCGGCGGGCCATCGCCGGCGACGAGGCCCTCCAGCTCGTGGTGCTGCAGCGCACCGACGCCGAGCGGTACCTCCGACTGGGCGTGGACTCGGCCGGCGAGCTTGTGGATGGCTTCCCCACCACCCGGGACGAGCTGTTCACGTATCGCGCGCTGGTGCTGGGCAGCGTCGAGGCCAGCCACTTCAGCCACGACCAGCTGGAGATGATCGCCGAGTTCGTGGAGCGCCGGGGCGGCGGTCTGCTGATGCTCGGAGGGCGCGCCTCCTTCGCCGAGGGGGGCTGGGCGGGCACCCCCGTGGAGCCGGTCCTGCCCGTGCGGCTGGACGCCCCGCCCGCGGACTCGCTGTTCCTCGCCCGCGTCAAGATCTCCGCGGCGCGGGCGGCGGCGAGCCACCCCGCCACGCGACTCCGGGGGGACAGCGTCACGGAGTGGGATCTGCTGCCGGAGCTGACCATGTTCAACCGGCTGGGCGCCCCGCGCGCCGGCGCCGAGGCGCTGCTCGTCGGCGTGGATGTGGCGCGCGGCGCGGAGCAGGTCGTGCTCGCCCACCAGCGTTACGGCCGCGGCCGCGCGGCGGTCTTCGCGGTCCAGGACTCCTGGATGTGGCGGATGCACGCCGACATCCCCCTGGAGGACCGCACCCACGAGCGGCTCTGGCGCCAGCTGCTCCGGTGGCTGGCGGCGGAGACCCCGGACGGCGTGGCGGCGGAGCTCCCGTCGGCCCCCGTGCCCACGGGCGAGGCGGTCGAGGTGCGCGCGAGAGTGGAAGGACCGGCGTTCACGGGCATGAACGGCGCGCGCGTCACGGCCCGGGTCACGGCGCCGTCGGGCGCGGTGGCCGAGGTGCCGCTGGACTGGGCGCTCGTCCGCGACGGCGAGTACACCGGTCGGGTCGTCCCGACGGAGACGGGGCTGCACCGGGTGCGCGTCGAGACGGCGGGCGCGGACGGCGCGGTCCTGTCCTCCGACGGCGTCCTGGTGGCGGGGCCCAGCATGGAGGAGTACTTCGGCGCGCGCATGCGGAAGCCGGTGCTGGAGCGCGTGGCGTCGGAAACGGGCGGGCGGTTCTACGCCGCGTCGGATGTGCGTACGCTTCCCGAGGACATCGCGTACACCGCCCGGGGCGTCACCGTGATCGAGGAGAAGGAGCTGTGGGACATGCCGGCGG
>JAHWKI010000247.1:0-3019 GCA_019347975.1 Gemmatimonadota bacterium
ACAAGATGACGCTGGACGACGCGGAGCGGCTCCTGATCCAGAAGGCGCTGGACCGCTACGAGGGCAACGTGAGCCGGGCGGCCGACGCCCTCGGGCTCAGCCGGAGCGCGCTGTACCGGAGGCTTCAGAAATACGGCCTATGATGGACGAGGAGATCCGGCCCGTCCCCGGTGGTTGGCTCTCCCACGAGCGGCGGGTCCTGCTGCTCGCGTTCTTCATCGGACTGCCCGG
This sequence comes from Gemmatimonadota bacterium, assembly GCA_019347975.1. GTDB lineage: Bacteria > Gemmatimonadota > Gemmatimonadetes > Longimicrobiales > RSA9 > JAHWKI01. Next base: position 232 of record JAHWKI010000247.1, read on the forward strand.
GTCCGCCACGGCGCTCATCCTGCTCTGGACCGGCGCGTTCACCCCGAAGGTCCAGTGGACCGTGACGCTGGTCGTCGTGCTCCTCTGGATGGGCTCGGCGGCGGTGCTCCGGGAATGGGTGGTCCGACCGCTCCAGACCCTCTCGAACCTCCTGGGCGCGCTCCGGGAGGGCGACTTCTCCATCCGCGCCCGCCACGCCCAGCCGGACGACGCGCTGGGTCTGGCGCTGCTCGAGGTCAACACGCTGGGATCCACGCTGCGGGCGCAGCGGCTGGGAGCGGTGGAGGCCAGCGCGCTGCTGCGGAAAGTCATCGCCGAGATCGAGGTAGCGGTCTTCGCGTTCGACGGCGCGGGCCGCCTCAAGCTGGTGAATCGCGCCGGCGAGCGCTTTCTCGGCCGGCCTGCGGACCGGCTGCTGGAACGCACCGCCGGGGAGCTGGGGCTGGCGGATACGCTGGGGGGCGAGACGCCCCGCACCGTCGACTGGCGCTACCCCGGCGGGAGCGGCCGCTGGGAGCTGCGGCGGACGACCTTCCGGCAGGAGGGGCTCCAGCATCACCTCGTGGTGCTGTCGGACCTCAGCCGGGCACTGCGGGAGGAGGAGCGGCAGGCGTGGCAGCGGCTGGTACGCGTCCTGGGCCACGAGATCAACAACTCCCTCGCCCCCATCATGTCGCTGTCGGAGAGCCTGAAGGGGACCATGGCGCAGGACCCGCCGCCGGAGGACGCGGAGGAGGACCTCCGGCAGGGGCTGGGCGTGATCGCCGCGCGGGCCAAGGCGCTCAACCGCTTCATGGCGTCCTACGCCCGCCTCGCCCGCCTCCCCGCCCCGGAGCTGGACCCCATGGAAGTGCGGCCGTGGATCGTTCGCGTGGCGGAGCTCGAGACCCGGCTCCCGGTCCGCGTCCTCGGGGGGCCCGAGATGGTGATCGCGGCCGACGGCGACCAGCTGGACCAGCTCCTCATCAACCTCGTCACCAACGCGGTGGACGCTTCCCTGGAGACCGGCGGGAGCGTCGGGATCGAGTGGCGGCGGCGGGACCGGGGCCTCGAGGTGGTCGTGAAGGATGAAGGTCCGGGCATCGCGGACAGCGCGAACCTCTTCGTCCCGTTCTTCACGACCAAGCCGCACGGCTCGGGGATCGGCCTGGCCCTCAGCCGGCAGATCGCCGAGGCGCACGGCGGCACGCTCACGCTGGAGAACCGGAAGGACAGCGCCGGCTGCGCGGCGCGCCTCCTGCTGCCACTCGGCCGGTAGGGCCGGCGTTTTTCCGCCGTCTTGCTTCTTGCGCCTTCCGGGCTTCCCGGGCATGGAGAGCGAGTGGGGGTCGCGTTGCGGGCGCCGCGGGATTCCGGCTTCGATCCGCCCCTTTCGCCCGGCCGGCGGAGTGGGGGAGTGGGGGTGCGCGTAGCGAACCGCCGCGCAGCGGCGCTACTCGCGAAGCGAGAACACCCCCACTCCCCCACTCTCCGGCGGGGTCGAAGGAGCAGGCCTGAAGCCCGGAATCGTAAAGCCCCCGCGAACCACCCCCACTCGTCGTCCACGCCCGGCGACATAAAGGGCCGGTCCCGGGAAAGCGCGATGAACCGCCTAGCCCCCCACCACCGCCAGGAGCCACGCCGCCACCAGGCCACCGTAGATCCCCAGGATGTAGCCGACCACGGCCATGAGCAGCCCGACGGGCGCCATGGCGGGGTGGTAGACGCCCGCCACCACCGGCGCCGAGGCCGCGCCGCCGATGTTGGCCATGCTCCCCGTCGCCACGAAGAAGAGCGGTGCGCGGATCAGCCGGGCGGCCAGCAGCAGGATCCCCGCGTGGATGGCGAGCCACACGATGCCCGCGGCGAGGAACGCGGGAGCGGCGAGAACGGCGCGGAGATCCGCGCGGGCTCCGATGGCGGTGAGGAGCAGGTAGAGGGCGAGGTATCCCACCTTCGAGGCGCCGTGGTCCTCCAGCCGCGCCAGGGGCGTGAACGACAGGAACAGCCCGCCCGTCACCACGATCAGGACCGCCCATGTCGTCTTGCTGATGATGGTGGGGTCGCCGAGGGCGGGCATGGTGTCGCCAAGAGCGACCGCGACGACGGCACCGGCGAACCCGACGCCAACGATGGCGGCCATCCAGTCGAGCGTGACGGGGTGCCGCCTGGTCTCGGCCGCCGCCAGCCGCAGGTTCGTCTCCTCGAGCGCCGCGGTGCGGGCGCCGGTGCGGCGGTCGAAGCGCTGCTGCCAGGCGCTGAAGAACAGCAGCACCCCCATCCACCCGTAGCCGACGACGGTGTCCACCACGATGATCGGCCCCATGAGCGAGTCGGGCGTTCCCACGCTCTCCGCGATGGCCACCATGTTGGCGGTCCCACCGATCCAGCTGCCGGACAGCGCCGCGAACCCCATCCACGCGTCCTCGGGGAGCCACCCGCCGAAGAGGAGGAGGGCGATCGGCCCGCCGACGACGATCCCGAGCGTGCCGGCCACCACCATGATCAGAGCCATCCAGCCGAGCTTCGCCACGCTCCTCAGATCGATGGTGATCATGAGAAGCAGCAGCGCCACCGGGAGGAGGTAGCGGATCATCCAGTCGTAGGCCGGCGAGGCCGCGGGGGTGATCCCGAACGTCGTGGAGAGGGTCGGGACGAAATAGGCGTAGATGACCGGCGGCGTGATCTCGAAGAGCCGCGCGAGCCGCGGGATCCCGCTGAGCCAGAAGATGAACCCGAGCACGGCCGCGAGGTACGCGAACACGGCCATGGGATCGGTGAGGAGCGCCGTCGTCGGGTCCATGGCCGC
>JAHWKI010000247.1:3119-4845 GCA_019347975.1 Gemmatimonadota bacterium
TTTGTGGCATGGCAGGCCTACTCAGCGCCCAGGCGCAGCATCGAGTCGCCGCTCTCCGCAAGATGAGCGACAAGATCCAGCACGTGTACGGGCTCGTGGAGCGGTTCGCGGCCACGCCCGACGAAAAGGCGGCCGCGGCGCTGTCACAGCCCCTGAAGCGCGCATTCGGCCGGCTGAAGCTCGAGCTGATGGGCGCCGGCTTCGACACCATGTCCCAGCTCGCCGGCGCGATGGAGATCGCTGCGGGACGAAGCGGCAATCAGCGGTCGAAATCGCGAATCCTCCGGGAAGGGATCGGCTCTCTGCGCTTCCAGGTGGAGCAGGAGGCGAGGAAGACGGTGGCGGAGGACGAGCAGGCGAGGAAGAGGGACAAGGAGCAGGAGCAGGAGCAGGAGCAGGCCGGACCCTAGGGCAGCGTCCCGCGGCCGCTCAGCCGCGCGGCCCGCATCAGCGGGTCGGCCTCCTGCAGGAGCTTCTTCAGCAGGGGCGCGGGATAATCGGGGTGCTCCTCGAGGAAGGCCCGCACCACCCCCACCGCCTCGGCCGAGGCGTGCCCCCCCAGCGTCGCCGAGAGCCACCGCGTCGGGAAGAAGATGTCCCCGGTGGCCTTCACCTCCTCCAGCAGATCCAGCGCGGGACGGATGTAGCGTACGGCGGACTCCGCCCGGAGCGGATGGTGGAGGTAGCGGAGCGCCGCGACCACCCATTCCTCCCTGCTCCGGCTCTCGAGCTGGCGGAGGGATGCGAAGAAGGAATCGCGGACCGCCGGGTCCGGCGAGGCCGCGGGCCGGATGAAGTCGAAGCGCGCGCGCCGGTCCGGGTTCTCGATCCTGACGCGCTGTGCGTCCAGGGTGGAATCGGCGCGGTGGGGCTCGCGGATGGCGAGCTGCAGCGCCAGCGTCGTCTGATCGCGCTCGGAGAGCGGCAGCCCGTCCACGACCAGGTCGCCGCTCCACAGCGCCCGCATCCGGTCGACTGCGCCGGGGGTGACGGCGATGGACCGCCAGGCGTTGAAGTAGGCGCCCTTCCGCGACGTCGAGTCGCTTTCCAGGAGCCGCTCCCAGAGCACCCGCTCGAGGCGAGGGGCCAGCCGGTCCCGCCGCGATCCGCTGGTAAAGCGCCAGAAGAGCGCGGTGAGATCGCCGAGGGCCTCGTTGGCGATGAGCTCATCCTCGGCCGGGGCGGACAGCGCCAGCGCGAGCTCGACCATCCCGGGCACCGGCACACGCCCCTCCAGCATCATCTCCCACAGATCGATCCACGCCGCCGCCCGGGGCACCGGCCGGGGGAGCGTCGGGAGGTCACGAAGCAGCGAGGCGACGGTGTGGTCGTCGAGGAGGAAGAGGCCGTAGCCCAGCCCGTCCGCGTTCGGCACCACGATCGGGACCCGGTGCCCCGCCTCATCCGGCAGCTCGGCCCGGACGCGCGGCCCGTCCAGCGTCACCGGCCGCTCGATCCAGCCGTCCTCATCCGGAGCGCCGAGTACGGTGCGCTGGGGCCAGTGGATGCCGCGGCCGAGCGGGTCGGACTGCACCAGCTCCACGGCGTCGCCCTGCCGGACCACCTCGACGGTCGGGCGCCCCGGCTCCTCGATCCAGACCCTGCTCCACGCCCGGACATCCAGGGCGGTCACGCGGTCCAGGGCGTCGACCAGGGCGGGCCAGCCGGCGTTGCCGAACGCGTGGTCCGCCAGGTACGCGCGGAGCCCGGTCCGGAACGGCTCCTC
>JAHWKI010000248.1 GCA_019347975.1 Gemmatimonadota bacterium
GGCGGCTTCATCGATGGCGGGGACCTGGCGCCCATCAAGTGGAGCGACCTCAGCCTCTCGCTGGACGGGCAGTTCGTCTGGAACACGCCGATCCGGGTGCTCACCTTCATCGGCCTGGGCGGTGGCCTCCACGCCCTGAACGGGCAGGGCAGCGCCGTTGACGATACGTTCGTCGAGGACCTCCTCGACTCCATCACCGCGGGGGTCAGCGCGCTGGCGGGGCTCGAGTTCCAGCCGATCTCGCGCATCCGCGTGTACGCGGAGGGACGCTATACCGCGCTCAACAGCATCCAGTACCTGTCGGCCAAGGGAGGGCTGCAGCTGATGTTCAACGTGGACCACGACGTCGTCGGCTCGGTCCTGCCGCCCCCGCCGCTGATCGGGATGGCTCCATGAGCGAAGGCGAGCTCCGGATCGGCGTGATCGGGACCGGCGCGATCGCCCAGATCGTGCACCTCCCGGTCGTGTCCGGTCTGCCGGGCGCGCAGGTGGTGGCCGTCTGTGACCACGACTACGCCAAAGCCAAGGCCATCGCGGCGCGGATGGATGTCCGACGGGTGTTCGAGAAGGACGAGCAGCTGTTCGCCTCCGAGGAGGTGGACGCGGTGATCATCTGCTCGCCGAGCCATCTCCACGAGCGGCAGGCGGTGGCGGCGCTCGAGGCGGGGAAGCACGTGCTGGTCGAGCGCCCCCTCGCGCTGGATCCGAAGGGCGCCGAGGCGGTGGTGAACGCGGCGGAGCGCGCGGACCGGGTCCTGATGGTCGCGCTGAACAACCGGTACCGCCCCGACACCCAGGGCGTGAAGGCGTTCGCGGTGAACGGTGAGCTGGGCGACATCTTCTCCCTCAAGGGGGCGTGGTACAACCGGAAGGTGCGGCCGAAGCGGCTCACCTGGCGCCACAAGAAGGAGACGGCGGGCGGCGGCGCGTTCATGGACCTCGGGGTCCAGGTCCTCGACCTCTGCCTCTGGATGGTCGACTACCCCCAGGTCGCCCGGGTCTACGCGCACTTCCACCCGGGCGAGAACATGGAGGTCGAGGACGCCGCCTCCGTTCTCATCACCCTCGCCAACGGCGGAACGGTGAGCATCGAGGTGACGTGGAGCCTGTTCGGCGAGCGCGACCGGCACGCCGTGCGGGTGCTCGGCACCGCCGGGTCCGCATCCATCCAGCCGCTCAAGGTGTTCAAGGAGGTCGAGCACGCCATGCTCGACGTGACCCCGCAGATCGCGCAGGGCCGCGAGAACCCCTACACCGCGTCCTACCGGGAGGAGCTCCGGCAGTTCGTGGCCGCCGCCACCCACGGCGCGCCGCCCCCGCCGCCCCGCGAGCAGATCCAGCTCATGCAGGTCGTCGCCGCGGTCTACGAGTCCGGCGAGAAGGGCAAGGAAATCAAGCTGTGACGTCCGGCCCGCCGCGAGCGGAACGGGCCCTGCCCGTGCTCGCGGGGGTGCTCCTGGCGCTGGCCTTTCCGCCCGCCACCTTCCTCCTCCCCTCCTTCGTCGGCCTCGCGCCCCTCCTCGTCTTCATCGCCCGACGCCGACCCGGCGCGGCGGGGCGGTGGAGCGCCGTGCGCGGCGCGCTGCTCACCGGCGTCGTCTTCTTCGGCATCCGCCTCTACTGGATGGTCGTCGCCCTGGCGGACCGCTCCGTCCTGGCCGTCCCGGCGTACGTCCTCACCGTCCTGGTCCTGGCGTCGGTGACGGGCGCGTTCGGCTGGGCCGCGCACTACACCCGCGAGCGGCTCGCGCTCCCGCTCCCCATCCTGGCCGCGGTGTTCTGGACCGCGGCCGAGTGGGTCCAGGGCCACCTGGGACCGCTCTCCTTTCCCTGGCTCGCCCTCGGTACCTCCCTCTCCTCCTTTCCCCGCCTCGCCGGCGCCGCCGACCTCGTCGGGGCCACCGGCCTCACCGCATGGCTCGCGGCCGTCAACGGCGCCCTCGCCGCGCTGCTCCTGGGCGACGGGACCGGCTCCATTCGCTGGCGCGCCGTGGCGGGCACCGCCCTGCTGGTCCTGCTGCCGGCGGGCTACGGGCTGGCCCGGGCGGCGGCCCTCGACGGGCGCCCGGCCGCCCGGATCGCGGTGGTCCAGCCGAATATCTCCCCGGAGCTGAAGCGGGACCGCGCACTCGGCCTCGACAGCTCGCTGGCCGTGCTGGCCCGGCTCACCGCGGGGGTCGCCGGAGCGGAGCCCGACCTGGTCGTCTGGCCCGAGGTGGCGCTGCCCGCCGACCTGGCCGGGTCACGTCGGCTCCAGGACAGCCTTGCCGCCCTCAGCCGAAGCGCGGGGGCGCCCATCCTGATCGGAGCCTACGGGCTGCACGGACCCGCTGACGACGCCACCGCGTTCAACTCCGCGTTCCTCGTCGACGGCCGCGGGCTCAGCGGCGACCGCTACGACAAGCGCGCCCTGGTCCCCTTCATCGAGCGCGTCCCGTTCTTCGACCCGAGGAGCCTGGAGCGCTTCGTCGGCGACCTCCGCTACTACGGCGGGCTGGGGAGGGGGGACGCGGCGACGCTGTTCACGACGGAGGCCGGCGCCCGGTTCGGCATCCTGATCTGCTACGAGTCCATCTTCCCGCGCCTGGCCCGCGAGTACCGGGCCGCCGGGGCCGACTTCCTCGTCGCCATCACCAACGACGGGTGGTATGCCCGGGACACGTGGTACGGCCGGACCCCCGCGCTGTGGCAGCACCCCGGCCACCTGGTGCTCCGCGCCATCGAGACGAGGACGGGCGTCGCACGGGCGGCGAACACGGGCTTCTCCCTGTTCATCGACCCCGTCGGCCGCATCCACGGCCGCACCGCGCTCTTCCAGGCCGAGACCCGGGTCGAGACCGTCCTGACGACCGGTTCCCCCACGCTCTTCGTCCGCCTGGGTGACTGGGTGGGGCTGGGGAGTCTTCTTGCGGCGCTGGTCGGGATTCTCGTGGCCTATCGGTCGCCTGGCATGGACGACGAGTGGGGGTGACTCGCGGATGCTGGAGCCCCGGTGCGTTCCGGGGCGCTCGGCCGGGTTATGTTTGCCGGCCATGGACGGCGAGTGGGGGTGATGCGAGGGCAGTTCACGATTCCGGGGTCTCCTCCGACACTCTCGACCCGGCGGAGACATGGGGGAGTGGGGGTGGGCTCGCTTCGCGAGGGGCGCCGCTCCGCGGCGGGGCTCCGGGCACCACGACCGGGTCCGCGGGTCCGGTGGCGTCGACCCTGAAAAAGTCCGGTCCTCCGCGGGCGCGCGCAGCCTTGCCGGCGCGGGACGCCGTCCAGGCTGGAGGGTTCCCGTGCGCCCGGGACGAGTGATGGCCCGACGGCGCCCACCGCCGTGAAGGCTGAAGACTCTCCCGCGGCGCGGTCATTTTTCAGGGTTGCCGCCATCCGGGGGGGGGCGTCGCGGTCGTGGGGAGGTGGTCTCGCCTCGCGGGGAGCCGCGAAAGCGCTTCCCGGCTTGATCCCCTGTGAATTCCCCGGTATATTTTCCGGCTAGGACCGAAACCAACCGGGGAAACGATCATGAAGCCGGAAATCCATCCGGAGTACATGCAGGCGACGGTGCACTGCGCGTGCGGGAACACGTTCCTGACGCGGAGCACAAAGGAAGACATCCACGTCGAGGTCTGCTCGGTGTGCCATCCGTACTTCACCGGGAAGCAGCGGCTCATGGACACGGCGGGGCGCGTGGAGCGCTTCCGTCGTAAGTGGGGCAAGCCGGAGGAGACGAAGGAAGCGACCCCCGCGGCCGAGGCTGCGGCGGAAGAGGGCGCGGAGTCGGAGCCGGTGGGCGCCGAGGAGGGCTGACGCGCTGGTCGGGACCCAACTGTCGGAGGGAGGAGAGCCGGGCGAGTCCCGGCTCTTTTCGCGTGCATGAATGGCTGTTGATACGCGTCTGGAGCAGGCGATCGAGCGGTACGACGAGCTGACGCGGCAGCTCGCGGAGCCGGCGGTGCTGAACGACCCGAAGCGGCTGCGGGCGGTCGCGCAGGAGCACGCGGAGGTGAGCGAGCTGGCGCAGGTCGCGGCGGAGCTGGCGTCGGTGCGGAAGCAGCTCGGGCAGGTCCGGGAGATGGCGGCGTCCAGCGAGGATCCCGACATGGTGGAGCTGGCGGAGGCGGAAGTGGAGGAGCTGGCGGAGCGGGAGTCGTCGCTGCTGGAGCGGGCGACCCGGCTGCTGGTGCCGAAGGACCCGCTGGCGGACCGGGCCGCGGTGGTGGAGGTGCGGGCGGGGACGGGAGGGGATGAGGCTGCGCTGTTCGCCGGCGACCTGGTGCGGATGTACCTGCGCTACGCGGAGGACCGTGGCTGGCGGACCGAGATGGTGTCCGCCTCGGAGGGGGAGATGGGCGGGTTCCGCGAGGCCAGCTTCATCGTGCGGGGGAAGGATGCCTACGGCGATCTGCGCCACGAGTCCGGGGTTCACCGGGTGCAGCGCGTCCCGGCGACGGAGAACCAGGGGCGGATCCACACGTCGGCGGCGACGGTGGCCGTGCTGCCCGAGGCGGAGGAGGTGGACGTCGAGATCCGGGAGGAGGAGCTCCGGATCGACGTCTTCCGCTCGTCCGGCCCGGGCGGCCAGTCGGTGAATACGACGGACTCCGCCGTGCGGATCACCCACATCCCGACCGGCGTGGTGGTGAGCTGCCAGGACGAGAAGTCGCAGCTCAAGAACAAGGCGAAGGCGCTGAAGGTGCTGCGGAGCCGGCTGCTGGACGCGAAGATCGCGGAGCAGGAGGCGAAGCGGGCGCGGGAGCGGAAGGCGCAGGTGGGGACGGGGGACCGGCTCACCCGGGTCTGCATCGCGGCCGCGCGCGCCTACGGCGTGGCGGCGGAC
>JAHWKI010000249.1 GCA_019347975.1 Gemmatimonadota bacterium
CAGTACCCGTCCAAAGTCTACGCATGGAAGGAACTGGCCGCCCGCTCGTCGGGACGACTGCACACCGTTCCGAGGGGGACTGACGGGACGTGGACTGAACGCGTCCTCGAGGCGATCGACGGGGACACGGCTGTGGTGGCCGTGCCGAACTGCCACTGGACCGACGGTAGCCTGCTCGATCTCCCAGCCGTAGGCGCGCGGGTCCGAGCCGTGGGCGCCGCGCTCGTGGTGGATGCGAGCCAGTCCCTGGGTGCGTATCCGCTCGACGTCGAAGAGGTGCAGCCCGACTTCCTCGTATCGGTCGGTTACAAGTGGCTTCTGGGCCCGTACGGGCTCGCCTACCTCTACGCTGCTCCTCGGTGGCGCGAATCCGGCCGGCCGATCGAGTACTCCTGGCTCGCCCGTGAAGGGGCCGACGATTTCAGCCGTTTGGTGGAGTACACCGAGACGTACAGGGGCGGGGCCCGGCGCTTCGACGCGGGAGGGTTTCCTCAGTTCGTGCTGATTCCGATGGCGATCGCGGCGGTCGGCCAGGTTCTCGACTGGGGGGTGGAGGCGATCGCTGGTGCCATCTCACCCCTTACCGCTGCGGTGGAGGCGGGAGTTCGGGAGGCCGGGGCGGAGGTCCTTCCCGCCTCGAGCCGCTGTGGCCATATGGCGGGGATCCGACTCCGTTCCGGGGTTCCGGAGAGTCTCGGCGAGCAGCTCGCCGCCGCGGGCATCTACGTGAGCGTCCGCGGCCAGACGATCCGAGTCTCGCCGCACGTTTACAACTCGGAAGAGGACGTCGAGAGGCTCCTCTCGGTGCTGCGGGCGTCGCTCCTCTAATACCCCTTCAGGTCCTCGGCGGCATCGACGCACGCAGACCGGGCGCGCAGTGCAACTCGCGTGCTGTACCGGTGCTGGTGGAATCACCTACTGGGGGTTGCCCTGCCGGTGATTACGTCAGGCCTTGGAATCAGCCCTGGAAGTCCGCTACCGTTCCGTACGGAACGGTTGTAGGGGATTCATGGAGGCCCCCTCCGCGGCGGTTTCGAACCGGTCCGGCTGTTTGACAGATCTCCCGGGGGCCCCTGAAAGGGGCAAAAAAAATCTGACGCGGTTTCCCACCGAGTTTCCCCGGGTAGCTGGAAAAACCGCGTCAGAATGCGGGTTCTAATGGTCGCGGTAGGACTCGAACCTACGACCTCACGGATGTGAACCGTGCGCTCTAACCAACTGAGCTACGCGACCGGAGATCGTTTCTCCGAACCGACCGCCCCCTTGCGAGCGAAGCGAGCCTCTTGCGGCCCGCGCTCTTGCGAGCGCAAGCGAGCCGTCTTGCGGCGCGTCAGCGGCGCCCTCTTGCGAGCCACCGGCGAGCCGTCCGTCAGTACCCCCACGGGGAATCGAACCCCGGTCTTCTGGCTGAGAACCAGATATCCTAGGCCACTAGACGATGGGGGCAAGGAGCCCGAATTATAGCGAAAGGCGAGGCGAGGTCAAGGCCCGGAAGAGGTGCCTTGACCGGCGGACCCGGTCGGCCAAACATTTGACTACGGTAGCGGCGCCCCGGTCGCCTGCCGAAGCTCATTCCAGTCATCAAACCACTCATGGTCGGTCCCGCGATGGAGCGGGGCGGCTCACGCGGGAGGGACTCCATTCTCGGATCCCCCATCCTGTGGCGAGGCTCGCGCGGACCCCTCTTCCCGGTCCTGGCCTGCCTCGCCCTCGGGTTCGCCGACGGTGCACGGGCGCAGGACGCGTCCGTGATGCCTGCGGCGCATGGTGAAGCGCTGCCGCCGGCGGTCATCGAAGGGCTGGAGCTCCGCCCGTCGCCCCCGCTCGAGTTCAGCCGCGCGTGGCTGGCGAAGGCGGATGCGGTGCGCCGGCGCCGGGCCGAGCTGCAGGCGGCGGGCCGGCTGGACGGCGTGGCCCCGCCGGAGCTGGCCCGTTCCGGCGCGGCGCTCTCGGGCGAGCTCCGGATCCCGGTGATCGCCATCCGCTACGCGGACGTGGAGCCGCCGTTCCCGGTCGTGGACCTTGCCAACCGGCTGTTCGGCGCGAGCCGGGGCGACACCGTGACGCTCTCCGACTACTGGCGGGAGGTGAGCGGCGGACTGCTGAAGGTGGACGGCGTGGTCACGTCGTGGGTCCCGCTCCGGAAGCCGGCCGGCCACTACCTCGCCCGTGGCGAGTACGGCTGGGGCCGGTTCGGCAAGGTCCCCGAGCTGCGTCGTCAGGTGCTGGACCTGGTCGATCCTTCGCTGGACTTCTCGGTCTTCGACAACGACGGGCTGGACGGCGTGCCGAACTCGGGAGACGACGACGGATACGTCGACTTCGTCGCCTTCTTCTACGCCACGGAGTGCGCCGCCGGTGGCCGGGAGGGCGGGATCTGGCCGCACCGGGGCGCCATGTCCCCGTACGAGACGAACGACGCGTCGGCCTCGGGCGGGCGCATCCGCATCGCCGACTACGTGATCCTCCCCGCGCAGGACCCGCGGAGCTGCGGCCCCGCGCACATCGGCGTGCTGGCGCACGAGTCCGCGCACGGCTTCGGGCTGCCGGACCTGTACGACTACGATGGCTCGTCGAGGGGGATCGGCTCGTGGGGTCTCATGGGCACCGGCAGCCACGCCAGCCCCCACTCGCCCGCGCATCTCGCCCCGTGGTCGAAGGAGCAGCTGGGGTGGGTGCGGGTGGACCGGGTCCGCCCCGGAGAGCCGGTCGCGCTTCCGCCGGTGCAGCGTACCGCCCGCGTGCTCCGCTACGACCTGGAGGATGGCACCGGCCGCTATCTGCTCCTCGAGAACCGCGCCGCGCAGGGCTCCGACCGGGGGCTCCCGGGGCACGGGCTCCTGGTCTGGCAGATCGATCCCGAGCGGGCGGAGCTCGGCGCCTGGAACGGGGACGAGCGCCGGCCCGCCGTCGGGCTGCTCGGCGCCGACCCCGCGGGCTCGCTGCTGCGCCTCGATGGTCATGACCAAAGCGGTCCCTTCCCCGGGCGGGCGTCGCTGATCGCCGTGGACGGCGAGTACGGCGTGCGCGTGGGCGTGTTGGAGCTGGGCGGGACCATGCAGGTGGGGATCCTCCCCGCGGAGCCCGCGGCATGGTCGAGCCGCGCGATCCGCCTCGCCACGCCCATCGGCGGAGCGCCTCTCCGTCGCCGGGTGACGGTCGAGGGCGGCCCCCCCGGCCGCGTGGTGCACGCGGGCTCGAAATGGCTCCGGCTGGTCACCGACCGTGAGGGCATCACGCTGGAAGCCGACCCGTTCGGGCTCCGCCCCGGCCGATACGTGGACACGCTTTCCGTCGTCGTCCCGGGCGGCGCCCTCGCGACCGATCGGCTGCCCGTGCTCCTGGAAGTGACACGGCCGGGCCACCCGTCCGTCATCGCCACGGAGCTTCCATGGAGCTGGGGGATGGCCGCCTCCGGCGGCGACCTGGTCCAGGCGAGCTACGGCTGGGACGTGCTGGGGCTCCGTCCCCGCCCGCGCCTGCTCCGGCTTCGCGACGGCGACCCCTTCCCGGCGACGCTGAGCCGGCTTCCCGCGGAGGCGCTCTACGCGCCGGTCGCCGGCCCGGACGGCTCGACCTACGTACTCGGCCACGCCCGCGGGCGGAATCTCATCTACCGCGTCGCCGCGGACGGCGTGGCGACGCTGGTGAGCGCCGACGCCGGGAGAGAGCCCGCGTACGGGCTGGCGGGGCTGCCCGACGGCTCGCTCGTGGTGGCGGGGTTCTCCGGCCGCCTGCTCCGCGTGACGCCGGATGGCGACATCGAGCCGTGGGCGGAGGTGGGGCGGGCCGTGTACCAGATCGCGGCCGATTCACGGGGCGCGGTCTACGCGGCGCTCCTGAGCGGCCAGGTCGTGCGGCTGGATCCGGGGAGCGCGGCGGAGTTCCTGGACACCGGCTTCGAGAGCGGGAAGCTGGTCGCGGTCGCGGTGGCGCCGGACGGGCGGGTCTTCGCCGCGGAGCGGGGCGGCGCCGGCCGGATCGTGGAGGTGGGCTCGGGTCGTCCGCGGGTGCTCGCCCGCGCGCGCGGCGCGGCGTTCTTCGGGCTGGCCGCCGACGAGCAGTTCCTGTATGCCCTGGACCTGAGCCGGCGGGAGCTGCTGCGGCTTCCCATCGGCTTCCCCGCGGGACGGACGCTCGCCCTCAGGTCTCCAGGCGCTCCAGCACCGCCCAGGTGAGCAGGGGGACCATGATCTCGTGGTGTCCGGTCAGCTGGTAGCCGGTCCCGCCCCCGGTCCGCGTGGGCCGCTCCACCACGTTCATTCGCGGCCTGTAATGGCGGATCATGTCCAGGTCCACCGCCGTGAACGCCCTCGGCGCGCCGCCGTTGAGATTCCGTGAGACCGTCAGCGCCTTGAGGAACACCTCCGGCATCATGACGGCCGATCCCAGGTTCAATACGACGCCGCCCTCCACCGTCGGCAGCGACCCCGCCAGCGTCCGGAAGTCCCGATGGCTCGTCGCGCCGATCGCCGCGCCATCCGTGGCCGGGTGCTGGTGGATGATCTCCGCGCCCAGCGCCGCGTGCACGGTGAACGGGATCCCCTGGCGGCGCGCGGCGAGCAGCAGCGAGCGATCCGCGTGCGCGAGGTCGTTCCGTTCCTCGAGCGCGCGACCCAGCGCCTCGCCGAGCCCCCACTCTTCGGCCGCGCCTCGAGTAATGGCCTCGTTCATCTCCCGACCCGTTTCTTCGGCCATCCCGAACGTGCCGTCGGTGAGCCCCGCTTCCACGTCCTCGCTGGTCCCGCCCCAGCGCGCCATCTCGTAGTCGTGGATCACGGCCGATCCGTTGCTCGCCAGGTGCGTGATCACGCCGCG
>JAHWKI010000250.1 GCA_019347975.1 Gemmatimonadota bacterium
GGACTGGAGTTGCGTGTGGCTCTCTTCGCGCGGCCGGGGGGAATGGTCGGCGCTGATAGGGGCGCCCGAGGGTGCCGGTTGTGGCGCCCCTCCTGAGAGACCGGTGCGACCGCTGAGACAGCTTCAGGTTCACCGGCTGACACACACCGGCACAGCGCCGTACCCCGCAACCGCGCGGTGGGGGTGGGATAGCGGGCGCGGCGTTCACTACATCGGGATCAAGTGCGGTGCGGCCTGGTGCGCACTGGGACCCGACGGATTCCGGCCGCGGGAGACCACCCTCGGCGGCGGAGGCGTCCATGAGGTACCCGGCTGGTACGACGATCAGCACCTCGCCATTCCGGACGGGAATGGCGGCCTGGTTCCCGGCCCCTGGGGAAAGATCGAGCCGGCGCGGAACCTCGGCGCCCTGCGGGTGGAAAGCTTCGCCGCCCAGCCGCAGATCGTAGCCTTTGTGACCCTGACCGGGACCAGAGAGGAGCTGGCGCACTACGAATCCACCTGGAACCTGAGGCGTGGGCGCAACAGGCTACTGCTCTCTAATCGGCCCGAGGGATGGTTCATGACCGTGGAGCAGGACGGAGGGCAGCCCGCCCGGTTCGTGGTCTCCCGGGTCACCGGGGCGATGCACGCAGTGCACGGCGCGGTCCGCTGGCGCTGGGACAGCGAGGACGAGAGCACGTGGATCGGCTGCGACGACGCCTGCTGCACGCCTGTTCGATAGATTGACGGAATGACCGACCTCCTCTCCGGGCTGCGCCCGGGCACGCCGGCCAGTTCCCAGGAGCGGCTCGCCGCCTCTATCGCGCGGCAGGTGCAGTCCGATTTGCCCGCCCCCGACTCCTCCCAGGAGGTGGCGGGGCTGGTGGAGGCGGCGCTGCTGGACGAGAGCCGCGTCAACGAGCTGACGCTGGCCTACTTCCGGGTCACGGGGGCGGCGGCGCTGACGGCGCTCGGCATCGCCGGCTATGTCCAGCCGGCGCTGTTCGGCGCCGCGGCGTTCCCTCTCCTGGCGCCTCTCGGGGGACTGTTCGCCACGGTCTTCGCTCTCTGGCTCGTGCACGCCCTTCGCCGCGGCTGGTATCGGGTCTGGCTGAGGCGGTGGATCCCCGCGGCGGACGCGCTGATCATCCTCCTCGCCGTGGCCATGATCTACGTGGAGCCGGGGCTGCGCGTGGCGGCCGCCCGTCCCGGGCTCGCGGCCCTCGGCGCCGCCGCCTGTCTATTCCTCACCTTCTCGGGCCTCATGCGCCTGTCCGGGACCGCGCAGCGCATGGCCACGCTGCTGTCCGTCATCGACTGGACGCTGCTGGCGCTGGTCCTGGACATCCGCCCACTGGCGGGGACCGCGGTGGCGGTCATCCTGGTGGTGCTGGGGATCTACGGCACCCGCCTGACCCTCATGATGCGCCGCGTCATCGCGTACGAGGTCGGCCGGGAGCGGCTCGATCACATGTACCGCGCCGCACAGTCCGCCGTCGAGGCGCGCGAGGAAGTCCTCCGCATGGTCGCGCACGACCTGCGGAATCCCCTCTCCACCATCGGAATGACGGCCGAGCTGATCGCCGACATGCCGCTCGAGGAGGAGCAGAGGCGAAAGCACGCGCGGACGATCGCCCGCTGCGGCAAGGCGATGAACGGGCTGATCCAGGACCTGCTCGACTTCGCCCGCATGGAGGCCGGTCGGATGGTCATCGAGCCCCAGCCCACCGCGGTCGACGCGCTGCTCGAGCACGTTTCGGAGATGATGGGCCCGATCGCGGCGGCGGGGGACGTGACGCTCGACGTCGCCGCGGGGACGGGGCTGCCGCTCGTCGCCGTCGACTCCGAGCGGATCAGCCGCGTCTTCTCGAATCTCGTGGGGAACGCCCTCAAGTTCACGCCGCCGGGAGGGCGCGTCAGCGTGCGGGCGCAGCGCGTCGGCGAGAAGGTCCGCTTCGCCATCGCCGACACCGGCCCCGGGATCCCCCCCGAGCGCGTCTCGAGCATCTTCCAGGGGTTCTGGCAGGCGCAGAGCGGAGACCGGCGCGGGATCGGGCTGGGGCTGGCGATCGCCCGACACATCGTTGATGCGCACGGCGAGCGGATCGGCGTCGAGAGTCAGGTGGGCGGCGGCTCGGAGTTCTGGTTCACGGCCCCTCTCGCTGCCCGGGCCCCCTGAGGCCGAACTCGAACAGGTCCGGCCGGTGGTAGTGCCCGGCCACATCCAGCGTCATCGCTTCCTCGCGATTGCGGCGATAATCCAGGTCCGCCACCAGGATCCCCGCCTCCTCGTACAGAGGCCCTGCCAGGTACGCTCCGTCCGGAGCGATGATGGCGCTCCCGCCCCGCAGCAGCCACTGATCCGGACCGGTCACCTTCGCCGCGCTCGGCTCGAGCTCCGGCGGCAGCGACGACGCCCGCATGAGCTGCCCGGCAGCCACCACGTGGCAGCGCGCCTCGAACGCGTAGCAGCGGCTCGCCTCCTGGTGCATGTTGTTCACCCCCGCCACGGCCGACCACACCGCCACGTGAACGTCCTCACCGCTCTCGTGCAGCGCCTGCCGGCACAGCGGGTTCCAGTGCTCCCAGCAGATCAGTCCGCCCACCCGCCCCGCCGGACTGTCCACCGCCCTGAGCCCCGACGCGTCCCCGCCGCCCCAGAGGAGCCGCTCCGTGTACGTCGGCGTCAGCTTGCGATGATGGTTCAGCAGCGCTCCGTCCGGTCCGAACGTCAGCAGCGCGTTGTACAGCGTCCCTCGCCCCCGGCCCGACTCCACCCGCTCGCTCACGCCGACCACCAGCGTGACCCCTGATTCGCGCGCCGCCTCCGCCAGCGCCTCCGCCGCCGCCCCGGGCACCGTCACGCTGTCCTCCGCCAGCCGCCCGTACACCGCTTTCACCGGCGCGTGGTCCCACAGCCCCGCGTCCCGGCAGTAGTCGATCCACGCCGGGTAGCCCGGAAGCCACGTCTCCGGGAATACGACGAGCTCCGCTCCCTCCTTCCGCGCCTCCCGCACCAGCACCCGCGTCGCCTCCAGCCCCGCTTCCAGCGACCCCGGCTGCTCCGCCTGCACGGCGGCGGCCCTCACCCTCGTTGCGGTCATCGTCTCAGAAAATCCACGTGATAGGCACCGAATCCCTCGTCCTCTTCCGCCTCGTACGAATGCGCCTGCGCCCAGCGCCGGAGCGATCGGGCCAGCATCTCGGGCTGATCGTTCGGCAGCCCGGCCTCCACCAGCAGCACCCCGCGATGCGGCAGGCTGCCCCGGTAGAACTCCCGCGTCAGGTAGAGGTAGTCACCCCGGTTCCGCGTGATCAGCACCCGGTCCTGCGCCGCCGCGTACTCCAGCTGCGCACGGTCCGTGTGCCCCACCCGCCGCAGGTCGTGCACGCTCGCAACGTCCAGGTCCATCGCCCACGCCAGCTCCGCCACGCGCGGATGGATGCTCTCATCCAGCAGGAACCGCATCCTATCGCGCCTTCGTGAACGGAAGCTCCTCCTGCACCCGCTCCTGCGTCAGCCGCGCCTCCCGCTCCAGCTGCCGCTCCACCTCCGCCTCGTACAGCTCGTAGTAGCTCAGCGCCGCCCGCAGCTGCGGCTCCGTCAGCCACTCGTACGCCGCGCGCAGCCGCTCGTAGTTACGCCCCACTTCCTTCCACGTCGCCACCACCTCCCACACCTCCAGACCGCTCCCCGCCACCACCGGACGCCGGCTCGTGGCGCCATCCACGAATACGATCCCCGGCGCTCGCCGCGTACGCATCGCCTCCTCCAGCAGCTCCACCACCATCGTGGACCACTCTCCCACTCCTCGTCGCTCCATCTCCCCCTCGATCTGCTCCTGCAGACTCGACGGGACACGGATCCCGCGCGCATTGCTCTTCGCCACATTCCCTCCCGCATCGGCTCCCGGCCCGTCGAGTGCACGGAGTGCACAATCGCGACCGACCTCTGCCCCCGGCAAGAGGCAGACCGTCACCCTCTCCAGGGCGCTCCCCTCCTCCCACCGGCCACTCTTGATTCCTGGCGCGGTTGATGCCATCCTTCGGACCCGAACATAAACCGAAAGGAGCGCCGACACCCGTGGGTCTGCCCGCCGAGGTCCTGGAGCTGCGACGCCAGCTCGAGCAGCGATTCCCCGATGCGCAGCCGGTTCGCTACGGGACCACGAGTGCCGTGGGGACCGGGCTGGCCGCGCTGGATGCGGCGCTGCCCGCGGGCGGTCTGCCCCGTGGCCGCGTGACGCTCTGGCACCCCGGCGGCGGGGTCACGGCGGTGCTCCGGTCCGCGGCCGCGGCGGCCATGACGGCGGGAGAGCGGGTCGCATGGGTGGACGGGAGGGGGTACGCCGCGGGCGCGTCGTGGAGGAACGGACCGGTGCTGTTCCGGCCGGAAGGAGAGCACGTGGCCTCATGCGCGGAGGAGCTGCTGCGCTCGGGCGGGTTCGCCCTCGTCGTCGTCGTGTGGGGAGGTGCGGGGCTGGGAGACGGCGAGGGTGTCCGCCTGGCGCGTGGGGCTCGGGAGGGCGGGAGCGCGTTCGTGGCGGTGGCGGGGAGTGCGCCGGTGTCACACCTGCGGGCGAGGTCGTCGTTCGATCCGGAGGGGTTCCGCTGGCGTCGGGGCGCGTTCGAAGAGCCGGTGTGGCTGGAGTCGGTGGTCGTGCGGGTGCGGCTGGAGTCCATGGGCCTGGACCGGCGGGTCCGCTTCTCAATGCCGGTGGAGCATCACGATGTACGTCTGTCTCTGGAGCCCCGCCTGGTCGACCGGCGGGGCGTCCGCCGCTGA
>JAHWKI010000251.1 GCA_019347975.1 Gemmatimonadota bacterium
GGGCTCCTGCTCGCCGACTGCGGCACGAAGCGCATCGCCGAGGACAACCTCCTGCTGCACACGCCTCAGGAGGTGATCGGCGACGTCCTGCGCTTCACGCTGGCGTACAACCCCGGCGCCGCCTTCGGCATGTACTTCGGCCCGGCATCGCGCGGGATCTTCATCGTCCTGACGGTGGTCGCGCTGGTCGCGCTCTGGTTCATGTACCGGTCGACGCCGCCCGATCAGCGGGCGCAGGTCGCCGCTCTGGGGCTGGTGGCCGGCGGCGCCCTCGGCAACCTGGCCGACCGGTTCCGGGGCTCCGGCGGCGTGGTCGACTTCATCGATGTCGGGGTGGGGAGCACCCGCTTCTGGACGTTCAACATCGCCGACGCGGGCATCACCATCGGCGCCATCGTCCTCGCCCTCTCGCTCTGGACCGAGCCCGAGCCGACCCGTCCCCGCGCCGGGGGCTGACGCGTCGTGACCGCCGGGCAGCGGGTGTTGAGGGCGCCGGACATCATCGGGGCCACCCGGGGAGGGCTCGACCGCGTCGGCCGCGGGGCGCTCCTCGCCGCCGCCATCGTCCGCATCCTGGCCTCCCCCCGCCGGTACACGAACGCCGCGCTGGCGCAGGCCTACCACATGGGGATCCGCTCCCTGCCGCTGGTGCTGTTCATGGCCGCCATCGGCGGCGCGCTGGCCTCGCAGCAGACGGGCGCCCAGTTCACGGGCGGGCTGCCGCTGTGGGTGATCGGCAGCGTGGTCGCGGCCGGGGTGCTCACGGAGCTGGGACCCGTGCTCACCGCTCTCGTGCTCATCGGCCGCCTGGGCGCCAGCATCGCCGCGGAGCTCGGCACCATGAAGGTGACCGAGCAGATCGACGCGCTCTACTCCATTGGCCGTGATCCCGTAACCTTCCTGGTCGTCCCGCGGGTCGTGGGCGGCATGCTGGTCGTCCCGCCGCTGGTGATCGTGGCCGACGCGGTGGGGATGGTCTCCGGCTGGATCGTCGGCCTCGTCGCCATCGAGGGACTCACCACCGCGGACTTCCTTTTCGGGGCACGGTTTTACTTCCGGCCGTGGGTGCTGGCCTTCTCGGTGATCAAAGCCGCGATCTTCGGGGTAACCATCACCTTCCTCGCCTGCTTCATCGGTCTGGAGGGGCGGGGCGGGGCGGAGGGCGTGGGGCGGACGACGACGGCGGCCGTCGTCGCCACCACCGTCGCCATCATGCTCCTGGACGTCCTGCTGGTCCCGCTGCTCAAGGTGGCCTGAATTGATCGAGTACCGCGGCGTCTGGAAGCAGTTCGGGGATGACTCCGTCCTGAGCGGCGTGGACCTGACCGTGAAGGAAGGCGAGACGCTGGTCCTGCTGGGGCCGTCGGGCACGGGGAAGAGCGTGCTGTTGAAGCACGCCATCGGCCTCCTCACGCCGGACCGGGGGGACGTCATCGTGGACGGGATCTCGATCCCGCGGGCGACGCCGGAGGAGCTCAAGAGGGTGCGGCGGCGGATCGGCTACGTGTTCCAGAACGCGGCGCTGTTCGACTCTCTGACCATCGCGCGGAACCTGGCACTGGCGCTGGACACGGAAGGGAACGAACGTCCTCTGGCGGCGGTGCGGCCGGAAGTGGCCGAGCTGCTCCGGCGGGTGAACCTGGACGAGGACGTCCTCGACCGCTATCCCGCCGAGCTCTCCGGCGGCATGCGGAAGCGGGTCGGCGTCGCCCGAGCGATCGCGTCACGGCCGCGCTACGTTCTGTACGACGAGCCGACGACCGGGCTGGACCCGGTGAACGCCGAGACGATCGACGGGCTGATCGTCGAGCTGGCGGAGGAGCTGGGCGTGACGAGCATCGTCGTCACCCACGACCTGGAGTCCGCGTTCCAGGTTGGCGACCGGGTGGCGCTCCTGACGGAAGGAAGGCTGCGCGCGTGCGGCACGCCGGAGGAGATCCTCGCCAGCGAGGACCCCGTCGTGCAGCGCTTCATGCACCGCCGCTTCGGCACGGCCGCGGCGCAATAACAGACAAACGGAATATGGAACACCAGGTACGCAACCTCACGGCCCTCGGGCTGCTCGTCCTCATCGCGGGCGGTGTCGCCCTCTGGGGCTTCTTCTTCCTGCTCGGCGATCCCATCCTCGCGGGGGGAACGGAGGCCGTGGTCCTGATGGAGAACGGCGCCGGGCTGAACCGCGGCGACCGGGTCCAGCTCAACGGGGTGCAGGTCGGGACGGTGCGGCGCGTCAATCTGGAGCCGCCGCGCGGCGTCACGGTGGACATCCGCGTGAACGGCGACGCGCGGCTTCCGGCGGACACCCGGGCGCTGGCCCGGGCGGACGTGTTCGGCGCCACCACCATCGAGCTGCTGCCGGGCTCCGCCCTCGTCGCGCTCGAGTCCGGTGACACGATCCAGGGCATGACCGTCCAGGCGCTGCCGGACCTGGCGACGGAACTGGGTGGGCAGGCGCGCACGCTCCTCGCCGCGGCCGACTCGCTCCTTTCGCCCCAGGCGGTCCTCGACCTCAAGGCGACGGCGGCCGTCATGCCCGATGTGGCCCGGCAGCTGCAGGGCGCGTTCGCCGAGCTCTCCCTCGCCACCGCCTCCCTCCGCCGCACGGCCGAGGAGATGGAGCGGGCGGGGACCGGGGCCGCGACCGGCGGGGCGCTGGCGGAGGTGCAGGGCAGCGCCCGCGCGGCCCGTGCGGCGCTGGAGGTGATGGAGGTCTCCCTCGGGTCCTTCGCGTCCGTGATGGCGAAGATCGACGACGGCCAGGGGACGCTCGGCCGGCTCGTCAACGACACGTCGCTCTACGGCGAGCTCTCGGCCACGCTGAGGCAGGTCCGGCAGCTGACGGCCGACGTCCAGGCCAATCCGAAGAAGTATCTGACCATCGAAGTGTTCTGAAGCTGGCTGGCGGGAACGCGGCTTGCACTGTCTCCGGGGCGGAGAGGACGGAAGAGGATCTGACCCACGGAGAGCCGAACGGGCACCATGATGAGCTTGCAGGGCGTGCGGTT
Organism: Gemmatimonadota bacterium; assembly: GCA_019347975.1. Classification (GTDB taxonomy): domain Bacteria; phylum Gemmatimonadota; class Gemmatimonadetes; order Longimicrobiales; family RSA9; genus JAHWKI01. The sequence goes on from JAHWKI010000251.1 coordinate 3,006, forward strand.
TATGCTGTTGTTGTTCGCGCTGGTCGGCTTCGCGGGCGCGGGTGGGGCGCTGGCCATGGCCAGGCACCGGGGCTGGATGGAGGGTGAGCGTGACATCGGGCTCCTCGGGATCGCCGCCATGTTCGTCACGTTCGGCGTCCTCTGTACCCTGGCCGCTTCCGGGCTCTTCGGCGTCCTGGCCTTCGGCGGTGTCGTGCTCTGGGCCAGCTACCTCCTGACCGCGCAGCGCGTCGGTCTCTTCAGCATCGAAGCGCACACGGCCTCGACGCCGGAGCCCGAGCCGACGGAGCATCAGAGGCCGGTCTGAGGCCGCCTGCGGCGCCCTCCGAGCGGCAGGAGAGCCGCCCTGCCGGGCGGCGGGGGGCGCGGCCTGCGGCCGGCGCGGAGGGGGCGGGGCTCGTTTCGCTCGCGGCCCGGCGGGACACCGATCTCCTGACGTAGCCCTTTCGACGATACCACTCCGCGGCGCCCTGGCGCCGCTCTCCGGGCGGCCGCAGGCCGCGCCCTCCTGAGCGAGCACAGCGAGCGCCCCGTGTCCTCCCACATCATCGTCTGTCCCACCGCGTTCAAGGGCACCATCTCGGCGGCCGCGGCGACGCGCGCCATGGCCCGGGGCGCGGGTGAGGCCACCGGCGTATCCGTGGCGGACGTGCTCCCGATCCCGCTGTCCGACGGCGGCAACGGCCTGCTCGACGCGGCGCGCCACGCCGCGGGAGGGGAGACGCGGGTGGCGCGGGTGCCCGGGCCGGACGGCCGGTTCGTCGAGGCGCGGTACCTCGTCCAGAATCACCAGGTCATCGTGGAGACGGCCGAGGCGTGCGGGCTCCACCTGGTCCCCGCGCCCGGCCGGGACCCGCTCCTGGCCACCACGGCCGGCGTGGGTGCGCTCCTGGTCGAGGCCGCGGCGGCCCTCCCGGGCGCGCACGCCGAGCTGGTCGTGGGGCTCGGCGGGTCGGCGACGGTCGACGCCGGTGCCGGCATGGCCACGGCGCTGGGCTGGTCGCTGCTGGATTCCGAAGGCGAGCCGATCCTCCCGTGTGCGTCCGGCTTGCTCCGTCTGGACCGGATCGTGGCGCCCCGGCAGCGGAAGCTGCCGCGGCGCCTGCGGGTCCTCGCCGACGTGACGAATCCGCTCCTGGGATCCTTCGGCGCCGTCCGGGTCTACGCGCCCCAGAAGGGGGCCTCACCGCGGGACCTCCCGATCCTGGAGCGGGCGCTGACGCGCTGGGCGGACGTGGCGCGACGGACGACCGGGCGGGAGGTGAGGGCCCTGCCGGGCGCCGGGGCCGCTGGCGGTCTCGGGGCGGCGTTCGCGGCGCTCTTCGGCGCCGCGCCGGAGCGCGGAGCGGCGTGGGTGCTGGACACCGTCGCGTTCGATCGCCGGCTGAGGTCGGCGCGCGCGGTGGTCACGGGCGAGGGGGAATGGGACGCGCAGTCGTCGATGGGGAAGGTGACGGGAGAGGTGCTCGCGCGGGCGCGGGCGGCCGGCGTCCCGGTCCTGCTCATCGCCGGCCGGGTCTCGGCGCGGGTGCCGGACGGTGTGGCTCTCCGGGGCGGGACCGGGAGGACCACGGGCACCCTCGACGCGGCGGCGCTGGCGCGCCATGCCTGCGAGGGACTGAACGGGTTGCTGGGCCGGCGTGGTCGCCTGTAGGTTCACCCCCCTCATGAGCAATGAAAGGACCCAGGACCTGATGGATAAGCTGGTCTCGCTGTGCAAGCGGCGAGGCTACGTCTTCCAGTCGTCGGAGATCTACGGCGG
>JAHWKI010000252.1 GCA_019347975.1 Gemmatimonadota bacterium
GCGGGATCCCCGTAACAGGCATCACGCCGACCGTCATCCCGATATTCACGATGATATGGGCGAACCAGGCTCCGAAGATACCGAACACCACGATACCCGCAAAGGGATCGGCCACCCGCTCCGCGATCCGCACCAGCCGCCACAGGACCAGCCCGAACATCACCAGGACGAGGGTCGTTCCGATGAAGCCCCACTCCTCACCGATCACGCTGAAGATGAAATCGGTATGCTGCTCCGGCAGGAAGGCCAGCCGCTTCTGCGTCCCTTCCGTGAACCCCTTCCCGAAAAGGCCTCCGCTCCCGATCGCCACCCTGGACTGGATCACGTTCCACCCCGCTCCCCGTGGATCCACCGTGGGATCGAGGAAGACCTGGAGGCGCGCCTTCTGGTACGGCTCGAGGGAGTTCCAGAGCGGCAGCGCGATCGTCCCGGCCGCCAGGTTCGCGGCCACCACCAGCGTGCCTTCCCACAGGTAGACGCGGTAGAAGTAAAGGAACGCGATCAGCGCGATCATGTACGCGCTGAACACCCAGGACTGGATGGCGAGGAACAGCGCGAGGAGGGGGCTCAGCAGCATGAAGATCACGCCGCCGGGTGTACCGGCCCAGTAGAGCGTCGCCAGGAGCACCGCACCGAAGACCATCGCTGTCCCCAGGTCGGGCTGGGCCAGGACCAGGAAGAGCGGTAGCACGACGACCACGATGGGCTTCCACAGCGCCCGCATCGACTGCGGGGTTTCCCGCCACCCGCCCATGATCCGACCCAGCATCAGGATCGTGGCGATGTTCGCGAACTGCGACGGCTGAACGCTGAACCCGCCGATGCGGATCCAGCTCTTCACCCCCTGCGCCGTACCCGCGCCGGTCCCGATGAAGAGCGTGAGCACCAGGATCCCGATGGCGAGGACGTAGAGCGGGACGGCCGCCCACTCGAACCATTTGACCTGGACGCGCATCACCAGGGCGAGCGCCACGACCGATATGGCCAGCCACATGAGCTGGCGCCTCCAGGCCCCGAGCACCGCCGGGTCCGGGACGTCCAGCTGCCCCGCCGAATAGACCATTGCGACGCCGAACAGGGACAGGCCCAGGACCAGGAGGAACAGCATGGGATCCCCGAATACCGCCCGGATCCGCTCCGTCAGCGCCATTCGGCCCACCGGGCCGGACGGCCCGCCAACCAGTGCTCTCGCAGCGTCTGTATCGTGTCGATCGGCATCTCGTGCGCCCTTCGCAAGTAGTAGTCCGCGATCTTCGCGGCCACCTGCGCCACGTCCGACCCGTGCTCACCCGCCTCGATGATCGCCGAGACGACCACCTCCGGCTCCCCCTCCCGCGGGCCCCCGATCCCCACGAACCAGCCGTGGTCCGCTCCATGGGGGTTCTGCGCGGTCCCCGTCTTACCGATCCATTCCCAGTGCTCCAGCGACGAGCCGTGGGCCGTCCCTCCAGGCGCCGTCACCAGCCGCAGCCCGGCCCGCAGCGCCTCCAGGCTCCGCGGCGTGAGGCGGAGGTCCAGAGGCGCACCCGTGGCCGCGCTGTCCGCCAGCACCCGCGGCGCCGGCGCCGTGCCGTCGGTGGCGAGCGCGGCGAAGAACTGCGCCATCTTGAGGACCGTCTGGTCGTTGGGGCCCTGACCGATGGCCAGGCTCAGCACATCGGCCTCGGTGGGCGGCTGACCGAATCGACGACGGTACCAGTCGGGGTCACCCGGGAAGTTGCCGGCCCGCTCCCCGGGCAGGTCCACCCCCGTGAGCCGTCCGAAGCCCAGTCGCGCCCCTTCGGCGGTGAGGCGCTCCAGCCCGATCTGGAGCCCGATCTGGTAGAAGTACACGTCGCACGACCGGGCGATGGCGTCCGCCAGCTTCAGGTAGCCGTGCCCCTCCTCCTCCCAGCAGCGGAAATACCGGTTGCCGTAGCGCATCCCGCCGCGGCAGGCCATGGGGAGGGTCGCGTCCGGATCCACGATGTCGAGCTCCAGCGCGATCGCCGCGGTGGCCAGCTTCCACGTGGACGCCGGCGGATAGATCCCGGAGATGCTCCGGTCCAGCAGGCGCCGGGCCGAGTCCTGCCGCAGCTCCTGCCACCGAGTGTGGGAGACGTTCCCCGCGAACTCGTTCGGATCGAAGCTCGGCGACGAGTACAGCGCCAGCACGGCCGCGCTCCGCGGGTCCAGCACCGCGACGGCCCCCCGCCGGGTCTCGGGCACCACTCGCGCGATCCACCGTTGCAGCTCGAGGTCGATGTTCAGACGGACCGGGCTGCCCGGCCTGGGGGGGATCTCGCCACGCTGATGGCTCCGGCTCACGATCCGACCGCGCGCATCCACCTCGACGTAGCGGATCCCGCTCTGCCCCGCGAGCACCCGCTCGTACTGGCGCTCGACTCCCGCTTTCCCCACCAGCGCGCCACCGCGGTAGCCCTCGAAGGCGGGCAGCTCCAGCTCCCCCTCGCTTATCTCTCCCACGTACCCCACCAGGTGCGCCGTCGCCGCGGCGCCGTGGTAGTTGCGTTTCGGCTGCATCTCGATGAGGACCTCGGGGAACAGATGCCGGCGCTCCTCGATGGCCGAGATCTGCTCGAACGCCAGGTCCGTCGAGAGGACGAGCTGCTGCTCCGGGTGCCTGCGCCGGCGCTGCACCAGCGCGTCCACTTCCCGATCCGTGAACCGCAGGTACGGGGTGAGCCGTACCAGCGTTCCGCGGATCGAGTCCTCCGGCGCCGGAAGAACGGAGAGCACGTACCCCGGCACGTTGTCGGCCACGATCCGGCCCGCCCGGTCCAGGATGGTCCCGCGCGGAGCCGGAATCATGAGCGGCCGCAGCCGGTTCATGTCCGACTGCATTGCATACGCCGGATTCCTCAGAACCTGCGTCTGGAAGAACGCGAAGGAGAGGCCGGCGAGAAGGAGCCAGACGACGCCCATTGCTGCCTGCGCCCGCCGCCGCCGTGCGTGGAGGTGAAAGATGTCCATGTCGTGCCTGGGATGGAGTGCCGGAGCTCAGCGGGAGCGGGTCAGAGTCCGGAACACGACGATCGCTACCAGCCCCGAGATCGCCGCGTAGAAGGCCGCGACCGGGGCCTGCAGCAGGAGCGCGCCTACGGCGTCACCGCGCCGCACCACTGCCGCGACGGCGTAATATAACGCATCGCGGGCCCATTTCCCCAGGAACAGGTAAAGCGACAGGAACAGCAGGCTGTCGCCGACGAACAGGTCCCGACTGCGCGCACCCAGGTACCCGATCAGGGTCTGGGTGATCGCGGCGGCACCGAAGGCGCTCACCGAGACCGCGTCCTCCAGGAGGCCCAACAGGAAGCCGTAGGCTGCGGCGCGTCCACCGGAGAGCTGTCTCGCACCCAGCAGCACAGCGACCGTCAGGAGGTCCGGCGCTTCGATGCCGAACCCGAAGCTCAGGTGCAGGACGAAGTGAAGCACCACCAGCACCACGATCAGGATCCAGAACGGCCAGCCGCCCTTCATCGCGCCCCCGCGGTGTCACCCCGGGTCGGCGGTGCCCCTCCGCTCCACAGCGGCGAGAGGTCGTCGTAGCCGTTCTCCAGCGGCACGCCCACCAGCACGTGCGTCACCGCCTCCGGTCGGACCGCCGGCCGAACCAGGTAGCTCTTCCGCCAGCCCGTATCCGCCTCCTCGATCCCGACGACGGTCCCCAGGAGGATGCCGCGCGGATAGACACCACCGCGTCCGGACGTGACCACACGGGTGCCGGGTGCGACATCGACGTGGAACGGCGCACCCACCAGCGCGAGCTGATCCTCCTCGCGGTAGCGCCCTCGACGCGACTCGACGATCCCATAGGCGCTGCCGTCCGCGGTCATTGCGCTGGCCCGGAAATCGGTATGGGTCCAGTCGATCGCGTGAGACGATCTCCGCCCCGCTTCCCACACCACTCCCAGCAGACCTCCGGACGCGATCACCGGGCTCCCGACCCGGATCCCGTCCTCGGTCCCGACGTTCAGCAGAAACGTGCTCTCGCCGCCGGCCGTCCCGATCCGCACCAGCTCCGCCGGCACGAAGCTGCGCGGAGCGCGGCTCCGCAGTCCCATCAGCTGCCGCAGCCTCCGGTTCTCCTCCGCGAGGCTGGCCTGCGCCGCCACCACGGCGGCGAGAGAGTCACGCTCGGCCCGGAGCACCGGCACATCCACCTGGCTCGCGCCACGGTTGACCAGCTCCGACTGTGCCAGCAGGAACGGCATCAGCACGGTGCCGCGAATCGCGGACCGGATCGGCGTCTGGTAGGAGCCGGGGAGGAAGAAGAGGAAAAGGGCGAGCACCAGGAAGGCGGCCGCCATACCGAGGTTGCGCCAGCGCCCCTTCCGTGGACCCTCGAAGTATTCGACCACCCTGGATCAGCCGCTCACGTGGAGAGCACGCTGCGGTAGCGCGGCAGGTCGTCCAGGATCCGCCCTGCGCCGCGCACGACGCACGTGAGCGGCTCCTCGTCCACATGGATCGGCAGATTGGTCTCGTGGGCCAGCAGCTGGTCCAGCCCACGGATCAGCGACCCGCCCCCCGTCATGACGATTCCGCGGTCCACGATGTCCGACGCGAGCTCGGGCGGGGTGATCTCCAGCGCGCGGCGGCACGCGTCCACGATCTGCTGAACCGGCTCCTGGATGCACTCGCGGATCTCCTGCGAGTGCACCCGTACGGTCTTCGGAATCCCGCTCACCAGATCCCGCCCCTTGACCTCCATCTCCCGCTCCTCGCCGCTCGTGAACGCGGAGCCGATCTGGATCTTGA
>JAHWKI010000253.1 GCA_019347975.1 Gemmatimonadota bacterium
TCGAGCGGGACATCCTGGAGCGGATCCGCCGCGGTGACCAGTTCGCCGTCTGCTACGCCGACCTGGACCATTTCAAGGAGTTCAACGACCGCTACGGGTACAACCGGGGCGATGGCGTGATCGGGCTGCTCTCGAAGATCCTGCGGGACGTGGTGAAGTCCTACGCGCCGTCCGGCTTCATCGGCCATATCGGGGGGGATGACTTCATCTACAACGTCCCGCTGGAGACCATGGACGTCTGCTGCGAGGAGATCCTGGCCATCTTCGACGAGCTCATTCCCTGGCAGTACACCCCCGAGGACCGGAAGGTGGGCAGCTTTCTGGCGAAGGATCGGCGGGGCAATGTGCACCGGATCCCCCTCATGTCGCTCTCCATCGGGGTGGTGACGAACCGGAACCGGGTCTTCTCCCATCCGGCCAAGGTGAGCGAGCTGGCGACGGAGATGAAGTCGTACGCGAAGACCATCCCCGGATCCCTGTACGCGGTCGACCGCCGGAGCGACGATCCGGTGAATCCCGCCGACCTCGATCCGGCGGCAACCGAGAATACCAACGCGGTGAGCCAGCAATGAACATCGCTTGCCCCGAGTGCAGCACGATCTATCGCGTCGACCCGGCCCGGATCCCGCGGGGCGGAATCGACGCGAAGTGCCGCGAGTGCGGCGCGACGCTTCGCGTCGAGCCCGTGGAGACGGCGCCCGGCACCGTCCATACCGCCAGCCCCGCGGTGGCCGCGCCGGCCCCCCCGCCCTCGACCCCCGCCCCCGCCGCGGCCGCGGAGCAGGGGGGCGAGGCGCGGCCGCGGCCGAGCGCGCCGGTGTTCGGACCCCAGGACCCGGAGACGCGGGCGAAGCGGCTGGCGCGCGCGCTGGTCTCCGACATCGTCGTCTACAACCCGGAGAAGTGGGAGCAGAGCAGGGCGGCGGGAACGCTGCGGAAGGAATTTCGTGACGAGATCCTGAAGAGCTGGGAGGAATACCTGGAGCAGGTGGGCGAGGAAATGGCGAAGAAGACGCCTTACTTCCGGGACGCGCTGAACGGGATCCTGGCGGAGGGAAAGACGGTCTTCTGAGGCCGGAAAATTCGGTTGCTGCGGCTGAAGGCCGCGGTTATGTTCCGGCCGTCGCGGAAACCAACGGGGGCCGTCCCATCCGGACGGCCCCTCGCTTTAGGAGACTGTGCCATGTCGGACGCGTTGAATCGACTTGAAGAGCAGCGGGACCGGGTCGCCTCACTCGGAGGTTATCTTTGACATCGCCTCCAAGCGGGCCCGAATGGAGGAGCTGGAAGGGCGGATGTCGGAGCCGGGGTTCTGGGACGATCCGGAGAAGGGGAAGGCAGTCACCATCGAGGTGAACGAGCTGAAGGGGTGGATCGAGCCCTGGGATGTCGCGAGCCGGCGCGCCTCCGAGCTGGTGGAGCTCTGCCAGCTGATGGAGGCGGAGGACGAGCCGGACGCCGGGCTGACGGCGGAGCTCGAGTCGGAATCGGAGAAGCTGGAGCGGGAGATCGAGCGGCTCGAGCTCCGTAACATGCTCCGCGGGAAGGACGACGCCCGTGACGCCCTCGTCACCATCCATCCGGGCGCCGGAGGCACCGAGTCCCAGGACTGGGCCGAGATGCTGATGCGGATGTACCACCGCTGGGCCGAGGGCCACGACTACGACGTGGAGATCCTCAACCTCATGCCCGGTGAGGAGGCGGGGATCAAGAGCGCGACGCTGGAGATCAAGGGGCGTTACGCGTACGGCTACCTGAAGGCGGAGAAGGGGGTCCACCGGCTGGTCCGGATCTCACCCTTCGACTCGCAGGCCCGCCGCCACACCTCGTTCGCCAGCGTGTTCGTCTATCCGGTGGTGGACGACGAGATCGAGGTGGACGTCCAGGACAAGGACCTGCGGATCGACGTCTTCCGCGCGTCGGGCGCGGGCGGTCAGCACGTAAACAAGACCAGCTCGGCGGTGCGGATCACGCACCTCCCGACGGGCATCGCCGTGGCCTGCCAGCAGGAGCGCAGCCAGTTCCAGAACAAGGCGACCGCCATGAAGATGCTGCGCGCCGCGCTCTACGAGCGGGAGGCGGAGCAGCGGGAGGAAGCCAGGCGGAAGGTGGAGGACGAGAAGACCGAGATCGGCTGGGGGAATCAGATCCGGTCCTACGTCTTCCAGCCCTATACCCAGGTGACGGACCACCGCACGGAGCTGAAGGTGGGCGATGTGCACCGGGTCATGGACGGCGACCTCGACCAGCTGATCGAGGCCTATCTCAAGGAGTTCGGCGGGAAGGTGGCATGACGAGCCAGGTCGAGCGGGACCGTCGGCGGACGCTCGAGGAGCTGCGGGCGCGCGGGATCGAGCCGTTCGGCTACCGCTACGAGGTCACCCATCACGCGGCGCAGGCCCGCGCGGAGTTCGAGGAGGCGGACGGGGCGGGCCGGCTGGGGGAGGAAGGCCAGGGCGAGAACGTGCGGCTGGCCGGACGCCTTACCTCGCTGCGGAGCCACGGCAAGGCCTCCTTCGCCGACCTGGCGGACCGGTCCGGCCGCATCCAGCTCTTCTTCCGCAGGAACGTCCTGGGCGACGATCCGTACGACCTCCTCGGGCTCCTCCACGTGGGGGACTGGGTGGGGGTGGCAGGGCGGACGATGCGGACGCGCGCGGGAGAGGTCAGCGTGCTGGTCGAGTCGTTCGAGCTGCTCTCGAAGTCGCTCCGGCCGCTGCCGTACGGCAAGGAGGAGACGGACGAGGCGACGGGGGAGCGGGTGGTCCACAGCGGCTTCGCCGACGTCCAGCAGCGCTACCGCCAGCGCTACGCCGACCTGGCCGTCCACCCCGAGGTGCGGGCCGTCTTCGTGGCCCGCGCGCGGGTGGTCCGCTCCCTCCGGGACTTCCTGGACGCCCGGGGCTACATCGAAGTCGAGACGCCCATCCTCCAGCCGCTGTACGGCGGCGCGCTGGCGAGGCCGTTCATGACGCATCACAACACGCTGGACATGCCGCTCTACCTGCGGGTGGCCGACGAGCTCTACCTGAAGCGCCTGATCGTCGGAGGGATGGAGCGCGTCTACGAGGTGGGGAAGGACTTCCGCAACGAGGGGATCGACCGGACGCACAACCCCGAGTTCACCATGCTCGAGTTCTATCAGGCGTTCGCCGATTACAACGACATGATGACGCTCGTCGAGGAGATGCTCGCGTACGCCGCGCAGGAGACCACCGGGGGTACCGCTGTGGAGGTGGAGGGGGTGAGGATCGAGCTGGCGCCGCCGTACCGCCGGATGAGCTTCCTCGCCGCCCTGACGGAGATCGGCGGCGTCGAGGCGGGCGAGATGGACGAGGCGGCGCTCCGGAAGGTGGCGGCGAAGGCGGGGGTCGAGGACGCGGGCACGATGCGTCGCGGCAAGCTGCTGGATGCGCTGTTCGGCGCCCTGGTCGAGCCGGAGCTGGACCACCCCGTGTTCATCGTGGACTACCCGAGGGAGCTGTCGCCGCTGGCCAAGCCGAGGCGGGGCGAGCCGCGGCTGACGGAGCGGTTCGAGCTGATCATCGCGGGCCGTGAGATCGCCAACGCGTTCAGCGAGCTGAACGACCCCGACGACCAGCGGGAGCGTTTCGAGGCGCAGGCGGAGCTGCGGGCCGGCGGGGACCTGGAAGCGTCGGTCGTCGACGAGGACTACCTCCGCTCCATGGAGTACGGCATGCCGCCGACGGGTGGGGTCGGGATCGGCGTGGACCGGCTCGTGATGCTGCTGACGGGGCAGCCGTCCATCCGGGACGTGATCCTGTTCCCGACCATGCGGCCGGAAGAGGGCGCATGAAGCGCCTGGACTGGTTCATCGCGCGGCGCTACCTGGCGTCGAGGCGGAAGGGGCGCTTCGTCTCGCTCATCACCCTCATCTCCGTGGGCGGCGTGTTCGTGGGGGTGGCCGCGCTGATCATCGTGATCGCCGTGATGACCGGGCTGCAGCATGACCTCCAGGCCAAGATCATCGGCATGAACCCGCACGTGTACGTGTTCCAGCAGGGGCGCGGGTTCCGCATGCCGGAGTGGCGTCCCGTGCTGGAGGCGGCCCGGCGCGCGCCGGGCGTGGTGGTGGCCGAGCCGTTCATCATGACGCAGGTCGCGGTGATGGTGCCGGGAACCGAGTACGCCCAGGCCGGCATGCTGTACGGGGTCGATCCCCGGCCGCGGGGCGACGCCCTGACGACGGTCCAGCGGCAGATCGCCACCGGCGAGCTGGAGTTCGGACCGACCTCCACCGGCTACCCCCCGTTGCTCATGGGCCGGCGGCTGGCCGAGAAGCTGAGCGTGTACCCGGGGGACACCATCCAGATCGTCTCGCTTGAGAACGTCAACACCGGGGGAGGCGGCGAGGTGATTCCGGTGATCCGGCCGTTCGAGGTGACCGACCGGTTCACCACCGGGATGTACGAGTACGACTCGAACTTCATGTACGCCGCCATGGAGCCGGTGCAGGACCTGCTGCACCTCGGCGACGGCGTCGGCGCGATCGGCGTGAACGTGGCCGACCCGTGGAGGGCGCAGGAAACGGCGCAGTGGCTCCAGAACGAGCTCCGCTTTCCCTATTATACCAACGACTGGGTCCAGCTCAACTCGTCCCTCTTCTCGGCCCTCAAGCTCGAGAAGATCGTGATGAGCGTGATCCTCTTCCTCATCGTGGTGGTCGCCGCGTTCAACATCATCAGCACGCTGATCATGGTGGTGGCGGACAAGACGCGGGAGA
>JAHWKI010000054.1 GCA_019347975.1 Gemmatimonadota bacterium
GTGGCGGCGTTCATGATCATCTTCGCCTTCACGCCGCTCATCGTCGGCACCGCGTTCCTCGAGATGGACCGGATGCACATCACCCGGTTCTTCGTCCCGGAGGCCGGCGGGGAGCCATTGCTCTGGCAGCACATCTTCTGGGTGTTCGGCCATCCGGACGTCTACATCATGTTCATCCCGGCCGTGGGGATCGTGTCCCAGATCGTGCAGACGTTCTCCCGCCGCTCGCTGGTGGGATACCCGTTCGTCGTCCTGGCGATGATCACGATCGGATTCCTCAGCTTCGGGCTCTGGGTCCACCACATGTTCACGACCGGGCTCTCGCCGGCCGCCTACGGCTTCTTCACCGCCGCGTCCCTCATGATCGCCATCCCGAGCGGGGTCCAGGTCTTCTCCTGGATCGCGACGCTGTGGACCGGGCGGCCGCAGTGGAAGACGCCGCTCCTCTTCGTCGTGGGCTTCATCGTGCTGTTCGTGATCGGCGGGCTCACCGGGGTGATGGTGGCGGTGGTTCCCTTCGACATGCAGGTCCACGACTCCTACTTCGTGGTCGCGCACTTCCATTACGTGATGGTGGGCGGGGCCGTCTTCCCGCTGTTCGCCGGGCTCTACTACTGGATCCCGAAGATGTCGGGGAAGGTTCTGAACGAGCGGCTGGGGAAGTGGAACTTCTGGGTGATGTTCGTCGGCTTCAACCTGGCGTTCTTCCCCATGCACATCCTGGGGCTGCTGGGTATGCCCCGGCGCGTCTACACGTATCCCGAGCACATGGGATGGGACGTCCACAACCTGCTCTCGACCATCGGCGCGTTCATCCTGGCCGGCGGCGTGCTCCTGTTCGTCATCAACTTCTTCTGGAGCATCTACGGAAGCGGCGGGACGCCGGCGGGGCGGGATCCCTGGGGCGGGGACACGCTGGAGTGGTCGCAGGACTCGCCGCCCGCCGCGGCGCAGTTCCAGTCGCTGGTGGAGGTCACGAGCAGGCACCCCATGTGGGAGCAGCGGACTCTGGCCCCGGTGACGGAGAAGGTGGAGGCGCAGCTCCGCATGTTCCGCTGGCGGCCGCTGGACTGGCGAGGCGCGCTGGTCGTCTCCATGGTCGACGCACGACCGCTCGCCATCGTCCACATCCCCGGGCCGACGCTCTGGCCGTTCATCATGTCCATCGCATTCGTTTTCCTCTTCGCGGGGCTGCTCTTCCACGCCTGGTGGGTGCTGGGGTTCGGCGCGCTGCTCACCGCCGTCTCGGTCTACTTCTGGGTCCGCCCGCCGCGCTCGTACGACTGGGCGCTGGGCGGCGGGGCGGGGCTGGGGGACGACGACGGGCCGCGGCCGGGTCCCGTCCCCGACCTGGCCAGGGACCCGGGCGGCCAGACGCTCCCGCTGGGCGTGGCCGGGCCGCTGGCCAACGGGTGGTGGGGCACGCTCGTGTTCGTCCTGATCCTGGCCGTGGCGCTGGTCACGCTGGTGGCCAGCTACTTCTACCTGGGCACGGGCGGGGGCGTGGCCTGGTCGGACGGCGCCCTGTGGCCGCTGCTCGCGCTCGCGGCCATCCTCGCGGCGGCGGCGATCCACGCGTGGATCGCGTGGCGGCTCGACACGTCGAACGGCGGCGCCCGCATCGACGACCGGGAGCTGGGCACTCGCCCCGGCCTCGGCCTCGCGCTTCTCCTCCAGATCGCTTTCATGTGGCTGACGTACCGGGCGTACGGCGCGCTCGGGCTCCGGGCATCGGAGTCGGCGTACGCGTCCATCGTCTTCACGACCCTCGGCTTCGCGGGGCTGGTGGCGTTCACGCAGGCCATCATGACCGCGTCCGCCTTCGGCTGGAGCGTCCGCCACCCGAGGGACCCGCGGTGGCAGGCCACCGCGCTCAACGGGTCGGTGGTGGGCTGGTTCGCCGCCGGCACCGCGCTCGTCGCCTACGCGACGATCCACTTCGGACCCGTGCTCACTCTCAGCCCGTGATCGATCCGCGCCAGCTCGCGGCGAGCGACCGGGGTCTGCGGCTCTCCGTGCCGAAGCTGCTGTTCGCGGTCGTCGGCGCGCCCATCCTGTGGTCGCTCCACCTCGGCGTGATCTACATCGTGCTGACCGTGGACTGCATCAGCCACTGGGATGGCGGATCGTGGGCCGTCCTGCTGGCTACCGCCGGGTTCGCCGCGGCCGCGGCCGCTTCCGGATGGACCGCCCGGTCCATGTATCGTGGCCTCGCGGGCGATGACGCCATGGCCGGTGAGCGCGACGGGGCCCGCTTCCTCCTCGTCGTCGGAATGGGTGCCGCCGTGATCTTCACGGCGGCCATCATCCTGGAAGGGCTGTCCCCGCTGTTCGTGGATCGCTGCGCCTAGAGGTCAGTGCGGCAGCCACCGCGCGGGCAGGATCCCGCGCGGTCCGACCAGCGATTCGTCGGCGCCCAGCGTGAGCAGGTACGCCGCCATGTGCACCGCCTCCTCCCGCGTCGCGCCGACGGACGGCATGGCCGTTCCCGGCTCGACGGCCTCGGGCGAATGGAGCCAGCGGGCCAGGTTCTCGGGATTGTTCAGCACGGCGCCGGCGATGTAGTGCCGGAGCCCGAGCTTGGTGAGCGGCGGCCCCACGTGCCCCTTGGAATTGGCCACCCCAGGGATGATGTGGCAGGACCCGCAGCCGTATGCCTCCACCAGGCGCCGCCCTTCCGTCGGATCGCCATCCGCGGCCCCGCGCGGGGTCGCCCCGCGCATTCGCTCCTCGAGGAGGGCCAGAATCCGTGCGTCGCCGCCCACGCTCGCCCGCCGGTACTCCTCGGGTGAGATTCCCGGCAGGGCCCTCATGAAGGCCACGGTCGCCCACACCTCACGATCGGAGAGCCCCGGCTGGAAGGCCGGCATCCCGGCCATCTTGAGCCCGTTGGCGACGATCCAGAAGAGCTCCGCGTTGGACCAGTCGCGGATCTCGGTGGCCAGCCGCGGCGGATCCGGGTTCAGCCCGCGCCCCATGATCGCCCGCTCTACCCCCGGAGCGCCGTGGCATACGGCGCAGTGGCGGTTGTAGAGGGCGAGCCCATCGGCGAGCAGCTCCCGCTCCGTCAGGTCCGGTGCACTGACATCACCGGCCCGCGAGCTGACGGAGTGCTCCTGGAGGGTGGTGAGCACCCAGTCGACCACCTTCGTGTGCGGTTCGTTCGCGGCGATCGGGTAGATCCCGGAATACAGGAACGCCAGCCCGCCCGCCGCGGCGAGGAAGCCGGCGGCCAGGGCGCCGAGCACGACGTACTTCCAGCGCCCCTCCATGTCAGCGTTTCTCCCGGTCGGCGGCACCATCCCCGGCGGCGGCGATCCTCGTCCGGCAGCGAAGCACCTCCGCAACGGTCCACGCCTGGGCGATGCACCCGCGGGGCGTGTGGGGCGGCTCCGCATCGAAGACCTCGCTCATGGAGCCGATGCACGCGTCGTCCAGGTGCTCGATGAGGCCGTCCAGGAACCTCGCCGCTCTCGCCTCTCCGCCCGGGTGGGCCCGCAGCCAGGCGTCGAAGAAGGGGCCGATCAGCCATCCCCAGACGGTGCCCTGGTGATAGGCCGCGTCTCTCGACCTCAGGTCGCCGAAGTAGCGAGGCTGGTAGTCCGGATGACCCGGGGCAAGGGAGCGTAGCCCCACGGGCGTGAGCAGACGCGCTTCCACCTTCTCCATGACAGGGGCCCACCGGTCCGGCTCGAGCACGGGGTGGTCCAGCGCGATGGCGAAAACCTGGTTCGGCCGGAACGCCGCATCGTCGCCGTTCTCCCCATCCACCACGTCGTAGAGATAGCCGTCGGGGTGCCAGAACCTGTCGTTGAACGACGACCGGGCGCGCGCGGCGCGCTCCGCCGCCTCGTCCGCCGCCGAGCCTTCCCCCTCCTCCCGCAGCCACCGCTCCATCAGCCGGAGGGCGTTGTACCAGAGCGCGTTGATCTCCACCGCCTTCCCACGCCGCGGCGTGACGACCCAGCCGTCCACCTTGGCGTCCATCCAGGTCAGCTGGTAGCCGGCTTCGCCCTGGCGGAGAAGCGCGTCCACGGGGTCGACGCCGATGCCGAAGCGGGTGCCGCGGACGTGGGCGTCCACGATGCCACGCAGCCCGGGCAGAAGCTCCCGGAGCAGCGCCCGATCCCCCGACGCCTCGACGTAGCGGTGGACGGCGTGGAAGAACCACAGCGTGGCGTCGGCGGTGTGGTAGAGCCCCTCCTCGTCGCCTTCGGGGAAGAGGTTCGGGATCAGCCCGTCGCGTATGTGTGCCGCGAAGGTGCGCAGGATGGCGGCCGCCTCGCGGTGCCGCCCGGTCGCGATGGTCAGGCCCTCCAGGCTGATCATCGTGTCCCTGCCCCAGTCGGTGAACCAGTGGTAGCCGGCGATGATGCTCCGGGCATCGCCCGCCGCAGGCCCCCGCCGCGAGCGCTGGGCGGACCGTGTCGCCGGCGAGATCACGAACGTGTCCGCGGCGATGACCAGCTCGGCACGTATGGGGTCACCCTCGACGCCGGCCATGTCGGCGAGGGCGCGTCGCCGCTCGAGCTCCGCGTCCAGTCGGTGCTGGTGGTCGATGGTCCCGGAGCCGGCCGACTCACCGGCCGTCGCCAGCAGGTCCACGGGTGCGCCGATCTCCAGTCGGGCCTCGAGACGACCCGGAGACCAGAGGTCACCCAGGGACGAGTACCCGCGGCTGGCCTCGACCCGGTAGACGATCTGGGGGAGGAGCCGCGGCTCGCTCTCGTACCGGACGAGGCCCGGGTCGAATCGGAGGTGGAGCTCGGGCAGGCCGGCCGTTCCGCCCGCGCTCCCCCGCGCAGTGCGCCCGATGTCGAGCCCGCCGGGACCGCGTTCGGCCCGGTACTCCCGACTCGCCTGATCCCCCACCGGGGAGTCGTGGCTGCGGATGTCGATCAGCGGCCGGAGGATGAGCTCGACGGCGGGCCCCTCGACGATGGAATAGCGCAGGGACGCGGTGTTCTCGCCGTGCGCCAGTACGAGCTGCTTCTCCAGCACGGTCCGGCCGAGGCGGTAGCGCCACGCCGGGATCCCGTGATCGAGGCGGAACTCCCGCAGGTGCTCGGCGCCGTGCAGCGACAGCGCGTCCGGGCGCTCCTCACCGCCCAGCCGGATCTCACGACCGTCCGGAAGCCTCACGGTCTCCGCCATGTCGACGAGCAGGAGGACCCGGCCGAGGGGCGCCGGGAGCGCGGCCACCAGGAGCCCGTGGTATCGCCGCGTGGTGGCGCCCGAGACCGTCCCCGACGCGTAGCCACCGAGGCCGTTGGTGACCAGCCATTCCCGCTCGACGAGCGGCGCCCAGTCCGGTGCGCTCGCCGGCTCCCACGCCATCTTCCGCAGGAGCGCGGCGCGGTCGAGTGTCTGAAGGGGCGTATCCGTGTCCTGCGTCACTCGCCACTCCTCCTGGATGGAATGCGGCGCACCGCCTGCAACTCCCGAGCCGGTTGCAGGTGGAACGCGGCTTGCCGCCGGTGGCGCGCCGTGAGGACAGAAACCGATCTCAGGTCGCCCAGGCATCTCTGGTACAAGGACGCCATCGTCTACTGCCTGGATGTCGAAAGCTTCCAGGATGGGAACGGCGATGGCATCGGCGATTTCCACGGCCTCCTCCAGCGCCTCGACTACCTCGACGGGCTCGGGATCAACACCCTCTGGCTCCTGCCTTTCTTCCCCACGCCCAACCGCGACAACGGCTACGACGTCACGGATTACTACGGCGTGGATCCGCGCCTGGGGACGGCGGGGGATTTCGTGGAGTTCCTCACCGCGGCGCGGGAGCGGGGGCTGCGGGTGATCATCGACCTTCCCGTCAACCACACCTCGGACCAGCACCCGTGGTTCCAGGAAGCGCGGCGGGACGAGGCGTCGCGGTATCACGACTACTTCGTATGGTCGGACACGCGGCCGGAAGACGCCGAGGAGGGGGTCGTGTTCCCCGGCGTGCAGGAGGAGGTCTGGACGTACGACCGCACGGCGAAGAAGTACTTCTTCCACCGCTTCTACAAGCACCAGCCCGACCTCAACATCGCGAACCCCGCGGTCCGCGCGGAGATCATGCGGATCATGGGCTACTGGCTGGAGCTCGGCGTCTCGGGGTTCCGACTGGACGCCGCTCCCTTCCTGATCGAGCTGAAGGGGATCGATGGCGCGGACGGCCAGGACCCCTACGAGTACCTCCAGGAGTTCCGTGCCTTCCTCTCCTGGCGCCGCGGAGATGCGATCCTGCTGGCCGAAGCCAACGTGGCCCCCGAGCGCGTGGACGAGTATTTCGGCCCCAGGCCGAAGATGCACATGCTGTTCAACTTCCTCGTGAACCAGCACCTCTTCCTCGCCCTCGCCCGCAAGGACCGCACGCCGCTGGTGAAGTCGCTCCACATGACCCCGGCCATACCCGGCGACTGCCAGTGGGCCCACTTCCTCCGCAACCACGATGAGCTCGACCTCGGGCGCCTCACCGAGGTACAGCGCACCGCCATTTTCCAGGCGTTCGCGCCGAACGAGAACATGCGTCTCTACGACCGCGGCATCCGCCGACGTCTCGCGCCCATGCTCGAGGGCGACGTGGACCGGCTCCGAATGGCACACAGCCTCCTGTTCACGCTGCCGGGGACCGCGATCCTCCGCTACGGTGATGAGATCGGCATGGGGGACGACCTCTCGCTGGACGAGCGCAATGCGGTCCGGACCGCGATGCAGTGGAGCGATGCGCCCAACGGCGGCTTCTCCGATGCGCCCCCGGATTCCCTCCAGCGCCCCGCCATCGACTCCGGGCCGTACTCCTACGAGGAGGTGAACGTGGAGGCCCAGACGCGGGACGCCGACTCGCTCCTGGCGTGGATGGAGCGGGCCATCCGCGCGAGGAAGGAGAACCCCGAGATCGGGCGCGGAGATCTGGAGATCCTCGAGACGAACTCGCCCTCGGTGCTCGCCCACGCCTGCATCCTCGACGGCAGGGCAGTGGTGGCGATCCACAATCTCGCGGAGGAGGAGGTCACGTGCCGGGTGGACCTCAGCGGGATGCAAGGTGAGGAGCTGGTGAATCAGCTCGAGGTCGCCGATCGGCGGGCCTTCGAGGCCGAGCTGGAGGTGGAACTGCCGGCGTATGGCTTCTTGTGGTATCGTGTGCACTGAGCGGCGCGGTAGCGGCCGCGCCCCCGTCAGTCCGTGCCCAGGATCACGAAGGTGTAGTGGTCGGTGATGGTCGTCTTGGCGACCGAGGGGCCGAGAAGCTCGACGAATGCCCGCCCGAAGGTAGCGTCCGTGGTCGTGAGAGACACTCCCACTATGGTCTCGGTGTCCGGTCGGGAAGGCGTGCCATCCGGAAGCACCCAATGGTCCCAGTCGAGCAGGTAGTGGGGACGCGAAAAGGTGAATCCACTCCCGAGATAGGGCCGCAGCTCCGGCGGCACCAGTCCCCGGCTGACGTCCGGTGGCCACTCCCCCGTGTCCGCGTTGTACGCGTACGCCGCCACGCGCACCACATGGATCTCGGACATCACGGCCGCCGCCCGCGCCTTGTAGGTGTAGCGCTGGTACGCCGGCACGGCGACGCGGGCGAGGAGCCCCACGATCAGCACCACCATCAGGAGCTCCACCAGCGTGAAACCCGGGCGGCGGGCGGCCGGAGTGCGGGGCACGACCGTCAGGGGAGCCTCTCCGGCGTCATGATCTCCGCTCCCGTGCCTACCCACTCCCGCAGCGGCTCAGTCGAGCGGTAGCTGAGCCGGACCCGCTCCGTGGTACCCGTCAGCTCGTACACCCCGTGGCTCACGACCCGGTACCGCATGCCGGGAATGGCGGGCCCGGCCTCTTCGAGCGTTTCGGGAAGTACACCGTGCGCGAGCTCGTACGCGCGGATCCGCTGGGCCTGGAGGTAGATCCCGATACGGAGACCCGCCTCCTCCTCGGCGATCGGCACGGGCGGCACGGCCCTGGGGATCAGCCACGCGGGCGGCAGGACCCATACCCAGACCGTGATGAGGGCCAGGGCGACAAGGAGGATCGCCTCGAAGCGCAACACGGCGGGCCGGCGCGGCAGATCATCCTGACTGGCGCGCTCCGCCTGCTGCTCGAGAACCTCGAGCAATGCTTCGTAGCGGTCGCCGCCCCCGTGCACCGGAGCGGCGCGGCGGCGAGACCCCGGATTACCAGGGGTAGGCTTATTCATCGGGGGGTTCAGGGGGTACCGCCTGGATTCTACTCCATTCCGCGCGTGGCGCCAAGCCCCCGAAATGGCACCGGGATTGCATAATTCGTCAGCGACTGCCACGGGCGCCCGCCGACTGGGATCGGTGGGCGCCTTTTTCAACAGAACGGAATCCACAATGAGCGGCCGCTACGTACGACTGACACCGGGACGCTACACGCTCGCGGTGGCCGAGGGGGAGGGACCTGCGGGGATCCACCGCTGCGGCGACGACAGAGGCGTCTCGGTGGACATCGATGGCGGCCGCGTGGACTTCACCGTCGGTAGCGACGAAGACGCATTCTACTGGTGGCGTGGACCGAGAGAGAGGCCGGGCGTCCGGCTGTTCGGCGTATCTCGCGGCGAATCGATTCCCGAGCGAAGCGAGGCCGCGTGGCCGACAGCCACCACGGGGTGAACGAGGTCGCCGATCCGCGCCGCGACAGGGGCGGGCTCGACGGAGCGCCGAAGGCGCAGAAGCAGCCCTGGCCGGGCCGCACGGCGGGCATGGAGCCGGAGCCGGACCACGGGGAGGAGAGCTACCAGGGGGCGGGAAAGCTGGAGGGCCGCCGCGCGCTGATCACCGGGGGCGACAGCGGCATCGGCCGGGCGGTCGCCATCGCGTTCGCCCGTGAGGGGGCGGATGTCGCCATCGTCTACCGCGACGCGGACGAGGACGAGGACGCCCGGGACACGGTCCGCTGGATCGAGGACGCCGGCCGGCAGGCGGCGTCCCGACACGCGGACCTGGCGGAGCGGGCCACCTGCCAGGAGGTGGTGGAATGGGCTGTCGACGAGCTCGGCGGTCTGGACATCCTGGTGAACAACGCCGCCTACCAGCAGGAGACGCCTTTCGAGGAGCTGACCGCCGAGCAGATCGACCGGACGTTCCGGACCAACATCCTGGCCTATATCCACCTCGCCCGGGCGGCGCTCCCTTACCTGGAAGAAGGCGCCGTCATCTTGAACACCGGGTCGGTGACCGCGATGCAGGGCCACGGCACGCTCGTCGACTACGCGGCCACCAAGGGCGCGATCCACAGCTTCACCAAGTCCCTCGCGCAGGCGCTGTCCGACCGGGGGATCCGCGTGAACTGTGTGGCGCCCGGGCCGGTATGGACGCCGCTCATCCCGGCCACTCTGGAAAAGGAGCATGTCGGCAAGTTCGGCGAGGACACGCTGTGGGGCCGGCCGGCCCAGCCGTCGGAGCTGGCGCCGACCTACGTGTTCCTGGCATCCGACGACGGGCGCTACTACTCGGGGGAGGTCTTCGCGCCGACGGGGAGAGCCGCCAGCCGCTGAAGCGGTCTCCGCAGGGGAGCGTCCGCGGCCCGGGCGGGGAATGGTGCTTGCACGAACCTATGGTCACCAGGATGGACCCGCCGCCTGGCGCGGCGGAGCCGAACAGAGGAGGGAGCATGGGTAAGAAGCACGGCAGGAGCGTAAAGGACGACGAGCAGTACGAGGCCTTGCGGCGCGAGGGTGCGAGCAAGGAAAAGGCGGCCCGGATCGCCAACGCGGGCTCGCGCAGCAGCACCGGCCGGAAGGGCGGCAAGTCCAGCAGCTACGAGGACCGGTCGAAGGACGAGCTGTACCAGAAGGCGAAGGAGATCGGCATCGAGGGCCGGTCGGACATGTCGAAGGACGAGCTGATCAACGCGCTCCGGAACCACTGAGCTGCGGGACGGTCGGAAGCGCGGCCGGGAGCCACACGGGCTTCCGGCCGCGCGTGCATCATACGAGCACCGATCTTGCGCGGTGTGGCGCGCGATGAGCACGGACAGCCCAGGCGGTGCGGAAACCGTCACGCTCGAGGGGGAGACCCTCCGCGAGGCGTTCGCGGAATCGAAGGTCCTCGTCGTCGAGCGGCCGGGTCTGCGGCTCGTCGTGGACGGCGGGCGGCCGTTCCTGCTGGTGCTCCGCTCCCGCGAGGAGGCCGATCCGCTCCTCCAGCTGCTCCGCGGGGAGGCCTCCTACCTGCACACCACTCCGGGAGCGGATCCCGACGACGTCGCGGACCTCGTCGGAGCGGTGACGGAGGCGGGGTCTGAATGTCACGGCGCGTTCCTGGTGATCGAGCTGTGGGGCGGCACGGACCGCTTCCGGGTCCTCGGTCCGGCCGGCCCCGCACCGGCGACGGTGGAGGCGCTGGCGAACGGGCTGGCGCAGCTGGACACCGGCCACCGCAGGGGCTCGCTGGAGGTGCGGGCCACGGACGACCGCGGCGCGCCCGATCTCCCGCCGCTGCTGACGATCTCCCGCTGCCACGAGCTGGGCTGCCTCCTGATCGGCCTCGAGTTCCCGGCCTTGTACCGGGATTCGGATACGGGCGAGCTGTACCCCGTCTTCCTGCGCCGGCTGGCCCACGGGTTCTCGCGCGTGCTCCGCCGGACCGCTTTCGAGTTTCTCCGTGTGCAGACGGGGGCGGATCTTCCCAGCTATCGGGCGCTGGGTCGGCGGAGCCTGGGCGAGCCGGTCTGGGAGGCCGACCGCGCGCTGGCGGACATCGATGGCGCCTTCGACCTCCTGCTCCTGGTGGCGCCGGTGAACGCGGACCGTGCCTGGGAGCGCTTCCGCGACAGCGGGCACGATCGTGATCCGGAGTTCCATTACCGGCTGCTCCCGCTGGACCCGGACCTCCTGAAGCGGCGGCTGTACGACGTCCGGCTGGAAGAGATCGACGACCCCGCGGCGTGGTCGATCCTGCGGGACAAGCGGGAGGAGCTGGATCGGCAGATCTCTCTGCTCTCCGACCGGAACACCCCCGACTTCCTGCACGGCAGCCTCCGGCTGTTCGGCCCCCTTCAGACGGCGCTGCTGGACCGCGCCCGGGAGATCCTGGAGCACGTGCCCGCGCCGGAGCGGGGTGCGCGCGTGGCGCTGGTGGGGGCGGAGGAGTTCGGCGCGCTGGCCGAGCGGGAGTTCGATCACTACCGGGGGCTGTATCCGGCGTTTCGGTCGGAGGTCCAGATCCGGCCCGACCTGGTCGGCCTCATGGTCTCCTCCGGACGCCTGCTGATCGGCCGCCGCCTCGGGCTGCGCCCCGCCCGTGTCGACGCGCTGCTCCAGCACGAGGTCGGCACCCACGTCCTCACGTACGTGAACGGGGCCGCGCAGCCGTTCCTGCAGCTGTCCCGCGGGTTCGCGGACTACGACGAGCTCCAGGAGGGGCTCGGCGTGCTGGCCGAGTACCTGGTCGGAGGGCTCGATCGGGGCAGGATGCGCCTCCTGGCCGCCCGCGTCATCGCCGCTCACTGCCGGATCGAGAGCGCCGGGTTCGTGGAGACCTTCCGGCTCCTCACCGCCGACCACGGCTTCGGCGCCCGGACCGCGTTCGATATCGTCAGCCGGGTCTATCAGTCGGGCGGCTTCACACGCGACATGATCTATCTGCGCGGTCTCGTCCAGGTGGTGGAGCACCTTCGCGACGGTTGCGAGCTGGAGCCGATGTACGTGGGGAAGATCGCCGCGCGGCACCTGGAGCTCATGCGGGAATTCAGGGAGCGGGGCGTCCTCCGCCCCATGCCCCTGCTCCCGCGGTTCCTCGAGCGACCGGAGGCCCGCGCGCGCCTCCAGGCCATCCGCGACGGCCTGCCGGTACACGCCATGACGGGCGGCCCGGATGGAGGGAACGGCGCCGCGTGAGGATCCTCTTCGTCGTGAACGACGTGGTCACCGAGGTGGACCGGGCCGCGACCACCGTCCTCGCCACTTCGGCCTCCCGCCGCGGCCACGACGTGTTCGTCCTGGGCGTCGGCGACCTGGAGTACTACGAGGACGGGCAGGTGGGCGGGGAGGCCCGGCGCGGGCCCGGGACGGACGTGGAATCCCAGCAGGCGTTCCTGGACGCGGTGCAGGGCGAGGACGCGGTGCGGGAGGCGGTGCGCACGGACGCGCTGGACGTGATCTGGCTTCGGTACAACCCCTCGGAAGAGGTGGGGGAGCGGGCCTGGGCCCAGCACGCCGGCATCCTGTTCGGGCAGGTCGCCCTGGAGCACGGAGTGGTGGTCCTGAACCACCCGTACAGCCTGTCCTGGGCCATCAGCAAGATGTACTTCCAGCAGTTCCCGGAGGCGGTGCGCCCGCCGTGCATCATCACGCGCAGCTACGACCGGATCCGCGAGTTCCACGATGCCCACGAGGGCCGCATCGTGCTGAAGCCCCTCATGGGGTACGGCGGCGCCGACGTCTTCATGGTCCGCGAGGACGCCGACAACCTGCGCCAGATCGTGGAGTCCATCGCCCGCTCCAGCTACGTCATCGCGCAGGAGTTCCTCCCCGCCGCGGCGGACGGGGACACGCGGCTCTTCATGGTGAACGGCAAGCCGCTGGTGGTGGACGGGAAGTACGCGGCGGTACGCCGTGTCGCCGGCGGCGACGATTTCCGCTCCAACATGAGCGCCGGCGGGAAGCCGGAGCTGCCGGAGGTGGACGAGGAGATGGTCCGGCTGGCCTCGATCGTGGGGCCGAAGCTCGTGAAGGACGGCCTCTTCTTCGCCGGGCTGGACATCGTCGGCGACAAGCTGGTGGAGATCAACACCATCTCGGCGGGCGGGCTGAACATTGCCGGGCGGCTCCAGGGGGTGGACTTTGGAGACGCGGTCATCGAGAAGGTGGAGCGGAAGGTCTTCTACAAGCACCACTACGGAGAGCACATCCGCAACATCGAGATCGCAACGCTGGAGTGATGCAACGGAAGAGCGCCCCGCGCGCGTCCCAACGGCACGCGACGGGGCGTTGCAGGTGGCCCGGCCTTGGCAGGGAGCCCGCCAGTAGCAGGAACGTCGCCGGCTGACGAGAGTACTACGAAATCCGGGGAGAACCCGAGCCCCTCCAAACCTTCAGGAGCCCCATGCAGCATCTGCGAAAGGCCGGACTCGCTATCGCCCTCGCCGGCACCTTCGTCATGGGCGGCTTCGTCCTTCCCGACGCCAAGAGCCAGTCCGGCGCCGATCTCTTCCGGGACGTCCTGACGCTCGTCTCGACGCGGTTCGTCGACACGCTGGACGTGTCGGAGGTCTACGAGCGGGCGGCCGAGGGGCTGATCGAGAAGCTCGAGGATCCGTACGCGGCGCTGTTCAGCCCGGAGGACCTGGAGGAGTTCACGGTGGCGTACGAAGGTCATTACGCAGGCGTGGGCATGCTCATAGAGGCGCAGCAGGGCTCCGCGGTCGTGCGGCGGGTGTTCCCGAACACGCCGGCCGAGCGGATCGGCGTGCAGGTCGGCGATCGCGTGCTGGCCGTGGACGGGCAGTCCGTGGCCGGCTGGCCGCTCGACCGCATCGCCAATGCGCTCAAGGGGGAAGCCGGCTCGAAGGTCGAAGTGCGCTTCGCGCGCTTCGGTGCCCCGGATCCGATCGTCGCGCGGATCACCCGCGCCGTGGTCCGGATCCCCGCCGTGCCGTACGCCACTCTCGTGGAGGGTGACATCGGCTACATCCCGCTCCTCCAGTTCAACGAGACCGCGGCGGACGAGGTGGCGGCGTCGGTGGACCGGCTGGTGAAGGACGGAGCGAAGGGGCTGGTGCTCGATCTGCGGGGCAACGGCGGCGGAATCGTCGATCACGCGGTGCGCATCGCCGGCCTGTTCCTCCCGCGGGGCGCGAACATCGCGCTCCAGCGGGAGCGCGGCTCCGACGACACGAAGTACCGCAACACCGCCCGGCCGCTGGCCCCGGACCTCCCGCTGGTGGTGCTGGTGGACGGCGGCTCGGCGTCCGCCTCGGAGATCGTGGCCGGAGCGCTTCAGGATCACGACCGCGCGGTGGTGGTGGGAACCACGTCGTTCGGAAAGGGTCTGGTCCAGACGGCGTACCGCGTGGACGGCGGGTACGTCCTGAAGATGACCACGGGGAAGTGGTTCACGCCGAGCGGCCGGAGCATCCACCGGGAGCGGACGCTGGTAAACGGCCGGCTGGTCGAGGTCGACGACTCCACGCACTTCGCGGTCGAGCGGGAGGAGCGCCCCACGTACCAGTCCGAGGGAGGCCGCGTCGTGTACGGCGGCGGCGGGATCATGCCGGACCTGGAGGTCGACAACGACACGCTGACGGCGGCGGAGCGCCGGTTCGTGACCGCGATCACGCCGCAGTTCCCGACGTTTTCGGTGACCCTGTTCGACTACGCGTTCGAGCTCAAGGGGCGCGTCGATCGGGACTTCCAGGTCACGCCGTCCATGCGGGATGAGCTGTTCCGCCGTCTGCTGGACCGCGAGGTCGAGATCGACCGCGCCACCTATGACGGCGCGGCCGTATACCTCGACCGCTACCTCATCGATCGGGTCGGTCGCCTCGCGTTCGGCGACGCGTACGTGAAGACCCGTGACGTCCGCAACGACACGCAGCTCATGAAGGCCATCGAGGTGATCCACAACGGTGGCTCCGCCCAGCGCGGCCTGTTCGGATACGTCGAGCGGGTGAAGGGCGCCAGCGGCTGACGGCAGCAGGGCTCCCGCAGGACAGCGGCCCGGCCGGCGATCCGTCGCTGGCCGGGCCGCGCCACATCCATCCACGACGTCCTCGCCAGGCCCCCTCGGCATGGCCATTGCGCCCGTTCGGGATAGATGATCCTCGAACCTGTGAGCCAATGCGAGCCCTCGTACTGATCACGGCTGCCCTCTTCGCCGCGTGCGGCGGGGATGGCGACGCGGACGATTCCAACACCCGCGCGGCCGATCCCGCCGGTGAGGTCCAGTCGGCCTCGGCGTTCGCCAGCGACATGAGCCGGCCCACGGCCGAAGAGCTCGAGAGCGGGCGGCTCGACAGCGCGTGGCGGCGGTGGGCGGATGCCGATGCCAGCGAGCGCCGCGCCGCCCGGGGTGCGGCCAGCGGCGCGCGCCCGGGGCAGACCGACAACAGCACGTCGGGCAGCAGTCCTGCGACCGGCCGGGACGCGGCCTCCCGCCGCTCGGACGGCGATACCGCCTCCGCGGGCTGGGACGACATATCCCCCGAGGCGGTGAACGCCCGGGCGACCGGACTGCCGCTGGGGGGCGACATCGCCGGCCCCGACGTCGTGCGACTCCAGGTGCTCCTGGACCGCGTCCGCTTCCGACCCGGCATCATCGATGGGCGGTGGGGGAAGAACACCGAGAAGGCGGTGTACTGGTTCCAGAACGAGCGAGACCTTGAGGCCACGGGCAGCGCCGATCGGCAGACCATGGACCGGCTGGAGCGGGAGGCGGGGCTCGGCGACGGCGTCGTCGTAGCGCACACGCTCACGGCCGCCGACGTGGAGGGGCCGTTCGTCTCCCTTCCCGAGGATATCTACGAGCGCGCGGAGAAGGACTGCCTCTGCTACGAGTCGCTCCGGGAGAAGCTGGGGGAGGTCTTCCACACCTCGCCGGAGCTGCTGGAGCAGCTCAACCCCGGCGTCGATCTGCGGGCGGTATCCGCCGGAGACCGGCTCCACGTGCCGGCCGTGGAGCCATTCGACCCCGACGCGCTTCCGGACGGGAAGTACGAAGGGGGCGGACCCGTCGCCCGGATCGTGATCTCGGACGGTGGGCACTACCTCCATGCCCTCGATGGGGACGGGTCGATCCTGTATCATTTCCCGACCACCCTGGGGTCCGACTACGCACCCTCGCCGTCGGGCGAGTTCTCCGTCACCTCCATCACGTTCGACCCGACGTGGCACTATCAGCCGGACCTCCTCACCGGGGTGGACCCCAGCCGCGAGGATGCGGTGCTGCCGCCCGGCCCGAATAACGCCGTGGGGATCGTCTGGATGCAGCTCTCGCGGCCGCATTACGGGATCCACGGGACCGCCGCACCGGAGACCATCGGGTACGTCACGTCCCACGGCTGCGTTCGGCTGACGAACTGGGATGCGGGGCTGCTCGGGCAGAACCTTCCGGCCGGCACCGAGGTTCAGTTCCGGGACGTGTCGGACGCCTGAGGTCGAGGCGCTGACGCCGCTGAGCTGAGGAGGGAATCTTGCTCGAGACACAGCTTCTCCTCGCGGACGGCCCGGCCGCGGGCGTGGCCGCTCCGCCGCGCTCGCCCGTCCTGATCCTGATGCACGGTCGCGGCGCCGATCCATCCGACCTGGCGCCGCTCCGACGCTGGTTCCCCGATCAGGTCGCCATCGTCCTGGCCCGCGCGCCCTTCGAGGCGGCGCGCTGGGGCTACGGCCCCGGCTGGGCGTGGTACCTCTACGACGGAGACGACCGGCCGGAGGCGGAGAGCTTCCGGAGATCGCAGCAGGAGCTGGACGCGCTGGTCGAGGGGATGGAGGATGTGCTCGGGGCGGAGCCGGGGTCGCTCTTCCTCGGCGGGTTCTCACAGGGTGGCACCATGAGCCTGGGCTATGCGCTCCGACGCCCGGGTGAGATCGCCGGCGTCGTGAACTTCAGCGGCTTCGTGCCGAATCACCCCGATGTCCCGGTAGCCCCCGTCCCCGGCGGGCCGCCCGTCTTCTGGGGACACGGCACCGCCGACGCCGCCATCCCGTTCGACATGGCGGTGAAGGGCCGGGAGCGTCTGCGGAAGGCCGGCCTCGAGCTGGAGGCGCGGGACTACGCGATGGGGCACGGCATCAGCCCGGACGAGCTGAGGGACGTGGGGCGGTGGATGGCGGGGGTGCTGGAGCGGTCCGAGCAGTCGGGCTAGGATCCGAGGAATCCGCCCGGGAGAGGGTCAGCTCCCGCGAAGAACGCGAAGAGCGCGAAAGTCGCACTGCGTTCCACAGTCTGACTCACCGGGCGGTCTCCGGTCCGTGAAAACAGGAATGCCGACCTGATTCACTTTTTTCGCGTCTTTCGCGGTCTTCGCGCGAGAGATCGCGTTCTTCGCGTGAGAGATCACGCGCCGGCGCTCACCCCTCGTCCGATGCCGCCGCGAACTCCGCCCGCTCGACCTCACCACCCGCCGTCAGCCGCACCGCGCAGTACTTGAACTCCGGGATCTTGCCGTCCGGGTCGAGCTTCGGGTTCGTCATCAGGTTGGCCGGCGCCTCCGCGTAGCAGAAGGGGAGGAACACGGTGCCGGCGGGGATGCCGGGATCGAGCCGGGCCAGCGCCACCACGCTGCCGCGGCGGGTCTCGAGGGTCACGGGGTCGCCGGGGCTGAGCCCGAGGGCCGACATCTCGGCCGGGTTCAGCGAGGCCATGGGGACGGGCTCGATCGCGTCCAGCACCTCCGACCGCCGGGTCATCGCGCCGGTGTGCCAGTGCTCCAGCACCCGGCCGGTGATGAGCACGACGGGGTACTCGTCGTCCGGCGGCTCGGCGGACGGTGTGTAGTCCACCGGCTTCAGGTGCCCCAGCCCAGTCTTCGTCGGGAACCGCTCCTCGAAGAGGACCTCCTGCCCCGGGTCGCCCACCTCCACGCACGGGTACGTCACCGAGTGCTCCCTCTCGAGTCGCTCCCACGTGATGCCGCCCATGCTCGGGGTGCACCGACGGATCTCCTCGAACACCTCCGCCGGGCCTTCGTAGCTCCAGTCGAGCCCCACGCGGCGCGCGATCTCCTGAATCACCCAGAGGTCCTGCCGCGCGTCGCCGGGCGGCTCCAGCACCTGTCGCCCGAGCTGCACGCGCCGGTCGGTGTTCGTGAACGTCCCGGTCTTCTCCGGGAACGCCGAGGCCGGCAGGATCACGTCGGCGAACGACGCGGTCTCGGTCAGGAAGATCTCCTGCACCACCAGCCAGTCCATGGTCGCGAGCGCCTCCCGCACGTGCTCCAGGTCCGGGTC
>JAHWKI010000254.1 GCA_019347975.1 Gemmatimonadota bacterium
CATCCCGAGGCCGCGCCGGGCCCGCACGACTCCCGCTACCTCTTCGACCGGTTCGTGTCTGAAATGGCGCAAGTCCGAGGAAAGCCTTGACTTGCGCGACTCACGAGCATTAGAGTCTACTCCGTTCGCTCCCCGACCTAACTCCTGAACTCGTGGTGACTTGGGCGTCTCTCGTCGCTCCCTGGCAACGGCGCTCCTCGTAGGGGTTCTTGCCCTCATGACGCTGGCCGGCCTCTCGATGGCGTTGATGGTGGCCACCGGCGATGGCGTAGCGTTCGCACTGGGCGGGCGGATCGGCGTGGTCGAGGTCGATGGCGTGATCGCCGACGACGAGGAGTTCATCGAGGACATTCGGGAGCTGGAGCGGGACGGGTCGGTGCGCGGCTGGGTGGTGGCGATCAACTCGCCGGGCGGCGTGGTGGCGCCCTCCCAGAGCATCTACCAGGAGCTGCGGAAGCTCCGGGAGCAGGACGATCGGCCGGTCCTGGCGTCGATCGGGTCGGTGGGCGCTTCGGGCGGCTACTACGTCGCGCTGGGCGCGGACTCGATCCTGGCGCTGCCGGGCAGCATCACCGGCTCGATCGGGGTGATCATGGAGCTGCCGAACGTCAGCGGGCTGATGGACAAGGTCGGCGTGGAGATGCAGGTGGTGAAGTCCGGCGCCCAGAAGGACCTGGGGTCGCCGTTCAGGGCGATGGGCCCGGAGGACCGGGCGGTGCTGGGCGAGATGGTGGAGGACGTCCACGCGCAGTTCGTGGAGACGGTCGCGCTGGAACGGCGGCTGTCGCCGGAGCAGGTCAGAATGCTGGCCGATGGCCGGATCCTCTCGGGCCGGCAGGCGGTCCAGCGGGGGCTGGTGGACCGGCTGGGGAATCTGGAGGAGGCGATCGCGCTGGCGGGGGAGATGGCCGGCATCGGCTCCGACCCCCGGATCGTGCGCCCGCCGCGCGAGCGGGAGTCGCTGCTCGAGAGGATGCTGCTGGGCCGGACCGCGATCCGCGCCCTGGGAACGTTGGGGGACCCGCTCGGCGGGATGAGCCCGGTCCTGAAGTACATCATGCACTGAAGGTCGGGAGCCAAGGCGCTCCCGCGGACCACGAGGGATGGAGGAAACATGACGAAGGCGGATCTGGTGGAGCAGGTGGCCGACGCGATCGGGCCCGGAATCACCAAGAAGGACTGCGCGCTGGTGGTGGACGGGTTGCTGAACGCCATCAAGGCCGCACTGGGCGACGGCGAGAACATCGAGATCCGCGGCTTCGGCACCTTCAAGGTCCGGGAGCGGAAGTCCCGTGTGGCGCGGAATCCCCGTACGGGCGACCGGGTGGAGGTACCCTCCCGGGTCGTGCCCGTCTTCAAGCCGTCCAAGGACCTCCGCGAGCAGGTGGGCGAGGAGGCCGTGGCCGCCGGCGGCTGAGCCGCTCGCAGCCGTTCGTGACGGAGGCCCCGTCCGGCGCAACGCCGGGCGGGGCCTCCGCGTTTAACGTCGGACGGTCTCCAGCCGTCCAATAGAGAGTGAGGACTGCAACGGCCGTGTCCGCGCTGGCGGAAGACGACGACGCGCTCGTCCGGCGGGCGCGCGAGGGGGAGGCGGCGGCGCTGGATGCGCTGGTCTCCCGCCACCACCGCGCCGTGTACGAGGTCGCCTACCGGGTGCTGGGCGATGCGGACCTGGCGGCGGACGCAACGCAGGACGCGTTCGTGAAGGCGATCCGGGCGCTGGCGACCTTCCGCGGCGACGCCAGCCTCCGCACGTGGCTTCTCCGCATAGGGCTCAACACCGCTCGCTCCGCAGGGCGGAAGCGTACCAGCCAGCGGGAGGTGCCGCTGGAGGCGGTGTCCGGCACGCTGATGGCCTCGTCGGACCTCGAGCGGCGGGCGATCGCCCGAACGGAGGCGGAGCGGGCGGAGCAAGCCCTCGCCACGCTGCCGGAGAAGCAGCGGCTCGCGGTGAGCCTGCGGGTCCACCAGGGCCTGAGCCACCGCGAGATCGGGGAGCTGACGGACACGTCGGAGGGGTCGGCACGGGTGAACTACCACCTGGGGATCAGGAAACTGAGGGAGCTGCTGAAATGAGCACGGGGTGCGAGTTCCACGCGGATGCGCTCGCGGACCTGGCCGCCGGTCGCCTCGAGGCGGACCGGGCCGCGCGGGTCAGGGAGCACCTGGCGACGTGCGCGGCGTGCCGTGAGGACCTGGAGGTCCTGACCATCGTGAGCCGCGCGGAGGCGACGCCGCCGGAGGGTCTGGAGGACCGCATCCGCGCTGCCGCGCGGGAGGTCGCTCAGGAGGGGCAGGGGAGGACGGCGCCGGCGGTACGGGCACGCCGCCCTTCCCGGTGGCGCCCCTGGGCGCTCCCGCTGGCGGCGGCCGCCGGGCTGGCGACGCTATGGGTGGGCGTGCTCGGCCGCGACGCCGACAGCGACGACCGGTTCGAGGCGGACGCGCTGGCCCTGGCGGCGGAGGCGCCCTTCGGAGCGTGGCCGGCAGCGGGCCCCGTGGTGGCGGGCGATCCGGTCCTGAGCGAGCTCAGCACGGAGGACCTGGAGCGACTGCTGGAGGAGATGGAGCCATGAAGAAGGTGATGCTGGTGGTCCTGCTGGCGCTCGCGGCGCCGGTCGCGGCGGTCGGGCAGGGACAGGGCCAGCCGGAGGACCGACAGGAGCGTCGGGAGCGGCTGGAGCAGCAGGTGCGGACGCGGTTCCTCGACATGGCGTCCGCGCGCCTCGAGCTGACCGGGGACCAGCGGACGCGGCTGGCGTCCGTCCTGGACGAGGGCGCCCGCGAGCGGCGCGAGCTGGCGCGGGAGAGCATGGCGCTGCGTCGTCGTCTGAGGGCGGCGGCAGGCGACGAGGCGACGCCGTCGTCCACCTTCGAGGAGCTGCTCCGGCGCATGGAGGCGCTTGCGCAGCGGGAGCACGCGCTGCAGCGGCGGGAGCAGGAGCGGCTCGCCGACTTCCTCTCGCCGCGGCAGCGGGCGCTCTTCCTGATGCTGCGCATGCGCTTCAACGAGCAGGTGCGCGAGCTGAGGGGGCGCGGTCCGCGCGGTTGAACGGGCGGGTGCCCGGCGGGTATGTTGAGCACATGCGCATCCGCACACTCTTCTTCGCCACGTACCGCGACCTCGCCGGCGCCGAAGCGCTGGACATCGATCTGCCCACCGGCGCGACGGCGGGGGACCTGGTGGCCCGACTCCGTCAGCGCGGCCGTCTGGCCGCGCTGCCGTCCGAGCCCGCGCTCGCCGTGAACGAGGAGTACGCCCCGCTGTCGACCGGTCTGTCCGATGGCGACGAGGTCGCCCTCCTCCCGCCGGTGGCCGGCGGGTGATGGTCCGGGCCCTGGTCACCCGCGAGCGCATCGACCCCGCGGACGTGCTGGCCCGCGTGGGCGGCGACGGGGATGGCGCCGTGCTCCTCTTCCTGGGCACCGTCCGCAACCACAACGAGGGCGCGCCGGTGGAGGGGCTGACGTACGAGGCGTACGAGTCCATGGCGGAGCGCGAGCTGGAGCGGATCGCGGCGGAGGCCGCGGAGCGGGCGGGAACGGAGCGGATCGCGGTGATCCACCGGGTCGGCGAGCTGGCCATCGGAGACATCAGCGTGGCCATCGCGGTCTCGACGCCGCACCGTGCGGAAGCCTTCGACGGGAGCCGATACGTGATCGAGGAGATCAAGAAGCGGCTCCCCGTGTGGAAGCGCGAGCACTACGTCGGCGGGGCGTCCGGCTGGGTCGAGGGTGCGATCCCCCCCGTGCCCGAGGTGGCCGGTGAGTGACCCGGTGAGCGGCGCGATGAAGGACGGCTTCGGCCGCCGGATCGAGTACCTCCGGGTCTCGGTCACGGACAAGTGCAACCTGCGCTGCGTCTACTGCATGCCGCTCCACGGCCTGCCGTGGCTGAAGCGGTCGGAGCTCCTGTCCTACGAGGAGATCGCGGCGGTGGTCGGCGTGATGGCGCCCATGGGGCTCCGGCGCGTGCGACTCACCGGTGGCGAGCCGCTGGTCCGGCCGGACCTCCCCGTGCTGGCCCGCCTCATCCGCGACGTCCCCGGGATCGATGACCTGTCCCTCTCCACCAACGCCGTCCTTCTGGCCGAGCACGCCGACGCGCTCCGGGACGCGGGCGTGGACCGCGTGAACGTGTCGCTGGACTCGCTCCGCCCGGACCGCGTGGACGCCATCTCCCGCCGTCCCGGCTCCTACGACGGCATCATGGCGGGGCTGGACGCCGCCGAGCGCGTGGGGTTCGGCCCCATCAAGATCAACGTGGTCGTCATGCGCGGCCGCAACGACGACGAGCTCGCCGACTTCGCCGCCATCACCCGCGACCGGCCGTGGCACGTCCGGTTCATCGAGGTCATGCCCGTGGGCGAGAACCTGGCCATCTCCGCCGACGAGTACGTCCCGGCGTCGGAGATGCTCGGGCGCGTGCGACGGATCGGCGAGCTGGTGCCCGCAGACGGACCACCCGGGAACGGACCCGCCACGTACTACCGCTTCCCGGGGGCGCCGGGGACCGTGGGCGTGATCACGCCGATGAGCCACAACTACTGCGACCGCTGCAACCGCATGCGCCTCACGGCCGACGGTCAGCTCCGCCCGTGCCTCTTCGGCGACCTCCAGACCAACCTGCGCGACCCCCTTCGCGCGGGGGAGCCCCTCGAGCCGCTGATCGAGGAGACCCTCCGCATCAAGCCCGAGAG
>JAHWKI010000255.1:0-2218 GCA_019347975.1 Gemmatimonadota bacterium
ACTCCGATGGGGTGAATTCGACGGACATCCCGATCTCGTCCCGCTTCGACAGCTTCTGGCTGACGAACGCATCCAGCGCGAGTGTGCTGCGGCGCCGGCTCAGCGCGTAGCCCTCCAGCGCGACCTCGCCTCCCACCCGGAGCCGGCGGCCGGCCAGTCCCGGTCCACGCGCCTCACCGCGCAACCGCAGGTCGGTCACGAAGTCGTGAGGACTGTTCACGTCCTGGTATCGGGGCATCCCCGCTTCCAGATCGCCCTTCTGACCCGCCGTCATCTTGAACGGGTTGTCGTCGAATCCGCTCCGAACCGAAAGCTCGAAGCGCGGGCTCCAGAGCCCGCTCTGCGGCGTCTCGGCGGCGGGCACCGGCTTGCCCTGCGCCATGGCCCCTTCGGGCGCGAACAGTAGTGCGGCTACTGCCCCCACGAGGAGCGGTACGACACGACTTCGAAGCCGAGCGTTGCACACGTGCCCCTTCATCCCTTGCCTCCTTCGGCGAAACAGATCGGTTGTTTACCAGATGATTGACCGGGCTCATGGACCCTGGCCGGTCGAGCAGGGGAGAAGGGCAAGCCCGGGGCCAGCCATGCCGCTGCCGGTGATTCGACTCCCAAATCATTGCACGCCAACGACGTAGGTCCGGCACGTAGGCGAGGGTCCGGCCGCGAACACCCGGGCAAACTGTATCGATACGCTACAATGTGTCTTATGACGAGCCGTGGGCTGGTGCCCTGCAGCGGACCTACCAGCATGCCGATCAGGCGATTATGTTGCGGGTCGTTCTGGAGGCGGGGGAGCTCAGGGAGGCTCGATAGAATGACCCCAGCATGGACACCCGGTTGCGGCGGGAGGATGGGCCGCAGCGCAGAAGCCGCGTCAGGACACGAAGAACAGCACACCTCGGGGCGTAGCGCAGTCCGGTAGCGCACCTGCTTTGGGAGCAGGGGGTCCCCGGTTCGAATCCGGGCGCCCCGACTGGGTGAAACGAGGCACCGAGCGGCATTCGCCGCTCGGTGCCTCGTTCGTCGAGCTCGCCCGCCGCCGTGGCCGGTGGGCCCTAGAGGTCCACGGTCACCGCCGGAGCGGCCGCCGTCGGCCGGGCCTGCTCGGCCTTCAGGTCCTCTTCCGTCTTTGCCGCCACCGCGATCATCCGGTCCAGCGAGCCTCGCAGAGATGCCACCGTCGCCTCCAGCCTCTGGTGGGCCGCCTCGTCGCCGCCGCCGTCGACCGCGGCCGAGGCGTGGTGGAGCTCACGGGCGAGGCCGATGAAGCGATGGACCTCTCTTCGCAGCGGCCGGTAGCGGCGCTCGTGCACGATGCGACTGCCGAGCCGCCACACCCCCGCCTCCACCATCAGCAGCCCGATCACCGCCAGCCAGATGGGGCCCCAGCCCCCACCCCCCGCCAGCACCGCGGCGAGCACCACCACCACCCCCAGGGTGGGCAGCCCGGCGTCCAGGACGCGGGCGATCCGGTTCCGCGTCGCATGATCCAGCTTCACGCGTGCCATCATCTCGCCTCCTCAGCTGCAGTCCGCGCCATATACGCCTTCCGTCATGTTGACACCCGCTGATGGATAGTTCGCGACCAGGTGCACGTTCGAGCCGCGATGCGCCGCCTCGATCCGGAGATCCTCCGGCGGCCCCGGGTTCCGTGTAAACTCGCAGTAGTCGACGTTGTCCGACGACGCGTGGTACCCGCCGTTCACGAGCAGGTCGAGCGTCTCCGGCAGGAGACCGGTGATCGAGCGGTACGTTTCCGCCGCGTTCAGCAGGTTCCGCAGCTCCGCCCGCGTCGCCGCGACCTTGCTCCGCTCCCGCAGTTTCCCGTACGACGCCACCGCCACCGAGGCGAGGACGCCGATGATGACCGTCACGATCATGAGCTCCATGAGAGTGAAGCCCTCGCGATTCCGCATTGCTTGTCGCTCCTCTGGAGGAATTCGGCCGGGGAGAGGAGTACGCACCGAGGGAGAGACAAGCGGTGGTGCGCTCCCGACGATGGCGCCCCGATCGCCCTCCGCGCAAGAGTCCGGCGCCCCCGTCCCGGCGCGCGGACGGGCCGGGAACGGCGACGCAGCCGTTCGAGGCGCCGGGCCTCGATCCCTTCTCGACTCCTCTTGCGGACCTCACGCCTACTTCATGACCATAAGGCGGACCTGTTCGCGACGGATGGCCGAGCACGCCCATGAATACGACGAGGCGGGGCTCCGGGCGGTAA
>JAHWKI010000255.1:2318-4692 GCA_019347975.1 Gemmatimonadota bacterium
CCTGGTGGCGCTTCTGGTGCCCGGTGGCATCGCGGCGCAGCGCCTCCCGTCGCTGGACGAGGTGGTGGATCATCTCGATGACCTGTACCGGTCGAGCTCGTCCCACGCCGTGATGACGATGACCGTGGTCCGTGAGCGTGGCACGCGTGGGCTGACGCTGGAGAGCTGGTCCCGCGGGGAGGAGGAGGCGCTGATCGTGATCCGCTCCCCCGCCCGGGAGGCGGGGACCGCCACGCTGCGAACCGCGGAGGGGCTCTGGAACTACGCGCCCCGGGCCGACCGCCTGATCCGCATCCCGAGCGGGCTCCTGTCCGACAGCTGGATGGGCAGCCACTTCACGAACGACGACCTCATGCGTGAGACCAGCTACGACGACGATTACGTCAGCGAGCCCTCCTGGACCACGCGCGAGGGGGAGCGCTACCTCCGGGTTACCATGACGCCGAAGCCACGCCCCGTGCCTTCCACGGCCTCAGGCGATCGCACGCGCGATGAGAACGACGGTGAAGACCACGTAGCCCGTCACCAGGACCGCGCCCGACCATCGGCCCAGCACCCGGCTCTTCCACGCCAGCGGCACCAGCACGAGGGCGAACAGGAGCATCGCCGGGATCTCGAACTCCATCACCTCGGCCGGTACCGGGATGGGCCGGATCAGCGCCGAGACCCCCAGGATCGACAGGAGATTGAAGATGTTCGACCCCACCGCGTTGCCCAGCGCGATATCCGACTCGTCGCGGAACGCCGCCACCACGCACGTCGCGAGCTCCGGGAGCGATGTCCCGATCGCCACGACCGTCATCCCGATCACTGTCTCCGAGATCCCCAGCTGCTCGGCGAAGTAGACCGCCGAGATCACCAGCAGCTGCGCCCCCACGATCAGCCCCGCCAGCCCCGCGACCACCCGCAGCAGATCGTGCGCGTCGCTCCCCCCCTCCGGGCCCCGCTGCGCCGCCTGGTGCTGTACGTACTCCGCGGCCACCGCGCTCGGCTCCCGCGGGGCCGCCCGCAGCACGAACCACAGGAAGGCGAAGAACCCCACCGTGAGCGCCACCGCGTCCACTCGCCCGATCACCCCGTCCAGCATCATCCCCGCCACTACCAGCGACGCGGCCACCATCAGCGGCCCCTCGCGCGCCAGCAGTCGAAGCTCCGCCTTCAGCGGCTTCACCAGCGCGGAGATCCCCAGGATCAGCGCGATGTTCAGGATGTTCGATCCCACCACGTTCCCCAGCACCACGTGGCTCCGCCCCTCCAGCGATGCCACCACACCCACCAGCAGCTCGGGCGCCGAGCTCCCGAACGCCACCACCGTCAGCCCCACCACCAGCGGGCTCACGCCGTGGCGGTGCGCCAGACGCGCCGACCCGCGCACCAGCCACTCGGCACCGTAGTACAATCCCACGATCCCGATCCCGAACCACGCAGCGTTTAAAAGCACGGCTCCATAAGAGGCGGCCCGCTCCATGGTGTCAACTCGTCTCCCCCGCCCTCGGCCTCCCTCCGCTCCCTCTCCGCAGCACCCGTGCAGACCCCCATTTTACCTCCCACCTTAACCGCCTAAAACACCCCTTTTCAGGGGTTGACGACCCCTGGAGCCCCCTGTATCCTTAGAGGCTGCCGGGGAAACCCCGGAAGCGGGCGAGCGCGCCGGGCGCGCGCGCCGCAGTCGCGTCTCGGATTCCGGGCCTCGCTTTTACGCGCCCGTAGCTCAGCTGGATAGAGCGGCGGCCTTCTAAGCCGCGGGTCGAAGGTTCGAGTCCTTCCGGGCGCGCCTCGCGGTCGTTTTCGCCCCTCTGGTGGGCGTAGCTCAGTCGGTTAGAGCGCCAGGTTGTGGCCCTGGAGGTCGCCGGTTCAATTCCGGTCGCTCACCCTCGAACCGGGAACGGTTCATGGGTATTGAAATGCCTCGCTAGCTCAACTGGCAGAGCAGGGGACTCTTAATCCCAAGGTTCCAGGTTCGATTCCTGGGCGAGGCATTGAAACGCGGCGCCTCGAAGCGGGCCGCGGGGACTTGTTCGAAACGGCGCCAAACCGTTATTCTACAGGTCCTTCGGGAGGGCCGGCCAGACACCGGCCCGCGGGTTGACGCCCGACCCGAAACAGGCTAGTATTAAAGGCTGACCAGGACCGGCGCTCAACCGCCGGTCTTCGCGTCGGAACAAGCTGATTGAAAATCGAGGTTCGGTGGTTCGTGTGGGCCCTGTGATGCCCGGAGCACTGTGTCTTCGGGTGAGGGTTCAAAGTAAACGCAGAGTTTGATTCTGAACGATCGAAGCAGGACCAGGTCGTTCGTAAGCGAGCTGTTCGAGCTTTTCATTATGGAGAGTTTGATCCTGGCTCAGAACGAACGCTGGCGGCGTGCTTAACACAT
>JAHWKI010000256.1 GCA_019347975.1 Gemmatimonadota bacterium
GCTCGCCGAAGCGAAGGATAATCGGCCCCTTCCGGATCCGCCAACCGCCCTTGGGGAGGACGCGCCGGGTGCCGGCGATGCCGAACGGGACCACGGGGACGCCGGCGTGGAGCGCGAGCATGAACGCGCCCTTCTTGAACGGGAGCAGGTCGTCGCCCTCCGAGCGGGTCCCCTCGGGGAAGATGACGACGGCGCTCTTCTCCTCCCGGAGCTGGTCCCCGGCCTTCTCCAGCGACGCGATGGCGCGTGCCTGGTCGGAGCGGTCGATGGAGATGTGGCCGGCGGCCTTCCAGGCGGGGCCGAAGATCGGCACGCGCTCCAGCTCCTTCTTGGCGACGAAATGGAAGCGCTTGCCGACGTTCCCGGCGAGCGCGAAGACGTCGTACCAGGACTGGTGGTTGCCGACCAGGATCTGGGGCGAATCGGGGTCGATGTTCTCGCGGCCCTCCACGATCACCGGGGTGCCGCTGACCTTCAGGATCCACCGGGACCATTCGCGGCCTCCCCAGTCGTAGAGGGCGGGGCTCTTCACGCGGAGGAGCCCCGCCACGATCAGGACGGGGCCCATGAGCACCGTGGCGACGAACGTGTTCAGCGCCACCCAGACGACGCGGATCACGCCCGCTCCACCCAGTGCTGGAACGCCCTCAGCTCCAACGGCCCGCCCCTTTCGTCCACGACGACGACTCCCTCCCCCTCCACGACCCGTCCGACCCGGGTCAGCGGGATGCCGAAGCGATTCTCGAACGCCCGCCGCACCTCTGCGGCCGCGCCCGGCCGGCACGTGAAGCAGAGCTCGTAATCCTCTCCCCCGGCCGCGGCCAGCCGGAGCGGGTCCTCGCGCGCCGCCGCGGCTCCGGACAGGGGCAGCGAATCCGCCTCGACCACCACACGGACCCCGCTGGCCGCGGCCAGGTGCCCCGCGTCCCCGGCGATGCCGTCGGAGAGGTCCAGCATGGCGGACGGCACGCTCCGTTCCGCGAGCCAGATGGCGTGGGCGATCCGGGGACGTGGACGGGCGAAGGCGGCCCGCGCGGTGGCGTCCGGCTCCTCGCCCCGGAGCCACGCGTCCACCGCCGCGGCCGCCGTCCCCAGGTATCCCGTGACCCACAGCTCGTCGCCGGCGCGGGCGCCACTCCGGAGCACGGGAGCGGATGTCTCGCCGAGCGCCACGATGTCGACGACGAGGGGGCCCGGCGAGCGCACCAGGTCCCCACCGATCACCGCGGCGCCCACCTCCTCGGCCGCGGCGGCGATCCCCATGGAGACCCGCTCGCCCGTCTCCCCCTCGTCGCCGTCGGGGAGGGCGATGGACGCCAGCACGCCGATGGGACGGGCGGCCACGGCGGCCAGGTCGCTTAGCCCCGCGACGGCCGCGCGCCAGCCGATCTCCTCCGGGCTCAGCCAGGCCCGCCGGAAGTGGATGTTCTCGACCGACATGTCCACGGTGACGGCGATTCCGTCGCCCGCGATCATCGCGCAGTCGTCGCCGGGGCCCAGCCGAAGGCCCCGGGGCGGCGTGGCGGGGTCGCCGGGGCGCCGGCGGAGGAAGCGGCGGATGAGGTCGAACTCCGGGCCTGCCCCGAGCCCGGTCACCACCGGGCGGGCTGGTCGAAGAGGACGAACGGCAGCTCGAGGGGCGGCCGCTCGGGACCCGGGTGGTCGAAGGCGGCGCCCAGGTGCTCGGCGATGTCGTCCGGTGTGAGGCCACGGCCGCGGCGTGCCAGCTCGGCCGCGCGGCCGCCGTAGAAGAGACCCAGCCCGGCGGCCTCGCGGGGCGGCGCTCCGGCGGCGAGAAAGGCCGCGATCATGCCGCCGAGCTGGTCGCCCATGGCCGCGGCGGCCAAGTCCGAGGAGCCGACCGAGTTGACCAGGACGGGGTGGTCGGCCGCGGCGACCAGGCTTGGGGCGCCCTTGAGGAGCACCACGGCGCCGGCGGTGGACGCGGCGAGGGCGTGGGCGTGCCCGAGGGGGTCGCGCCGGATGTCGCCGACCGCCAGACCGGTGATGCGGCTCATCTCGCCCGCGTGGGGGGTCAGGACGAAGCGCCCGTCCAGCCCCTCGATGGCATCGGCCGCGCCGAGCAGCGTGAGGGCGTCGGCGTCCAGGACGCAGCCGCGCTCGCCGAGGTCGGCCAGGATGCCGTCGAGGAACGCGCGATCCGCGTCGCCGGTGCCCATGCCGGGGCCGACCAGGACCGCGTCGGAGGCCTCCAGCGCCTCGGCCACGCCGTGGTCGTCCGCGCGGTCGACGAACAGCCCCTCCGGGACGAGGGACTGGATGACGCCGCGGTTGGCCTCATCGGAGACCAGTCGGACGAGCCCGGCGCCGGCGCGAACGGCGGAGCGGCCGGCGATGGCCGCGGCGCCCGCCATCCCCTTCCGGCCCGCGATGATCAGCACGCGACCGACGGAGCTCTTGTGGGCGTCCGGGTCGCGCGGCGGGACCCGGAGCCGTGCCCAGTCGGGGGTGATGAGGGTGGCGGAGACCTCGTCGTCGCGGAGGGGCGGGAACCCGATCTCGACGGCGATGATCCGGCCGCAGCGGCCGCGCCCCGGCTGGAACATCCCGCCCCGCTTGGGCCAGCCGAACATGATGGTCGCCCTAGCCGTGACCGCCTCCCCCGGCACCTCGCCCGTCGTGGGGTCGACGCCGGACGGGATGTCCAGCGCGGCGATGGGCCGGTCGCTCTCGTTCATGCGACGGATCACCCCCGCGGCGGCCCCCCGTGGCGCGCCCCGCGAGCCGGTGCCCAGGATCCCGTCGATCAGAACGGCGGCGTCGGCGAAGGCGGCGTCGATGTCGTCGGCGGAGAGGCGCGGGAGGTCGGCGCCGGCGAGGAGCTGGTGATCGGGAGAGCGCTCGGAGACGGCGGTCCAGGCCACCTCCCGCCCCCACGTGGCCAGCGAGCGCAGCGCGACGAGGGCGTCGCCGCCGTTGTTGCCCGGGCCCACCACCGCCACGATCCGGCCCGCGGGGTGGAGGCGGTCGATCACCTCGGCGGCGGCGCGGCCCGCGGACTCCATGAGGGCGCGGCCGGGGATGGCGAGCTCGCTCCGGGCGCGCTGGTCGAGAGCGGCGGCTTCATCGGCCGTCAGGAGCGCGACGCGCTCCCGGCCGTAGACCGCCGGCGCCCTCACCGCAAGCTCCGCCGCTTTGCCACGGGAATCGTCGGGATGGGAACTACTTGAAGCTCGGGCCGATGGTGCGGCCGAAGCTGATCTCGCCGTTGTCGATGCGGATGTTGAACCCGCAATCCGGGTTGGAGCACACCCAGGCCTTGTAGCGGATGGGCGCGCCGTCCCGGCCGTAGTCCGACAGGGGGAGCATCCGTCCATCCTCGCATTTGTGGCATTCGGGCCACTGCGGATCAGTCATCGTCGTCCCCTCCCCTCAGATGTTGGCGCCCCACGGGTAATCGTGCTCGAACGCCTCCTCGAAGTCGAACAGCGCCTCGAAGTCGCCGGGCAGGTCCTCCTCCTGCTTGATCAGG
The DNA here is from genome assembly GCA_019347975.1 of Gemmatimonadota bacterium. Lineage (GTDB taxonomy): Bacteria > Gemmatimonadota > Gemmatimonadetes > Longimicrobiales > RSA9 > JAHWKI01. Next base: position 3,494 of record JAHWKI010000256.1, read on the forward strand.
ATCCCGCAATCGACGAGGGCGAAGACGATGGAGCCGAGGTCCGCCGTGTGCTCGATCCCCCAGTGCTCCAGGACGGTCCGCGCCATCGGGCCGTACCGGTGCAGCGCCAGGTCCCGCGCACCCTCCGCCAGCTCCCGCCCCGTGATGTGGCGAGGCTCCGCGAGCCGCTCGAGGACGTGATGGAGGGCGGAAAGCACGAAGAGGTACGCCGTCTCGTGGAAGCGGGGGTTCCGCTCACGCAGACGGTCAAGGACCTCTTCCGCGAAAACCATGCTTTCATTCATGCTGCACGCTGCAAGTCGAGACACGACAATAATGTGAATGCAGACGGTAGGGCGCGCAACGGCGGCCTGCTCGAACTACCGGCGCGTTTGCACGCATCGGTCGAGTGGGGGTGACTCGCGGGCGCTTCGGGATTCCGGGCCTTACGTCGGCTCGCTCGTCCCCGCTGGGGAGTGGGGGAGTGGGAGTAACCCCTCGCCCTGACAGCGCGCCCGCAGAGTCGGGTCGTGGTGTGACGGTGAGAGCCTCTCGAGACAGAGCCCGGCGGCCGTTGTCACCCCCACTCCCGCATGTCCCCCACTCCCCCACTCGCTCCGCCATCCCCCCGCAGGTGGAAAGCGCCGCAAGCCCCCGCTACGCCATCGGCGGTGGCACCGCCGGCGTCTCGAACCGCGCCTCCCGCCAGCGCTGGTAGAGCGGCCTCCGGTCCGTGAGCTCGCGGACGCCGGCGCGGACGCGGGCGCGGACGTCCTCGTCGGTGGGGGCCTCCAGCACGTCCGCGATCCACCCGCCGATGTCGCGCATGTCGGCCTCGTCCATGCCGCGGGTCGTCAGCGCGGCGGTGCCGATCCGGATGCCGGATGTGACGAACGGCGAGCGCTTCTCGCCCGGGACCGTGTTCTTGTTCGTGGTGATCCGCGCATCCTCGAGGGCGGCCTCGGCGTCCTTGCCGGTCAGGTCGCGGTCGCTGAGGTCGAGGAGGAGGAGGTGGTTGTCGGTGCCGTCGCTGACCAGGCTGAAGCCGCGCGCCATCAGCGCCTCGCCCATGGCGCGCGCGTTCGCAACCACCTGGCGGCTGTAGACGCGGAAGGACGGCTCGGCGGCCTCGCGCAGCGCGACCGCCTTCGCGGCGATCACGTGCATCAGCGGGCCGCCCTGCATCCCCGGGAAGACCGCCTTGTCCAGCGCCTTCGCGT
>JAHWKI010000055.1 GCA_019347975.1 Gemmatimonadota bacterium
GGGCGGTGGGGGTGGGGCGGGCGGGCCGGGGGGTGGGGCGGCGCGCGGTCTGGGGGGGGGCGGCGCGCCTGCCGGCGCGGCCGCAGGTGGGGGGCTCGCTGCGCTCGCCCGGGGGCGGCCTGGTGGCCGCGGAGAGCCGCCGTTCGGGGGCGGGGGGGTTGGTGCTCGTTGCGCTCGCACGTGCGCGCTTCGCGCGGGGCGGCCGGCTCGCTTCGCTCGCGGCCTTCACCAATCTCTGCCTGTCGGCTCGGAGCCTGGCCGATTTCTTCATGAGGACGGCGCAACCAGCCATTCCGGCGTCTGACACGCCGGAGCATCTTCGCGGCATGAGCAATTAGCCGACGGGTCGCCCGTCTCGGGCCATGCCTGCGGGCGTGGAGGGATTCAGCTTCGAGAAGCTGGAGGCGTTTCAGCTCGCTCTCGAAGCGGCGGACATGGTGGACGAGATCGCGCTGGCGCAGAGGCGTGACCGGCCATGGCTGGCGCGCCAGCTCGGCTCGGCGAGCCTCTCGATCCTGAACAACACCGCCGAAGGCCTCGGAGAGTACGCGTCGGGCGACAAGACGCGGTTCTATCGATACGCGGTGCGATCCGCATTCGAGACCGCCGCGATGATCGTCCTCCTGGGCCGCAAAGGTCTGATCAGCGCGCCGGCCGAGGCCCGCACGCGAAGGCTGCTCCTGGAGGTAATCAAGAGCCTCACGCGCCTCGCCGTCCACCACCAACGAAAGAAACGTGGTGCTATCCGCCGTTCCGTGGCGAGCGAAGCGAGCCGCCGCGAAGCGCAATAAAAAAACCGCCGCCGAAGGCGGCTCTCCGCGGCCGACAGGCCGCCCCCCGGGCGAGCGAAGCGAACCCCCTCCTGCGGCCGCGCCGCCAGGCGCGCCGCCACCCCCCCTACGCCGGAAGCAGTCTCTCCAGCACCAGAGGCACGACACGCGTCAGATCCACCATCCGCTCAGCGAACTCGCGATGCCCCGCCCCGACCACCACCCCGAGCGCCGGATTCCGCGTATGCTGCACCGACGGATCCTCCAGGTTCCCATGGTCGCTGACGACGACCACCAGCAGGTCCCCCGGCCTCCCCTCCAGGACGCCACCCAGGAAGCCATCCACCTTCTCGATGCTCGCCACCGCCTCCTGGAACGTCCCGCGGTGACCCACGGTGTCGGTCGTGTAGTGGGCGAACAGCGTCAGGTCGTGGGCCCGCGCGATCCCGGCCAGGTTGCGCCCGGCGGCCGGGGGATCGAGCCGGGGGAGGGAGGTACGACCGAGATGGCGGATCCAGCCGTCGTTCGTGATCTCAGTGGCTACCGCATCGCCGCGCTCCAGCGCCGCGGTGTGCCGGGTCAGCACCCCCGCCCCCAGCGCCGCCATCGGCGGCCCCGCGCGCAGGGGCCCGAGACGACGTCCCGCGACCCCCTCCTCCGCCGCCCGCTCCACCAGCTCCTCGGGGTAGGCGTTCGCGAACGCGACGCGGAGCCCCGCCGCCTTCGCCCGCGCCAGCACGCTCCGCTCCGCCACCATCGGCCGCAGCGCCGTCGGGACCCACGGCCCCTGGTGCCGGCCGAACATCCGGACCGCGTCCTCGCCTGTGAGCAGCGCCGCGTGACCGGTCCCGCTCTGCGGCGTGCCGGCGACGCCGAGCGTGGCGTCGATCCCCACCAGGCTGGCGGAAGCGCCGTGGAACGGCGCCGCGTCCGCGACCGGCGCGCGCCCCTCCAGCAGACCCCGCAGGACCGGGAGGTCCGCCGCGGCAAGGGGATTGACCGCCGGATCCGAAGACCCGAGCCCGACCCCGTCCACGAACAGGATCAGGACGCGCATGGCCGGATCCCGAGCGGGCCGCCCCCGGGAGTCTCCCCCCCGACGCGGCCCGCGGACTCGAAGCCGAAGTCGAAGTCGCTCCCCGCCGTCACACCGCGATCGTCGGGTCCTCCTCGACCTCCTCCTCGGGGATCATTCGCGGCACCACCACCTCAAGCCCCTTCCGGCGGAGCAGCTCGTTGAATCGCTCCAGGTCCGTCTGGATGATCACCTGGAGCCGGTCCAGCTCCTCCTGGAGCTCGCCCGACAGCATCTCGAACACCTGGTAGGACTGCGCCGTCGGCCGCCCCTCCGCGTTCTGCACCACGCCGAGCAGCGCGCCGATCCGGTTGTTCAGCTTGATGGGGAAGTTCAGCGGGTCCTGGTTGCTCTGGTTCCGCACCTGGTAGATCTCCCCCTCGACCGCGTCCAGCTTCTCCCGTAGCGCTTCGGCCGCCGCGCTCACCTCCGTGTCGGCCGGTCGCGACTCCACCCGGTCCTCCACCTGCTCCTCGATCCCCCGCACCAGCCGCACCGCGTCGTTCGCTTCCGACACCCGGTCCCGGATCTCCATCGAGAACCGGAACTGCTCCGCCAGGTCGGCTTCCGTGACTTCGGGGAGCAACGGATTGCGCTCGATCCGGAAGCGCCGCTCCTGCGTGGCCCCGTCCGCCGTCACCCGGACCGTGTACTCGCCCGGCGCCGCGCGCGGCCCGGACCCCGGGTTCGCCGCCCAGAGGATCATCCCCGGGAAGCGCGTGAAGCCGGGGTAACGCAGGTTCCAGGTGAACGTGTGCAGCCCCTCGCCGGAGTCCAGCCGCGTCGACGGGGCGGAGAAGCGCCCGCCCCCGCCCTCATCCTCCTCCCGCTCCGGGGCGGGCCGCCCCTCGTAGGTCTGGATGACGTTCCCCTCCGGGTCCAGCAGCTCCGCCTTGAGAGACCGCGCCGAGTCTTCCAGGAGATAGGCCACCCGCAGCTGCGTCCGGACCCCGAGGATGGGGTCGGACGGCTGGAAGACGTGCAGGTCGGACGCGGCCACGCGCGGCGTGAGCTGACGCAGCGGGTCGATGTCATCCATGACCCAGAAGCCGCGGCCGTGGGAGCCGATCACCAGGTCGTGATCCTCGACCACCATGTCCGAGACCTGGACGACCGGCAGGTTGGAGGACAGGCTCTGCCACCGGCCACCGTCGTCCCAGGAGATCCAGACGCCCTTCTCCGTGCCCATGTAGAGCAGGCCGCGCCGGACCGGGTCTTCCCGGACCACCCGCGTGAAGTGCCCCGTCGGAATGCCCGTGGAGATCGTCGTCCACGTCCTCCCGCAGTCCGCGGTCCGGTAGGCGTACGGTTCGAGGTCGCTCAGCAGGTACCGGTTCCCGGCGACGTAGGCCGCGCATACGTCGTGATGCGACGCGTCGATCATGCTGATCCGCGTGTTCGCCGGCACGTTCGGCGGCGTCACGTTCGTCCACGTCCGACCGCCGTCCCGGGTGATGTGCACCAGCCCGTCATCCGACCCCGCCCAGAGCGTCCCCGCCTCCAGCGGCGAGGGCGCCAGGGTGAAGATCGTCGCGTACGTCTCCACGCCGGTCTGGTCCCGGGTGATCGGGCCGCCGCTCGGGCCCATGGTCATGGGATCCGCGCGCGTCAGGTCGGGGCTGATCCGCTCCCAGCTCTGGCCGCGCGTCGTCGTCCGCCACACGTGCTGGGAAGTGGCGTACAGCACGTCCGGGTCGTGGGGGGAGAAGACGATGGGGAACGTCCACTGGAACCGCTCCCGGATGTCCTCGGACGAGAACCCCATGGGGTTGTCCGGCCAGACCCGCACGTCCGCCGAGAGCCCCGTGCCCCGGTCGTACCGGTTCAGGTACCCGCCGTAGCTGCCGCCGTACGTCACGCCCGGCTGCAGCGGATGCGGGGCGATGTAGCCGCTCTCGCCGCCCGCCACGCGGTAGAAGTCGTCCGGATCGCCATCGCTCGGCATGCAGACCGTGCTGTTGTCCTGCTGCGCGCCGCACACGTGGTACGGCACGTCGCTGGTGGTGATCACGTGGTACATCTGGGCCGTCGAGTAGTCCTGGTCCGTCCAGCTCTCGCCCCCGTTGAAGCTCACGTTCCCGCCGCCGTCGTTCCCGTTGATCATCCGCTGGTTGTCGTCCGACGCGATCCACAGGTCGTGGTTGTCACCGTGGGGAACCCGGATCGACTTCGGGAACGTCTTCCCGCCATCCGTGGACTTCCAGAAGCGCACGTTCACCACGTAGACGACGTCCCGCTCCTGCGTGTCCGCGTAGATCCGGGTGTAGTAGAACGCCCGCTGCCGCAGCTTCCGCTCGTCGTTCGTCCGCTCCCACGTCGCGCCTGCGTCGTCGCTGACGAACACGCCGCCCTCCTCCGACTCGACGATGGCATAGACGCGGTTCCGGTCCACCGGCGACACGCTCACGCCGATCTTCCCCAGCAGACCGGTCGGCATCCCGGGGTTGTCGCTCAGCTCATCCCATGTGACGCCCCCGTCCGTCGTCTTGTAGAGTGCGCTGCCGGGGCCGCCGCTCTTGAGACCCCACGGCTTCCGCCACACGTCCCACATCGACGCGTACACGGTGTTCGGATCCGCCCGGTCGATGCTCAGGTCGGCCGCGCCCGTCGTCGCGTCGATGTACAGGACCTTCCGCCATGTCTCCCCGCCATCGGTCGACTTGAACACCCCGCGCTCCGCGTTCTCGCCGCCGTAGTGCCCCAGCGCCGCCGCCCATATCGTGTTGCAGTCCGACGGGTGGATCCGCACCCGCGCGATGTTGCGCGCCTCCCGGAGTCCTGCGTGCGTCCAGGTCTTCCCGGCGTCCGACGAACGGTAGACGCCGTCCCCCGGCTGCACGTTCCCCCGCAGCTGCACCTCCCCCGTGCCCAGCCAGACCACATCCGGGTTCGTCCCGCACACGTCCACCGCGCCCACGCTCGCGCTCTCGATCTGTCCGTCGGTGACCGGCGCCCACGTGGTGCCGCCGTCGGTGGTCTTCCACAGCCCGCCGCCCGTCGCGCCGAAGTAGTACTCGAGCGGCCGGGCGTCGCTGCCCGCCACGGCGATGGAACGGCCGCCGCGATCCGGGCCCAGGTTGCGCCACGTGAAGGCTTCGAGGAGGTCCTGGTCGTACACGCCCGCCTCTGCTGCCGGGGCCGGTCCTCCCTGAGCCGAGGTGGTCGCCGGCGCGCAGCCGGACAGCGCGGCGGCGGTGAGGGTGACGAGTACGTGGAGCGGAAAGCGAGGGCTGCGGTGCATCCGAAACCGTCCTTGTGCAGGGTGTTCCCTGTGCAGGGCAGGGGGCCGTACAGTTGCCCCCGACGTGAAATGGTGTCAAGCCGGGGTTGCCGCAACGGCCCGGCTTCAGCCAATTGAAGGAAGTCAGAACCCGGCGCCGGCCCGCGGGTACATCCCGCCACGAGCACGAGCGGACCATCAAGCGGTACACGACGGAAAGAAGACCATGCTGACGTTCACGGACAGAGCGCGGGAGATGATCCTCCAGTTCGCGGAGGCACTGGACGATCCGAAGATCCGGATCGCGGTGCACGGGAGCCCCTTCGCCCCGCAATACGAGTTCGCGCTGGTGGACGAGGAGCCCGCCGGCGAGGACCGCGTGGTCCCGATGGAGGGATTCAAGGTCCTCCTGGATGAGGGCAGCGCCGCCCGGATCGACGGCGCCACCGTCGAATGGGTGGAAAACGACCGGGGCACGGGCTTCGAGGTGAAGAACCCCAATGTCCGCCGCCTCGGCGAGATCGCGCCGGCCGGCGAACTGGCCGAGCGCGTGCGGCAGGTGCTGGAGGCCCGGGTCAACCCCGCGGTGGCGTCGCACGGGGGCGAGATCACGCTGGTGGACATCGACGGGGACACCGTCTACCTCGAGCTCGGCGGCGGCTGTCAGGGGTGCGGGATGGCCCGCGTGACCCTGAAGCAGGGCGTCGAGAAGATGCTCAAGGAGGCCATCCCCGAGATCGGCGGGATCGTGGACGTGACCGATCACGCCTCCGGCGCCAATCCGTACTACGTGGCCAGCTGAGATACCGGCGGTCGTGCGTCCTCGGGGCGCTGCTCGTCGTCGCCGGCTGCGGTGTCGGTGACGGACCGGAAGGCGACGGCCCCGACGCCGCACGCCTGACGGCCAAACCCGCCCTGGCGGACACCGTCGGGCCGGGGACCCTCCTGCGGTACGGACCCATGCCCGAGGGCCGCTCCACCGCGCCCATCGTCCGCGGCGACTCCGGCATGATCTCCATCTACGAGGGCTATTTCCTGAAGGGCGGCTGCCACGGCGGGATCGGCAGCGACGCCACGGCGGCGGGAGATACCATCGTGCTCACCCTCCTCTCCGAGCCGGACACCTCGGGAACGGGGCCGTGTGAGGCCGAGCCCCAGATCATGGGCTACGCCGTACTGGTGGCGACGCTCGAGGCGGGCGACTATGTGATCCGCGTGGTCCACGACGGCGAGGTGGCGGAATCGCCCGTCGATTCGGTCTACACCGTCACCGTGGCACCGCCCCGAGGCCGCTGACGACGACAACCCCGAGCTGACATGGCCGAGCAACCCGCGATCCTCTTCTTCACCCGCACCATGCCCACCGCCATTCGCGTGCAGGAGGCGCTGGTGAGCGATGGGGTCCGTGTCGTCCGCTGCGACGATGCATCCGAAGCGCTGGAGCATCTGATGGACGAGCCGGTGGGGCTGCTCCTTCTCGATGGCGCCGCCCTCACCCCGTTCATCGAGCGGCTGTTCCGCCAGTGGCGCGAGCACCACCCTCTCCTGGAGACCGTCGGCGTCGCCGGCGGGACCGGCAAGCCGGAGCCCGGGCTCGTGCGCATGGACTGCCGCGCCATCCTGAGGCCCCCCGTGGATCCGGCGCAGCTCCTCGAAGTCGTGAACACCACGCTGGAACGGCGTGCCGCCCGGATCGGCATGGTCCGCGGCGGCGAGGAAGTCGCATCGCTGGTGCTCCAGGCCACCCAGGCGCTGGTCACCGCCGTCGAACTCAAGGACGCCTACACCCGCGGCCGCGCCGACCGCGTCGCCCTGTTCGCCGGGATCCTGGCCGACGAGGTCGGGGGCGTGGGCGCCGACCGCGTCCGCACCGCCGCCCGGATCATGGACGTGGGGAAGACCGGCGTCCCCGAGGAGATCCTCAACAAGACGGAGCGGCTGACGGACGAGGAGTTCGAGCAGGTGAAGCGGCACCCCGCCATCTCCTGGGAGATGCTCCGCCACCTCTTCCGCGATGACGCCATCCTGGGCGTCGCCCGCCATCACCACGAGCGGTGGGACGGCCGCGGCTATCCCGACGGCCTCGCCGGTGCCGACATCCCGGTCGCCGCCCGCATCGCCGCCATCGCCGACTCCCTCGACGCGATGACGTCCACCCGCGCCTTCCGCCAGGCCCGCCTCTGGTCCGAGGCGGTGGACGAGATCATCCAGGGCGCGGGCACCCGCTACGACCCGGAGATCGTCGCCCGGTTCGAGAAGGCCCAGGATCGGCTGCTGGTCGGGGCCTGAGCCGCCCGCCGTGAGCGGTCCAGCGGGATCCCTCGTCCAGTGGTTCCGGGAGCAGGACCTGCTCCGCGGACCCTTCCTCTTCGTCGATTACTGGGCCAACGTCTTCGGCCTCCGCGGCGTCACCCCCGACGACCACGTCCGGCGCGGCTTCGTCGACCTGCCGCTGTTCCGCCTCGGGATCGACCGGCCCGACCTCGAGGTGCCGAAGCTGCGCTCCTACCTCCTGTTCTTCCTCCTCGGGCCGCTCCTCTTCGCGTTCCGCTCCTTCCGCCGCCTCGGGCGCTATCGGCTCCGCTTCGGCTCCGACCGCGGCCGCGAGGTCCTCCAGGGCCTCGACCGCTTCCGCCTCACCCTCGACCCTGCCGGCCACGAGCCGGATCCCGCCGGCGACCCGGACCTCGGCCCCAGGTGCGACGTGCGCATCGGCGACACCGTCCTCGCCCGCGACGTCCTCGACCCCTACCGCGTCGCCGGCTTCAGCTCCCTCTTCTGGGCGGCCAACAAGCTCCCCGTCGCCTCCCTCGTCGGCCTCATCGTCGTCGGAGTCATGGCGCCCCTCCTCAGCGCGGCCGGCGTCCCCTACCTGACCGCCGCCGCCCTCTGGGCGCCCGTCGGTTTCCCGATCCTCGTCCTGATCCTCTATCTCGCCTTTCGCGAGTGGCTCACCGCCCTGCTCGGCGCGCTCCCCGTCCTCTTCGGCGCGTTCCTCTTCGACGTGGTCCGGCCCTCCACGCCCTACGACTGGTCCGTCTTCTTCTGGGCTCTCGCGGGCATCTTCTTCCTGTACCTCCTCGCCGACTGGTTCTTCGTACCAAGGCCCGTCCCCCCCGCGCTCCTCCTCTACACCGCGGATGGGCCCGGCCGCCCCTACGCCCGCGACACCGATGCACCCTACTGGCTCGAGGGCAGCGTCTACTGGGTCTGGCGCTACCTGCTCCTCTCCCCCGCCGAGCTCAACAAGTTCTGGGAGCGGGACTGGGAGCGCGTCGACCTGTGGGTCCGCGCCGACGGACCCGACGCCGGCCAGCTGGAGTGGATCGTCACCGACCTCCACTACCGCGAGCTCTGGGTGCCCCACGCCAAAATGGGCGACGCCGCCTTCCTCGACCGCCAGGCCACGAAGGCCCGCGCGGCGGCCGCGGGCCACGGCGCCGGGATCTGGATCGTCGAGGTCGACGCCGACCTGGTCTTCCACTCCCCCGTCTTCCGCGGCGTTTCCTTCATGGTGGACACCGGCGGCGTCCCCGTGCGCGGCGTGATGCACGTCGTGCGATCGCTCTGGCGAAGGATCCGCGACACCGACGTCGAGGTCCCCGCCGCGGCGCTGGACCGCATTCGCCTGGAGCAGGGGCTGGACCTCCTCGGCGACATCCCCGAGTTCATCAGCCGCCAGGCCAGGCGCCGCATGCTCGAGGAGCCCTGGACGTACTGGCGTTACCCGCTGGGCGCCGCCCGCCGCCGCGACCCCCTGCTCTACGACCCGCTCGGCCCTGCCCCCCCACCGCCCGCCGCGGACCCGTCCCTCCAGGTGAAAGCCCCCCGTTCGCCCTGAAACGCCCGTGGCGATCAACGCCGCGCCGGGCCCGGCGGCACCTGCCGACCAGCGCGGCGTGAGGGCGGCCCGCAGAGCCATGAGCGCGGCCGCTCTGGCCATGTCCATCAGCGCCGCACCCCCCACATTCGAAGCCACACACAAACAGAGCGAGCGCTCGGTTTCCATCGTGGCCGGTTCCTGCCGATAGGCCGGGCTTCGCTCAGAATCCGTAAACCTGGAGGGGCCCGTGCCCAGGCGATCCGAGGACTGGCTCGCAGAGACCCGGGAGCGGATCAGCTCTGCCGCCGCCGAGCTGGTCGTTCGCCGGGGGTTCCATGGCTTCACCCTGCGTGACCTCCTGTTCGAGGCGTGGGTGAGCACCGGCTGCTTCTACGCACATTTCGCTGACAAGGAGGCGGTCCTGCGGGATGTCGCGGACTGGCACTGCGCGACGCACGTCCGCCGTCTGGATTTCGCGACGATCGGCGATCCGGCGGGCAGCCGGCTGCGGAGCGCCGCGCGCCTCGCCGTCGCCGAATACGCGCACCCGCGGGCGACGGCGAACGCCCGCCTGGAGGTGCTGATGCTGGCCGAGCTGATCACACCCGGTGGAGTAGCCGGGGCGTACGGTCGGGAGATCGAGCGGCTGGTAGTGGCGAACCACCGGATCCTTCGAGAGGGTCAGCGCGACGGGCAGATCGACCGCCGGCTGTTCGCCCCGTCCGCGGCCATGGCGGTGACCGGGCTCATGCTCACGCTTCCGCTGATGCGGGCGCTGGGGTTCCGGTACACGCCAGCGCGAATGGGTGCCGTGCTGGACCGGATGATCCACTCCCTGGAGGCGGACTCGAAGAAGCCGAGACCGCGGAACCGGAGCGGAAGGAGGTGAGGGCGGCCGCGGTCAGCGGGTGGCCCGGGAAGGCTGCTCCATCCGTCTCTTCCGTCCATCGCGTGTGGCGCCGGTCTCTTCCGCACCGCCGCGCCCCCCGTTCTCGTCGTCCCCCTCGGCGCGGGACTCCGTTCTGCGGCGGCGCTCGGGTGCGGCGGCCTCGTGCATGTGGACGGCGAGACCCTCGGCCTGGAGGACATGCAGGGCCACGTTGAATACCGGGATCCCGCTGGGCGTTTCCCCGCGGTATGTGCCGTGGTGGGCGTGGCCGTGGAACACGACGTCCGGCTTCAGGGTCTCGATCGGCTGCAGCAGGCGCGAGGAGCCGAGGAACGTGTAGATCTGCTCGGGCTCGCCGGCGAGCGTATCGGGGATGGGGGCATAATGGAGGAGAACGATCCGGTGATCCGTCTTGAGCTCCCGGAGCCCTCGCTCGAGCTTCAGCGACTCGTCCACGGCGGCGGTGACGAACTGCTTGATGAGCGGCTCCCCGAACGGTCCCAGGGCGGCGCGGCCGAAACCGCCGGCGAACCCCTTCACGCCGGTGAAGCCCACGCCCTCGATCTCGACCGCGTTGCCGTCCAGGACGACGATGCCGGCCTCGGCCAGGAGCCCGCTCAGCTCCTCCGCGTTGTCTTCTTCGTGGTCGTGATTTCCGAGCACGGTGACCACCGGGACATCGACGACCCGCAGCTCCTCGATGAAGGCCTCCATCTGGTCGCGGCGCCCGTGGGTGGTGAGGTCACCGACCAGCGCGAGGATATCGGCTTCGCGGTTCACCCGGTCGAACAGCTCGGACAGGGAGCCGCGACTACGCGGATCGAAATGCAGGTCGCCGATCGCGGCGACGCGCGTTTTGCGCTCAGCCATTCCACACCTCCGCCTCTCGGATACGCTCCACGATCTCGGTGGCCTTCAGCTCCGCCACGTGCTGCAGGCGCTCGTCCTGGAACCCCCATTCGTTGACATCGATGGCGAACGAGAACAGCGACAGCAGCGTCCCCCGACAGACCGGGCGCTCCCCCTGCTCCAGCCCCACCGGCTCCGCCGCCGGGGGGCTCTCGGGCTGCGGGATCTCGATGCCGTGCTCCGCCAGCCGCTTCCTGCGGTCGCGGTCCGCCGCACGCGCTTCACCCACCGGGTCGTCCCGGCCGTCCAGCGACCGTGCCACCCGCTCCTGCAGCTCCAGCCGAACCCCGTCGGGGATGCGGTCCCGGTGCTCGGGGTAGACGTAGTCGAAGAAATGGAGCTGGGAGAGGAGGAGCCGCCAGTCGCCGGACACCCGCTCCAGCAGCCGCTCCCAGTTCAGCTCGTGCCCCCGGTGCAGGATCAGGTGCACCACGTCGGCCATGTCGAAGCGGTGACGCTCGCCGATGAACAGCCGGTGCCAGATCAGCTCCTCCGGTGGGGAGATGCGGACCGGCGTCCCTGCGAGGATGGCCGGACGGGCGTTCTCGTACCACGGGCGGTCGATGAAGCCTAGACCGTTCGCCATCCCGTAGATCAGGTCGATCTGCGCGCCCTTCAGCGCCTTCGCGATCCAGTGCGCGTCCTCCAGCTTCACCCTGAACCCGGCCTTCTTGAGCGCCTCCGCCGCCTGCACCACCACGCCGGGCTCCATCAGCAGGTCCAGGTCCTTGGTCTGCCGGTACACGCCCGTATACGCGTGGATCGCGTACAGCCCGCTGACCACGTACGGGACGCCCGCCCGGTTCAGCGTCTCCAGCGCCAGCTTGTAGACCTCCCGCTCCTTCTCCGGAATCCAGAACTCGCCGTGTGTCAGCGACTTCTGCTCCTCCGACGTGAGCAGTCTCGTTTCCGGTGTGGTCGCAGGCATGCCTCGTATCCCTGTGGGGTGGCTCTCGCAGGGACGAGTGCAAGCGTCGTTCCCGCCCGGCACTCGCTATATTGAGCCCATGTTCCTGCGACTGCTCGCCGTCTTCATCCTGCTCCCCCTCGCGGAGCTCGCCCTCCTCATCCAGATCGGCCGGTGGATCGGCCTCGCCGGGACCCTGGCCCTGGTCGTCGCCACCGGACTGCTCGGTGCCGCCCTCGCGCGTCGCCAGGGGGCCCGCGCCTGGCGTGCCATCCAGCAGGAGATGCGCGAGGGCCGGATGCCGGCGGGGTCCGTCGTCGATGGGCTGCTCATCCTCATCGGCGCCATCGTCCTCCTCACCCCCGGCATCCTCACGGACCTGCTCGGCTTCGCTCTCCTCCTGCCGCCGACCCGGCGGTTCTTCCGCGCCCGGCTCGCCCGCCGCATGGAGCGGGCGGTGCGGCGCGGGGAAACGAGCTTCACCGTGCTGATGCTCCGGTGACGCGTGTGGAACGGTTGTTGCTCAGTAGCCGGCCGAAGACCGTGGCAACGAAACCGATATCAAGGAGAGCATACGATGCGCTCGAAGAAGCTTCTCGCGCTGCTGATCGCGCCCCTCTTCGCCGTGGGCATGACCGCCTGCGACGTGGACCAGACCGAGGAGGGCGAGATGCCCGAGGTCGAGGTCCAGGAGGGCGAGCTCCCGGCGTATGACGTGCAGCCGGCCGAGGTCGAGGTCACCGAGGACACCGTGACCGTGCCGGACATCGATGTCAACGATCCGGACGAGGGTGGTGACCCGGAGCGGCCGCTCAACTAAGCGGACGCGGGTAGCATCAGCCTGACGGAAGGCCCCGCCGAGCTCGGCGGGGCCTTTCTCGTGCCCGTCGGCGGCGGTCGCGCCTACGCCGGAGTGACCCGAACGTGCGGCCGCACCCGGGCGTAGTCGGCCGCGGTGAGGAGCGTCGATCCGCGACCAAGGAGTGTCGCCGTGCCCGCGGCGACGCCGTCGCAAAGCGCCGAGCGGATCGATCCGCCGGGCGCTTCCAGCGCCAGCAGCAGCGCCGCGAGCAGCGTATCGCCCGCCCCCACGGCGCTCCCGCCGTCCGCCTCCTGGCGCAGCTCCGCAGGGAGGTCGGGCGTTGCGGTCCACGCTCCTTCGCCGCTCACCGCCACCGCCCCCTCCGCGCCGAGCGTGACCACCACCACCTCGGGGCCGAGCTCCAGCAGAGAGCGCGCGGCGTCGACCGCTCCCGTCGCGCCGATCTCCCGCCCCAGCAGCCGCCCCGCCTCGTGGATGTTGGGGACCAGCAGGTCACAGCCGGCGGCGACCGCGAGGCGGAGGGCGGCGCCGTCGCAGTCGGCGACGAAGCGGTGCCCCCGCCCTCGCGCCAGGACGCCGATGCGGGCGAAGAGGTCCGTGGGGAGCCCCGGCGGCAGGCTCCCGCAGCAGGCCACCCACCCCGCACGCCCCGCCGATCCGGCGACGGCGAGCTCCTCTTCCACCGCGTCCAGCAGCGCCGCGGCCTCGGCCTCCCCCGCAGCCGGCCCCCGCGGGTTCAGGAGCAGCGACCGGCCGGTCTCGGTCTCCCGGACCCCCACGAACACACGGCTCTCCCCGTCCAGCGGCACGACGCGGAGCGGGGTCCCTTCCGCCGCGAGCGTCTCCGAGAGCTCGCGGCCGACGGCCCCGGACAGCAGCGCGATCGCCCGGGCCGGAGCGTTCGGCTCCAGCGCCCGGGCGGCCCGCACGACGTTGATGCCCTGCCCGCCGGGGCGGCGGCGCGGCAGCGGGATCCGGTTCGCGTCGTCCCAGACCAGCCGCTCCGCGCGGAAGAGCAGATCGAGGGACGGGTTGGGTGTGATGGTGAGGATCACGCCCGACCGTCGGCTCCGGTCACGCGTCCGGGTCCGTGGCGGTCGTTCGAGAACCGCGATCGTCGTGGTCGCCCCAGCGCTCGAACCACGAGCGCAGGTAGAGCTGGGTGCGCATGAAGTTCGACGGCTTCGACCCGGTGCCGTGCCACTCGTCGTTGAAGCGGATCATGGCGGTGGGGACCCGGAGCATCTTCAGGGCCTGGTAGAACTCTTCGGTCTGCGAGATGGGAGTCCGCAGGTCGCGCTCGCCCGTCATCAGCATGGTGGGCGTCTTCACGTTCTGCACGTACATGAGCGGCGACCGGCGCAGGTGCTCGCTCGGGTCCTCCCACGGCATCTTCTCGAAGTTGGAGTACCAGAACGGGCTATCGGTGGTCCCCACGAAGCTCAGCCAGTTGATCACCGGGCAGTTCGACGACGCCGCCCGGAAGCGGTCCGTGTGGCTCACCACCCACGCCGTGAGCACCCCGCCGCCGCTGCACCCGTAGACGAACATGTTCTCCGTATCGACGTAGCCCTGCTCGATCACGGCGTCCACGCCGTTCATCAGGTCGTCGAAGTCCTTGCCGGGATACGCGTTCTTGATCGCGTTTCCGAACGCGCTGCCGTAGCCGCTGCTGCCCCGCGGGTTCGTATACAGCACCACGTAGCCGTTCGCGGCGTGCTCCTGCCAGCCGAAGTTGAACCCCACGCTGTACATGGCGTGCGGACCGCCGTGGATCGCCAGCATGAGCGGGTACTTCCGCGATGGGTCGAAGTCCGGCGGCTTCACCACCCAGCCCTGGATCCGGAAGTCATCCGTGGACGTCCACCACAGCTCTTCCACCGCCCCCAACCGTACGCCCCGCAGCACGTCGGCATTGACGCTCGTCAGCTCCCGCAGCTCGCCGGGACGCCGCAGGTCCAGAACCACGATGTCGCCGGGCTCGTGCGGCGACGTGCGCGTCCCGACCGCCATCCGCCCGCGGATGTCATCGATCGACAGGACGTGCGTCCCCTCCGTCACCCGACGGGGCGCGCCCCGGAGCGGCGCGAAGTGGAGGTCCCGGACCCCCTCCCGCGACGCGTTGAAGTAGACCCCGCTCCCGTCCGGCGCCCACATCAGCCCGGAGGGCGAGCGGTCCAGCGCCGCCGTGAGCGCCCGCGGACCCGAGCCGTCGGCGTTCATCACGTAGAGCACCGACTCCCGGAAGGTGTCGTCGCTCCAGTCGTAGCCCACGTACGCGATGAGCCGCCCGTCGGGGGAGACGGTGGGCGCGTAGTCCGCGCCGTGCCGGTCCGTGAGCTGCGCGATCGCGCCCGATTCCACGTCGACCCGGTAGATCTCCGACTCGCGGATCGCGTACTCCGCGTCCTCGGTCCGCAGCGTCGAGAACAGGATCCCCCGGCCGTCCGGCGTCCACTCGGGGCTGCCGTGATCCCAGTCGCCCGACGTGAGCTGACGCGGGGTCCCGCCCGTAGCCGGGACGATGAAGATGTGCTCGTAGCCCTCCTCATTGAAGCCGCGCCGGTCCTGGCGGTAATCGACGCTCTGAACCACCCGCGGCGCCTTCGTCCAGGTCGCCCCCTCCGGCTTCGCCGGCAGATCGATCTTCCAGGTATCCTTCTTCGGCACGCGCATCGAGAACGCGATCCACTCCCCGTCCGGCGACCACGCCAGCCCCGACGGGCTCTCCGTCAGCCGCGTCACCTGCGAGGTCGCCCCCTCCGCGTCCATCCAGCGCACGAAGATCTGCGTCCCATCCGGCTCGCCCTCCGCCGTGTACGCGATTCGCGTCCCGTCCCGCGACCACTCCGCCGACGACCCGTCCACCAGGAACCGCTGCTTCGTCCCGTCCACGTTCATCAGCCAGAGAGAGCTCTCCCACGCGTCGTTGACCTTGTCCACCCACCTGCGCGTATAGAGGATCTGCCCGCCATCGGGGGAAAAGCGGGGATTCGACACCCCCTCCCATTCCAGGTACGTGGACAGCTCCAGCACGCTCTCCGTGGCGGGCGCCTGCGCCTCCATGAGCGCCGGGGCCACCGCGAGCGCGAGCAGGGTGAGGGCCGTGCGGGTCATCGTCGCCTCCTTGGCAGGGTGATTCCGCACGATGGCGGGCGGCGGGGGCGGACGTCAATCGCGGACGTTCCCGTAACGCCCGCCGGCTGCGGCTCCCGTTCGCGGGAGCGTCCCGCTTCCGCGTCGCCGCTCCTGTGGCCCGCCGCGCCGGCCGCCTCCATACTTAGCGCCGACTCACGCGGAGGAGTGGGATGAAATTCGTCAGCACCCAGTTCGCCTTCTTTCTCAGCCAGGGCGAGACCCGCCGCGACATCGGCACGGTGGTCCGCTACGTCGCCTTCCTCGCCGTGGTCATCGCCATGTACTCGGTGATCTTCCACTTCCTGATGGCGATGGAGGGCCAGAACCACTCGTGGATCACGGGCGTGTACTGGACGCTCACGGTCATGAGCACCCTCGGGTTCGGCGACATCACGTTCACCTCCGATCTCGGCCGCGCGTTCAGCTCCTTCGTCCTGCTGACGGGGATCCTGCTCCTCCTCGTGCTCCTGCCCTTCATCTTCATCCGGTTCTTCTACGCTCCCTGGCTCGAGGCCCGCGTCCAGCAGCGGGCCCCCCGCCGGGTGCCGTCGGATGCCACCGGACACATCGTCCTGTGCTCGTGGGATCCGATCGCCCCGGAGCTCGCCCGGCGGCTGCGGCTCCACCAGGTGCCGTGGTTCGTCCTCGAGCCGGATCCGGTTCGCGCCAGCCAGATGCACGTCGACGGGATCCCGGTCGTGGCCGGCGCCGTGGACGACGAGGCGACCTACCGCGCCGTCCGCGCCGAGCACGCCGCCATGGTCGTCGCCAACCTCGATGATCCGACGAACACGAACATCACGCTGACGGTCCGGGACGTCGCACCGGACGTTCCGATCGTCGCGATCGCGACGGACGAGGATTCGGTGGACGTCCTGGAGCTCAGCGGCGCCACGCACGTGCTCCCGCTCCGCCGGCAGCTGGGCGAGCAGCTGGCCACCCGGGTGAACGCCGGGCACGCCCACTGTCACATCATCGGCCGGTTTCACGACCTGCTCATCGGCGAGTTCCCGGTCCACAACACGCCGTTCCGCGGACGCTCCATCCGCGACACCGGGCTCCGCCACGCCACCGGCGTCTCGATCGTAGGGGTGTGGGAGCGGGGACGGCTCCAGCCCGCGCACGCGGATGCCGTGCTCACCGACTCCAGCGTGCCCATCGTCGTCGGGACGCGCGAGCAGATCGACGCGCTGGACGAGCTGATCCTCATCTACGACGCCAACTTCAACGCGGTCCTGGTCATCGGCGGCGGTCGGGTAGGCAGGGCCGCAGCGTCCGCCCTGAAGCAGGAGGGGATCTCGGTTCATCTGGTGGAGAAGCGCCCGGAGATGGCACCCAGGCTCGAGGGGGTCGCCGACGCGTTCTTCATCGGCGATGCCGCCGACCGCACCATCCTAGAGAAGGCCGGGATCCACGCGGCGCCCTCCGTGCTCCTCACCACCCACGACGACGGCGTGAACATCTACCTCTCCGTATACTGTCGCCGGCTGAACCCGGAGCTCCGCATCGTGAGCCGGATCACCCACGAGCGGAACATCGCCGCCGTCGTCCGGGCCGGTGCGGACCTCGTGCTCTCCTATGCCGCCCTCGGCGCCGAGGCCATAACCGCCATCCTGAAGGAGCGCGAGCTCGTCCTCCTCGGCGCGGGATTCGAGCTCTTCCGGATCCAGGTCCCTCCCTCCCTCGTCGGCCGCTCCCTCGGCCGCTCCGAGATCGGCGCCCGCACCGGCGCCAGCATCATCGCCATCCAGGCGCCCGACCGCTTCATCGCCAACCCGGCGGCGGACCTGGAGCTGCGCGCGGACATGGAGCTGATCGCCGTCGCCAACGCGGAGCAGCGGGAGGCGCTCCTCGCGCAGTTTTCCTAGGCCGGCGCGATTGCGGCGCCCCTCGCGCGCGGCACAGATTAGGCGTCCACGCGTACCATCAGTGGGCGATCCCCCTACCGACGTGGCCGACGGATGGACATCCAGAAGATCGAAGTCACCAAGCGACCCCCGAAGATGCGGTTCGACGGACGCGTCCTGCTCCTGGTGGACGACCCGGACCTCCTCCGCCGCCAGCTCCGGGGGGAGGACATCGAGCTGACGCCCGAGGTCCGCGAGAAGCTCCGCGACCAGATCTCCACCGACGAGATCACCCCCGCCTACATCTGCTACTACTTCGA
>JAHWKI010000257.1 GCA_019347975.1 Gemmatimonadota bacterium
AGCGGAGCACGACGGTCGAGACCAGGCTCTCCTCGGGCCGGTCCTCGAACTTCGAGAGGGCCGCCTGGAGGTCCTTCGGCGTCGGCCGCTCCGGGACCCGCGCCCCGAGGCTTCCGAGGAAGGTCCGCAGGGTGTCGATCCGGTCGGCGTCCGGCGGCTCGTGCACCCGGTGGATGAAAGGGAGCTTCCGCTTCACCGCTTCCCGGTCGACCACCTCGTTGGCCAGGATCATGAAGTCCTCCACCAGCTTGTGCGTCTCCAGCCGGAGCACCCGCTGGATGTCCGTCGGCTCACCGGCGGTGTTCAGCACCACCCGCGCTTCCGGGAGGTCGAAATCGATGCTGCCACGCCCCTCGCGCCGGGCCCGGAGCTTCCGGCTCAGCGCCAGGAGGCTCCGCAGGGACTCCGCCACCTCGTCCGACGGCGTGGGCTTGCCGTCGAGGATGTTCTGGGCGTCATCGTAGGAGAGCTTGTGGGCGCTCCGGATCACGCTGCGGACCAGCTCCTGCCGACGGATGTCGCCTTCGTCGGTCATCTGGAGGAGCAGCGTGACCGCCAGCCGATCTTCGTGGGCGCGCAGCGAGCACAGGTCCGCCGAGAGCGCCTCCGGCAGCATGGGAACCACCCGGTCCACCATGTATACGCTGGTCCCCCGGAGGAACGCCTCCACGTCGATCACCCCGTCCGGCTCCACGTAGTGGGACACGTCGGCGATGTGGATGCCGACCTCCCACAGGCCATCCTCCGTGGGACGGATCGACAGCGCGTCGTCATGGTCCTTGGCATCGGCCGGGTCGATGGTGAAGACCAGCTGGCCACGCAGGTCGATCCGTCCCTCCAGGTCCTCCGGCCGGATCCCGCGCTCCGCGAGGCGCTCGGCCTCGCGGTTCACCTCGGCGGGGAAATCGAGCGGCAGCTCGTGCCCGTAGGCGACGGCCAGGACGTCGACTCCCGGGTCGCCGAACCGGCCGAGGACCCGCTCCACCTCGCCGGCCGGTCCGCGGTTGTCGTCCCCCCAGCTCGTCACCTTGACGACGACGACGTGGCCGTCCTTCGCTCCCCTGTCCTGCCCCGGCGGCACGAACACGTCGCGATTGAGCTTCTGGTCCTCGGGCACCACGAAGCCGAAGTTCTTGGACGGGTGATACACGCCCACGATGGTCTCCCGGGCACGCTCCAGGACCTTGATGATCCGGCCCTCGGGGCGATCCCCGCGTCGCTTCCGCTCGACCCGCGCCACGACCCGGTCGCCGTTCATCGCCGACGACAGCGCGTTCGGCGGGATGAAGACATCCGAGCCTTCTTCGGGGTTCACGAACCCGGCGCCGCTCCGGATCGTCTGGAGCTGCCCGACCACCAGGTTGATCTTGGTGGGTAGCGCGTAGCGCTGTCCCTTCACCCGGTAGAGGAGCCCATCGCCCACGAGGCGGCCCAGCAGGTCCTCGAACTCGGTGTAGGCGGCTTGCTCGACGCCGAGCTCGCTGGCGAGCTCCTTCCCCTTCAGGGGACGTCGAGCCTCGGACATGAGGTAATCCAGAACGGCTTCGGTATCGGTTTCCATATCAGTGTGCTAGAGGGACGCGCAGCTCCAGCCGCAAGGCCGGGCCGGCGGAACCGGGTATGACCATGGTGTTCAGGTCGGCTCCGGTCGCGGCCCGGAGACGGGCGGCGACGAGGCCATCGATCGCGGAGACCAGGTGGTTGGCGAGAATCACGCCAAAGGCCGTCGTCCGGGTACGGTGGGCGTCGTCCGCCCGGCCGATGAGAGCCCGGAACCGGTCGAGATCGCCCTCGCGGCCAGCCCAGCTCCAGAGGAAGCCGGGGCCCGCCGCCCGCTCCTCGTACCAGGCCAGCGCGGCCGCGTGCTCGGGGCTTCCCGGGCTCGGCGATCCGCCGGGCAGGAAGATCCCGCGGGCGACCTCCCACACCGAGCCGTTGTACGTCGTCGGATCCTCTTCGGGCTGGATCCCGGCCACCGGGTCCGTATCGAAGAGACCGCTCTCCACGTAGTGGCTCATTGCCTCGTAGTACGGCCAGCCGCCGTCACGACGCGGCTCCTCTTGGATCCGTGCCGCCTCCCACGCGAGGTCGCGGTACCCGCTTCGATAGCCCAGGTAGTCGCCGCGCGCGTCCGCCCACAGCCACCAGAGCCCCGCCTCGACGACCACGTACAGCGGCCAGCGGCGGAGCCCCAGAGCCGCCTGCCCGGCACCGGGGACCAGCAGGGACGCGGCAAAGGCCCCTCCGGGAGAGCTCAGGCTCTCGCGGAGGCGTGATCCCCGCCACCCGGGCTCTTCGGAGGACCCGTCGCCACCCTGGATCCAGGCGTGCGCGGGAGGGGCGAAGCGGACCACGGCGACCTGGCCCGCGGCGGGAGCGGCGGCCGCCGCCAGAGCGAGCGCCAGCAGGCCGGTGCGCACGTTCAGAAATGGAGACCGAAGGAGACCTGGAACGGCTCGGTGTCCGCTTCCAGGCTCGAGTTCACGAAGGAGCGGGCGAGGGCGACATCGAACCGGTCGTAGCGCAGCTCCACGCCGACCGCCGCGCCGGTCCCGAGCCCCTCACCGGGTGCGTATCCCGCCCGGAGGAAGATGATGCGCTGCACGTCCAGCTCCAGGCCGTAGGAGGGGACGAGGTCCCGCCCGGGCTCCCTCAGGCTGTCCCGCAGGTCCAGCAGCACACGGAGCGCCAGGACGCTGTCCTCCCGCACCACTCCAAGGACGTCGTAGCCGAGGCCGAGATGGAAGCGAGCCGGGAACGCGTCCGCCTGCGCGGCGTTCACCATCTGGAGGGGAAAGCCGAGGTTGACGACGGCGACGCCGAGCTCGAGCTCCGGCAGCCATGCGGGCGTGTAGCGGAGTCCCACGTCCACGGCCTGCGTGGTACCATGGGACTCCACGCCCCCGCAATCCCCGCGGCAGTCGATCCGCTGCTGAAACACCTTGTAGCTCACGCCGCCGGAAAGGTCCCGGCCGAGTGCGGTCGCGAAGGACGCGACGCCGAGGTGGTCGCGGAGGGACAGCTCCCCGATCTCCTGGCCGGACACGTCCGTCGTCTTGATGTCGCCCTTGTCGAACAGCTGATACGACAGGCCCACCGTGCTGGAGAACGGCGTCAGGAAGAAGGAGAAGGCGTCGATCTGCGCGGCCAGGCTCATGTCCGAATGATGGATGACGAACATGCTCGACCGCAGGCCGGCGAGCCCGGCAGGGTTCCGGAAGACGGCGTCCGGTCCGCTGCGCGCCGTGAGCGTCCCTCCGATGGCGCTGGCGCGCGCGCCGACCGGGACCAGCAGGAGCAGACAGCACTCCTGGGAGCGGTCCGGCTCCGGCTCGCCCTGCGCGAGCGTCGCGCCAGGCGCCAGCAGCGCCAGCAGCGGGATCCAGAACCGCCGCCCCGGGAGCCGGGCTTCAGCCGTCGGCATCCAGCGGCTTCGCTTCATCGATCAGCATGATGGGGATCCCGTCCCGCACCTCGTAACGCAGCCGGCACGCGGGGCACACCAGCTCTTCGCCCGCGGCCGTACGGTGCTCCAGCTCTCCCTTGCACCGCGGGCAGACCAGGATCTCGAGCAGCTTCTCATCCAGCATGATGCCTCCTCATTTCGCTTCCGGGACCCGGTAGCCCAGTCGCTTCAGCGACGCGGCGTTCTTCCGCCACCCGGCCAGCGGCTTCACCCACAGGTCCAGATACACCCGCTGCCCCAGAAAAGCTTCGATCTTCTCCCGCGACCGGCTGCCGAGGCGCTTGATGGCCGCGCCACCCTTCCCGATCAGGATCCCCTTTTGACTCGCCCGCTCGACGAAGATCTCCGCCCGGATGAACACCGGGTCCTCCGCCTCGCGGAACTCCTCGATCCGGACCCCGCTCGAGTACGGCACCTCCTGCTCGTACTCCTCGAAGATCGTCTCCCGGATCAGCTCCGCGACGAAGAAGCGCACCGGCTGCACCGCCAGGTCCTCCTCCGGATACAGGAACGGCGACTCGGGAAGACCGGCCACGAGCCTCTCGCGCAGCGCCTCGAGCCCCTCCCCCGTCGCGGCCGACACCAGCAACGGCTCACGACCAAGCGACGAGCGGCACCATTCCGTCAGCCTTGCCACCGCCCCCGGCGCGCCCACGTCCACCTTGTTCACCGCCACCTGCAGCGCCGAGCCGCGGCTCCGGAGCCGCTCCAGGACGTCATCGGTGGGCACCGGCGGCTCGTCCCGTGTCGGGTCGAGGAGCAGGAGGACCACGTCGGCGTCCCCCACCGCCGCCAGCGCCTCCTCCAGCATCGACGTGTGCAGCAGGTAGCGCGGCGCGAGGAGCCCGGGCGTGTCGACGAAGACCATCTGGACTCCGTCCTCCGTCAGCAGCCCCAGCACCTGCTCACGCGTCGTCTGCTCACGCGACGTCACGATGCTCAGCTTCGATCCGAGCAGCGTGTTCAGCAGCGTCGACTTGCCCGTGTTCGGCCGCCCCACCAGCGCCACGTGACCCGCACGGGTGGGGGGCCCCGTCCCCGCCCCCTCCGCCCCCCCTGCTTCCTCTCTCATACGCCAAGATACGACCCCCGCTCCACCATGGACAACGCGCCACCTCCCTCTCCTTTGACCCTCCCCCTCCCCTTCTCCCCTCGACCACGGGGTGAGGGTGCGTGCAACAGAAACGC